>NZ_JBVVPA010000010.1:0-227650 GCF_055807555.1 Bradyrhizobium sp. Ken64 | reverse complement strand
CGAGATCGCCCCTCAAGGATGAGCCGGGATGGACGACACATACGCCGTTTCCGAATTTCGGTAAAGTGGAATATTTTGCGGCGGCGGATTGACAGCGGAGCGACACAGGCGCGGTCCCGTAGCCCGGATGGAGCGCAAGCGTAATCCGGGAAGGTGCCGAACGCCGGGCGAGCGGCCCCGGATTGCGCTGCGCTCCATCCGGGCTACGAAGCCTCACTCCTTCGTTCGCACCGGCGTTCCGTCGGCCATGAGTGTCACGCCCTTTCGTTCGACGATCATCCCGTAGGCCTGCGGCTGACGGTGAACGTCGAAATTGAAGGTGGTGCGCTTGTAGGAATTGCAGAGATCGAGATCGCAGCGGGCGAGCGCGATCTCGTCGCCCTTGGTCGTGCATCGCGCGATGATCTCGCCGGAGGGCGCGATGATGCAGCTTCCGCCGATGTGGTCGACGCCCTCCTCGACACCCGCTTTGGCGACGCCGACCACAAAGGTGCCGTTCTGATAGGCGCCGGCCTGCATCACCAGCTGATTGTGAAACAGCGAGAGATCGTCATGCTCGGGCGCGGGCGGATTGTGCACCGGCGTGTTGTAGCCGATCATCACCATCTCGACGCCCTGCAGGCCCATCACCCGATAGGTCTCGCTCCAGCGGCGGTCATTGCAGATCGCCATCCCCATCACGCCGCCAAAGGCCTCGGTCACGCCGAAACTGCTGCCCGGATCGAAATAGCGCTTTTCCAGATGCTGGAATTCGCGCCAGGGCTCGTGCTCGGCATGACCGGGCAAATGCACCTTGCGATATCTGGCGACGATGGCGCCGCTTCGATCGACCAGGATGGAGGTGTTGTAGCGCCTGACAAGTCCGGCCTCGACCGTCAGCTCGGCATAGCCAAGGTAAAATCCGATGCCGATCTCGCGCGCGAGATCGAACAGGGCTCTGGTCTCCGGCCCCGGCATCTCGCGCTCGAAGAAGCTGTCGATCTCCGCCTGATCCTCGAAATACCAGCGCGGAAAGAACGTGGTCAGCGCCAACTCAGGATAGACGATCAGGTCGCAGCCGTTGGCGTGGGCCTGGCGCATCAAGGCCATCAGGCGCGCCACGACGGCGGTTCTCGTCTCGGTCCGCGCCACAGGGCCAAGCTGGCCGGCCGCGATCGTCACAAATCTCGCCACGAATCTTTCCTCGTCCGCTTCCCGGGTCAGGTCGCGGCAGAGACTATCGTGCGATGCGTCGCGCGCACAGCCTCGCTGTCCGGCACGGTGCCCAACCGAGAGGCAGCCCGACCGTCACGCGGGACGCGCCACTCACCATTCTGCGGCAAGGGGCTCGTTGAAGAACTGACTGCGCGCCGCCATGCGCGACGGCTGGCGGCGACGATGCCGCTCCGCGACGCGCCTGTTCGGAGCGGCCGCCTTGGCCTGCCTCGGCTCCGAAGCCTTGGAGTCCGACGCCTTGGCGTCCGAAGCCTTGAGCTCCGCGGCGGGCTGCGCCGCCATCGCATATGCCTGGCGCGTACCTTCCGGCGCGGCCGGCGGCGCCGCCTCGGATGTCGATGACGCCACAGTTTTGGTCAACGGAATCTGTCGCACGTTGGTGTCGAAGACGATCTTCTCCGGCCATGTCTGCGCAGAATGAATCCGGGCGATCGAGAGGTCCGGCCCGGTGTCGGCAGCGGCGCTCACGGGACCAGCCATGTAGTAGTCAGCAAGGTACAGCAGGGCGATCAGAGCGCCGCCGGTGAAGACGAAATAGCGGATGAGCGGCATGGGTCCCTCGATCGCCTCGTTGTCGAGGCCCCTCCAGCAACGGGAAAGAGTGGTAATCGTTCCGGCGCGACGTCGCGCAATTGCAGGAGAGGAACTCGCTCAGCCGGCGCACTGGCATTCCACTTGCTGCACGGGAGTCAAATCCCTCAGACCCGCAGTGGGTCTGTCTCATCGTGAGGCGATCATGCACCCGACGTCCCGTTTCGAAGCGACCATGCCGACACAGCTCCATGCATTGATCTCCGATCTGCGCTGGCGCATGCAAATGATCGACGCCGACATTCTGGAGGAAGAACGGAAGGCTGGAATCTCCGATCCCCGGAACGTCGCCTACCCCATGCTGGCGCAGAACCTGCAGGCCCGCCGCGACAACATCCGGGTGAGCATCGCCATTCTCGAAAGCCGGCTTGAAAAGCGATCGACCGAGTGGCCGCGCGCGGCCTAATGCGCGCGACGGCGGTAGCTCCCGGTCAACGCGAAGGAACTCGCGTTGCCAATCTGCAACGGTTCCCGTCCGTCTGAAGCCGGACAAAACTAATTCCCATTGCGGCCACGAACCCCTCTCACAACGCCGTGAGACGAGCAGGGGAACTACGATGCGTGCGCAACGAGTCTGGGTGGTGAATGGGGCCGCCAGCGTCGAACAATTGCAAACCAGGTTGGACGAGCTGAACAAGCGGCTCGCTCAACTGGAGACCCAGCACCCCGAGAGCTGGAAAGTCGAAGAGCTCAGATCGAGCGCGCTCAGCCTGTCGCGCGAGATCGACGACATCCGCTGCGCCGAGGCGACGGCCGCGCTGAGCGAACTGCTGCGGAAGTAGCCGGCGTTCGCGATTCGCCCGTTGCGCAAGGAACCAACGCCGCCTCCCCGCCATTGCCATGCCGAGCATGGAGCAAAATCATGACCAGGCACCTGACGCGGGCCGATCTCGCGCGCGGCGTGGCCGGCGCGGTATCCACGCTGGTCCTGTGCGCGACGATGGCATTCACCATCGCGCGCCACTTCGCGCTGTAAGGGATTTGGCGCTGTAGAGCATTTGGCGCTGGGAGGTATTTGCGATGACGTCCGACCCCGAGGAATCGGTCAGGCTGCAAGGCTACGGCGAGATGACCCTGCGTACGGCCGTCACGACGATGATGCTGCTAGCGCCGCGCGAGCGCGCGGACGCCGCCATCTTCCGCGTCCGCGACGGCGTGCGGCTCGCCTCAAGCGAGATCGCCGAGCTTGCCTCCGAATGGGGCATCAAGCCAGCGCCCGAGATCAGGTCTCCGAACCTCGTCCCGGAGCAGCATTGGACACAAATCGTTCGCGGCATGGTCCGCGAGGCGCCGCTGCCGGCGCTGATGATTGCGTTTATGATCGGTGTGCTGGTGGCGCGGCGATAGGCCTCGGACCGAGGCTTGCAACGCCGAATTATCGATATCGGCCAAACGCCGAGCCATGCCGCTCGCACACGCGGCCCTGTCCGGCCAAATCGGCCGTGGACCCGCCCTGAAAATCGTTGCAAAAAGACGCTCCCGGGCGCCCGGCGGCCGGTCCGCCAAGCCTTTGGGAACGAGCCTCTAGAAAAACGTCGACTTTTGGAAGAATGGTCGGAGTGGCAGGATTCGAACCTGCGACCCCTGCGTCCCGAACGCAGTGCTCTACCGGGCTGAGCCACACTCCGACAAGAGGCCGGCTTATAGCGTCGGGTTTGGCGCACCGCAAGCGGCCGAGCTGAGGAATCTTATCCCTGTGAAAACGGGTCTTGAAACGCTGATTTTACCGGCCGGCGCGGCCGGCGCGGAAGCTGCCGCCCGGACATTGGCCGCCGGCGGGCTGGTCGCGTTCCCGACCGAGACGGTGTACGGGCTCGGGGCGGATGCCGGAAATGCCAGCGCGATCGCCCATCTCTACGCCGCCAAGGGGCGGCCGGCCTTCAATCCGCTGATCGCGCATGTCGCCGACCTCGCGGCCGCGCGCAGGATCGGGCGATTCGACGCCTGCGCCTTGCGCCTTGCGGAGGCGTTCTGGCCGGGGCCGCTGACGCTGGTGGTGCCCAAGACGGAAAACTGCCCGGTGGCCGAGCTTGCCACCGCGGGCCTCGACACGGTCGCGATCCGCATTCCGGCCCATCCGGTGGCGCAGGCGATCCTGCGCGCCTTTGGCGGGGCGGTGGTGGCGCCGTCCGCCAACCTCTCCGGCCACGTCTCGCCGACGCTGGCCGCCCATGTCGAGGGCGACCTTGCGGGGCGGATCGACCTGATCGTCGACGGCGGGCCGGTTACGGTCGGCGTCGAATCGACGATCGTCGGCTGCTTTGCGGCGCCGATGCTGCTGCGGCCCGGCGGGCTGGCACGCGAGCGGATCGAGGCCGTGCTCGGCGCAGCGCTGGCGCGACTGCCTGCGGAGGCCGACAGTGACGACAGCCAGCCGCTGGCGCCGGGCATGCTGGCCTCGCATTACGCGCCGCGTGCCCATGTACGGCTCAATGCGCAGGACGTCGCGCCGGGCGAAGCCCTGCTGGCGTTCGGCCCCGCGCGCCTGCCCGGCGTGGAGGCCGCCGCTGCCGTCATGAATTTGTCGGCCACCGGCGATCTCGATGAAGCCGCCGCCAATCTGTTCGGCTATCTTCGCGCCCTCGATGCCGGGGGGCCGCGGGCGATCGCCGTGATGGCGATCCCCGAACAGGATCTGGGCGAAGCGATCAACGACCGGCTGCGCCGGGCGGCGGTCGCGCGATAAGAGCGAAGCAAGAGACAAGACAATGAACGTCAATCATTCCGCGACCCCACCGCTAGCGCCCGAGCTGATCGAACAATTCCGCAGAATCGTCGGCGAGAGGCACGCCATCACCGATGCGGCCGACATCGAGGCCTATGTCACCGAGGAGCGCAATCTGTTCCACGGCCGCTCGCCACTGGTGCTGCGCCCCGGCTCGACCGCCGAAGTCGCCGCGATCTGCAAGCTCGCCTCCGAGCACAAAATCGCGCTGGTGCCGCAGGGCGGCAACACCGGGCTGGTCGGGGGCCAGACGCCGCACAATGGCGAGGTGGTGGTGTCGCTGCGGCGGCTCGACAAGATCCGTGAGATCGACACTGCGTCGAACACCATGACCTGCGAGGCCGGCGTGGTGCTGCAGATCGCGCAGCAGAAGGCCGCCGAAGTCGACCGGCTGTTTCCGCTCTCGCTCGGCGCGGAAGGCAGCTGCACCATCGGCGGCAATCTCTCGACCAATGCCGGCGGCACCGCCGCGCTCGCCTATGGCGTCGCGCGCGAGATGGCGCTGGGGCTCGAGGTGGTGCTGGCGGACGGGCGCGTGCTCAACGTGCTGTCGAAGCTGAAGAAAGACAACACCGGCTACAATCTGCACAATCTCTTCATCGGCGCGGAAGGCACGCTCGGCATCATCACGGCGGCGACGCTAAAACTGTTTCCGAAGCCGCGGTCGATCGAGACCGCCTTCGTCGGGCTGAAGTCGCCGGAGGCCGCACTGAAGCTGCTGGCGATCGCGCAAAGCGAGGCCGCCAATGCGCTGACGAGCTTCGAGCTGCTCTCGGAGATGGCGGTCGATTTCTCGATCCGCCACGGCATCGACGTGCGCGATCCGCTCGCGCAGAAGCATGACTGGTACGTGCTGATGGAATTGTCGTCGCCAGGCGACGACGCCCGCACGCCGCTGGAAACGATCCTCGGCCGCGCCATGGAGGACGAGATCGTCGACGACGCGGTGATCGCGGCCAATCTCACCCAGCGCGCCGGCTTCTGGAAGCTGCGCGACGAGATGTCGTCGGCGCAGAAGCCGGAGGGCGGCTCGATCAAGCACGACATCTCCGTGCCGGTGGCCACCGTGCCGGCCTTCATCGCCGAGGCCAATGAAGCCGTGGTGAAGCTGATCCCCGGCGCGCGACCGGTGCCGTTCGGCCATCTCGGCGACGGCAATCTGCACTACAATGTCAGCCAGCCCATCGGCGCCAACACCGCGGATTATCTGGCGCGCTGGCACGAGATGAACGCGGTCGTGTTCGCCATCGTGCTGCGCATGGGCGGCTCGATCTCGGCCGAGCACGGCATCGGCGTGCTCAAGCGCGACGAGCTGCCCGACGTGAAGGACAAGACCGCAATCGAGCTGATGCGGCAGCTCAAGGCGATGCTCGATCCGCTTGGAATCATGAACCCGGGCAAAGTGCTGTGAGTGCGCTCACGATCGGCGCGATCACCGACGCGGATGTCGAGCCTGTGGTCGCGCTGTGGCAGCGCTGCGGGTTGACGCGGCCGTGGAACGATCCGCATGCCGACATCGCGCTGGCGCGGCGGCGCGATAATTCCACGATCCTGCTCGGCCGCGAGGCCGGCGCCATCGTCGCCACCGTCATGGTCGGCCATGACGGCCATCGCGGCTGGGTCTATTACGTCGCCGTCGATCCGGAGAGCCAGAAGCGTGGCTACGGCCGCGTCGTCATGGCCGCCGCCGAAGACTGGCTGCGCCGGGCTGGAATTCTGAAGCTCCAGCTCCTGGTCCGGCGCGGGAATGAGCAGGCCAATGCGTTCTACCAGTCTCTGGGTTTCGAGGAATCGACCTCGGTGATGTTCCAGAAGTGGCTCGACGGCCGCACCACAACGCCAAGCAATTGAGATCGAAGCATGACGATTTCCGACCGCGTCCGCATCAAGGACGTCCGCGTGCTCTCGGACGGCTGGACAACCTTGAAGACCACGACGTTCGAGTACCGGCGCGCCAATGGCGAATGGCAGACGCAGCACCGCGAGACCTATGAGCGCGACAACGCCGCGGCCGTGCTGCCGTATAATCTGGCACGCCGTACGGTGATCCTGGTGAAGCAATTCCGCCTGCCGGCGTTCATTCGCGGCTACGACGATCTGCTGATCGAGGCGGCCGCCGGCGTGCTGGACGACGCCTCGCCCGAAATGCGCATCCGCGCCGAGGCCGAGGAGGAAACCGGCTATCGCCTGCACCACGTCCACAAGGTGTTCGAGGCGTTCATGAGCCCCGGCGCCATCACCGAGAAGCTGCATTTCTTCGTCGCCGAATACGAACCGGAGATGCGGGTCAGCGACGGCGGCGGCCTCGAACATGAAGGCGAGGACATCGAGGTGCTGGAGCTCGGCATCGAAGAGGCGCTTTCGATGATCGCGGACGGCCGCATCATCGACGCCAAGGCAATCATGCTGCTGCAATACGCGGCGCTGCATGTGTTTCGGTAGGCTGTCTTCCTTCCTTCTCCCCTTGCGGGAGAAGGTGGCGCGAAGCGCCGGATGAGGGGTACGTCTCCACGAGCTCAGTTGCATGCGGATAGAGACCCCTCACCCGTCTCGCCGCTTCGCGGCGAGCCACCCTCTCCCGCAAGGGGAGAGGGGAAAAAGCGGACTCGCTCTATCAGCGCTGCAATTCTGACCTGCATCGCCCCGGCCCCCGTTGAGCTCACCCCCGACTATCTCTAGTCTGTCGCCAACAAGAACCAGGAGACGCGCCCCATGTCCGCTTCGCGCGACGACGAATTCGGCTTTGCGCCCGACTATGACGCCCCCGTGCCCTATATGCAGCGCACGCGGGACTATTACGCCGCGATTGGCTACACCACGGCGTATCGCTGGGCCCACTACACCGAGGCGCCGTTCCAGCCGCTGAAGAAGCCGCTGTCGCAATCGCGCGTCACCATCATCACGACCGCCGCGCCTTACGATCCCACCAAGGGCGACCAGGGGCCGGGCGCGGCGTATAATGGCGGCGCCAAATTCTACCAGGTCTATGACGGCGATACCTCGAAGCAGCACGACCTTCGCATCTCCCATATCGGCTACGACCGCAAGCACACCACGGCCACCGACAACGGCACCTGGTTTCCGCTGCCGCAGCTGTTGAAGGCGAGCGCTGCGGAGCGCATCGGCGAGGTGGCCCCGCGCTTCTTCGGCGCGCCGACCAACCGCAGCCATCGCGTCACCCTCGACACCGACGCGCCGGAGATTCTGGCGCGCTGCCTTGCTGACAAGGTCGATGTCGCCGTGCTGGTGCCGAACTGCCCGGTTTGCCACCAAACCACGGCGCTGGTGGCGCGGCATCTCGAGGCCAACGGCATTCCGACCGTGATCATGGGTTGCGCCAAGGACATTATCGAGCACGCCGCCGTGCCGCGCTTCCTGTTCTCGGATTTCCCGCTCGGCAATTCCGCCGGCAAGCCGCACGACGTCGCCTCGCAGGCACAGACGCTCGAGCTGGCACTCAGATTGCTGGAGACCGCAAGCGGCCCGCAGACCACGATGCAGTCGCCGCTGCGCTGGAGCGAGGACGCCTCCTGGAAGCTCGACTACAACAACGTCGCGCAGCTCTCAGCCGAAGAGCTGGCGCGCCGCCGTGCCGAATTCGACAAGCAGAAGGAGATCGCGCGCGGCAACCGCGCCGCCTGACGTCCTCCGACGACAAAAAAAAGGGAGAGCGACGTGACGCGACCGTTCGAGGGCGTGAAGATCCTGGACTTCACGCAAGTGCTGGCCGGCCCCTATGCAAGCTACCAGCTCGCGCTGCTGGGCGCCGACGTCATCAAGGTCGAGCGGCGCGAGGGCGAGGACATGCGCCGCACGCCGCTCTCGCGCGAATGGGCCGAGCGCGGCCTCGCGCCGGCGTTCCAGGCCATCAACGGCAACAAGCGCAGCCTGACGCTCGATCTGCAAAAGCCGGATGCGATCGCGATCGTGAAGAAGCTCGCCGCGCAGGTCGACGTGGTCATGGAGAATTTCCGCCCCGGCGTGATGGACAAGCTCGGCATCGGCTATGAGGCGCTGTCCGCGATCAATCCGAAGCTGATCTACTGCGCGGTATCAGGCTTCGGCCAGACCGGTCCGGATCGGCTGCGCCCCGGCTATGACGGCAAGATGCAGGCGCTGTCCGGCATCATGGCGATCACGGGTCATCCCGAAACCGGACCGACCCGCGCCGGCTTTGCCGTGTGTGACGTGCTGTCGGGCGCCACGGCTGCGTTCGGCGTGTCGAGCGCGCTATACCAGCGCGATCGCACCGGCAAGGGCCAGCTCATCGACGTCTCCATGCTGGAGGCGACGATGGCGTTTCTGTCGGGGCAGATCGCGGACTGGTCGGTTGCCGGCCATCGCCAGCAGCTGTCAGGCAACCAAGCCGTCAGCCGCAGGACCACGGCGAATTTGTTTAGATGCGGCGACGGTCACATCCTGCTCGCCGTCAACAACGAGAAGCAATATCGCGCGCTGATGTCGGCGCTCGGCCGTGAGGACACGCTCAGCGATCCGCGCTTTGCCGACTGGTTTGCGCGCAACGAGAACGAGCCGGCGCTGCGCACCATCATCGAACAGGCACTCGCGGCCAGGCCGGCGCGCGAATGGGAGACCATTCTGGAAGATGCCGGCGCGCCCTGCGCCAGCATCTGGAAGGTCGAGGAAGTGATCGACCATCCGCAGATCAAGGCGCGCGGCGCAATCCAGGAACTCGATACGCCCTACGGCCGCCTTCGTTTCGCCGGCAGCGGATTCAAGCTCGCGCATGGCGGCGGCAGGCTGGACCGCATGGCGCCGGAGCTGGGGGCGGATACGGACGCGGTGCTGGGCGAACTGGGGTTCGACGCGGCGGAGATCGCAGCGTTGCGGGCGAGGGAGATCGTGTAAGGGCGAAGCCGCCTAAAACAACGACCCCTGCCCGTCATCGGCCGACCCGGCCGCCGCTTTCCGCACCACCTTCTTCCTCGGCGCCTCCGCCTCCATCTCTTCCGCGCAGATCGGCAGGAGCAACTGGTCGTCGTCGTTGACGACGCGGTTGACGCGGGTGGAGACCGGGTGCCAGGTGAATTCGCCGATTGGTGGCGCGGTCATCAGCGGCAACACGGCATCGACGTCATCGCTGCGGCTGTCGAGCCAGCGCTCGAAATCGCGCGGACTGATGGTGACGGGCACGCGATCATGCAGCGTGGCGAGATCCTCGCCTGCGGCCGCCGTGACGATCGCGACCGTGTCGAGCTCCTCGCCGTTCGGCCCGACCCAGGTCTCGAACAATGCGGCAAAGCCGAGCGGCGCGCCGTCGGCACGATGGATGAAGAAGGGCTGCTTGCGGCCATCCTCCGTCTTCCATTCGTAATAGCCGTCGGCCGGAATCAGGCCGCGGCGCCGGCGAATCGCGCGTTTGAAGGCGGGCTTCTCCAGCACCGTCTCGGAACGCGCATTGATCAGGAGCGTAAACCCGCGGGGATCCTTGACCCAGCCCGGCAGCAAACCCCAGCGCATCAGGCGAAAATGGCGCGCGCCGTTCTCGGCCAGCACGACCGGAATCGGTTGTGTCGGGGCCACGTTGAACCGGGGCGGGAAGTTCGGCTGCTCGATGTAGCCGAACAGTTGCCGCAAAGCCGCGGGGGCCGAAGTTATGACGAAGCGTCCACACATCCTCAAGGGCCTATATAGGGTCCGTTCAGGTCCTTTTAACCCCGAACGTTAACACTGCGGCAGATGAGCTCAACGGTCTCCCAGCCGGCGCGAATGCATGGACAGACGGCGCCCGAGGCCGCGGCCTGGGCCGAGCGGCTGCGCGTGGCCAACATCAACCCGCGGACCGGGCTTGCCACCGACTATCTCAACCATTTCAATGAAGCCGTGATGCTGCTGGAAATGGTGCCGGACATGCCGGAATGCGCGGAAGATTTTCTGACCTGGTCGCCGCTGTCCTATGCCGAGCATTTCACCGCCTCGAATTTCAAGGCCCGGGATCTGGCGATCGAGGCCTATGAAAAGGCCGACCCGAACGTGCGCGCCCAGTTCGACCACCTCACCGACACCATGACCTCGATCCTGACGGCGGTCGGCTCGGCCATGCGCGAGGTCGAGAAGGACACGACCCGCGTGCGCCTCGCCGAGCAGGCCGCCCAGTGGGTCAAGCCGCTGATCGCGGCCTGCGGCGGCATCATCAATGGCGGCGCGGAAGCCGACATCGACACCATCATGGCGAACTAGGCCCGAGCAGGTGAAGTCATGGCTGCGATCGTTCAGCCCTCCCGTCCCCAGATCGCGGTCAGTGCCGCGATTTTTCGAGACGGCAAGGTGCTTCTGACCCGTCGCGCACGCTCGCCGGCAAAGGGGTTCTATTCGCTGCCGGGCGGCCGGGTCGAATTCGGCGAATCGCTGCACCAGGCGCTGGCGCGCGAGATCGACGAGGAGACCGGGCTCGATATCGACATCGTTGGGCTCGCGGGCTGGCGCGAAGTGCTGCCGGCCGCGGCGGGCGCCGGCCACTATCTGATCATGTCCTTTGCCGCCCGCTGGGTGGCCCGGGAGCCGGTTCTCAACGACGAGCTCGACGACTACCGCTGGATCGCCCCGGAGGCCCTGGCGAGCCTTGGCGACCTCAAGCTGACCGGCGGGCTGGAAGAGGTCATCCAGTCTGCCCGCGGGCTGATCGGCCCCTGACGGCCCCGCCTTGCGTCCACGGCCCCGAGGAGGCATACACCCGGCCGATGTCGACGCGATTTCTGGCCATTTTTGCCCTGATTCTCGCCTGCGCCTCGGTGCCCACGAGGGCTCAGGACGGGGCAGCGCCGTTTGACGGCGATTTGCAGCGGCTGGCGGAGATCCTCGGCGGGCTGCACTATCTGCGCGGCATCTGCGGGTCCAACGAGGGCAACAAATGGCGCAGCGAGATGCAGGCGCTGATCGATGCCGAAACCCCCGCCGGCGAACGCCGTACCCGCATGATCGCCGGTTTCAACCGCGGCTATAACGGTTTCCAGCAGACCTACCGGAGCTGCACGCCGGCCGCGACGGTGGCGATCCGCCGCTACATCGAGGAAGGCGCGAAGATCTCGCGCGATCTCACGGCGCGTTACGCGAACTGAACTCTCCATTCGTCATTCCGGGGCGCGACAAAGTCGCGAGCCCGGAATCCATTCTTCCACCGTCTCTGCGACCAGATGGATTCCGGGCTCGCGCTGCGCGCGCCCCGGAATGACAGCGGCGGGAACCCTGTCATCGACTTTGTACACAGCCGTTAACCGTTCCTAAAGATGTGGCCTAGCGGGCGTTAACCCGCGTGCTACACCTCTCGCACAGCGCATCGCCGTGGATCGCGCCCCAGCCCCGACGAGTTTCATGAGCCATCCAGTGTCCTACGCCCCCGCACGCGCGCCGCTGCCCGATCACGAGCAGAAACAGGCCGCACTGAGCTATCTCAACGAGGCCTGGGCCGAAGCACGCCATGATGGCGTCGACGGCGACTGCCTGGCGCAGGCGAGCCTGTTCGCGGCCCTTGCCGAGCTCGTCGGCACCTATGGCGAGGACGCGGTGGCGAAGTTCGTCGAAGGCTTTCCCGGCCGAATCCGCAACGGCGAATTCTCGGTCGACATTTCCAGACAGTAAGTCTTTCTCCAGGCAGTAAGCCTTGCCGAAAATGCCCCCGCCATGCGGGCGGGGCCAATTTCCGCTGCATGTGGGAATGCGCTCCCCAGCCCGTCACGGCTCGATCTTGAGCGTCGCTTTCATGTTGGGATGATAGTGGCAGTAGTAGTCGATCGTGCCTGCCTTCTTGAGAACCAACGTCCCTGATTTTTTCGCCGGCAGGTTGACGTCGAAATCGCCGTTCCTGGCCGTCGCAGTGTGGGCGAAGACGTCCTTGTTGATCCATTCAATGGTGTCGCCGACCTTCGCCGAAGCGTCTTTCGGCGACACTTCGAGATTCTCCATCGTGATCTCTATGGTCGCAGCGTGCGCCGGGACGGCCAACGCCACGAGCAGGACCGCTGTCGCGATCGCGGACAATCGTCCCGGCATCATCGCCTCCCTATTTCAGCTCCGCCGCGACGTGCTCGGCGTGCTGCTGATGGCCCTGAAAGATTTTCAGGCCGGTCTGCAGCAGGCTCTTCAGTTCGGCATTGCTGGCGGACGGAATGAGCTGGGTTTCCAGCGCGCCGTTGACCGTCTTGTGGTAGGCGACCTCGTTCGCGACATAGGCCTTGTCGAACGCCGCACCGCTCAGCTTGTCGAGTTCGGCGAGCTTATCGCTCGCCTGCTTCGACAGCGCCTTGCTGGTGTCGTTGTCTTCAGGCGTGACGTTCAGCTTCTTGACCAGCGCGAGCGCCTGCTTGTTGACGGCCTCGTGGTCGCGCAGCATGTCCTCGGCAAACGCCTTCACGTCCTTGTTCCTGGCCTTCTTCTGCGCCTGCTTGGCTGCGTTGATATCGATCACGCCCGCGGTGTAGGCGATGTGGGCGATCTGCGGATCGGTCGGCTTGTCGGCTGCTCTGGCGTCTTGCAGCAGCGCGGGGCTCGACAACAAAATTGCAGCGGCGATCGCCGCGCTCCAACGAACGAACATGGTTTGACACTCCTGTGGTGCCGGACGCTTTGCCGGCGCGTTGCTTCACAGGCGTTGGATGGGACTCTGGCGCGAACGTTCCCGAAAAAACTTCAGCCGCCGATGCCGAGCCGCTTCAGCACTGACACGGTCAGCCGCTCGCAGCGCCACCCGGCGAACGGGAACGCATCCATCACCACCGGACCAATCTCCTTCTCGACGTTCTCGCGCAGCATGGTCCGCGCACGGTGCAGCCGCGTCTTCACGGTCTCGGGCTTGACGCCGAGCAGCTCGGCGGTCTCCTCGATGTTCATGCCTTCCATGACGCGTGCGACGAAGACCATGCGGAAGACATGCGGCAACTCATCGATGGCGCGCTCGACGACGCGCTGGATTTCACGTTGGGCCATGGTCCTTTCCGGATCGCCTGCGGAAGAAACGGGAAATTTGATGATCTGCGCCTCGAGCATCGCTTCGGGCACCGAGCCGAGCTCGACATGCGGCCTGGCGCTTCGCGCCCGGCCAAGCGCCTCGTTGATTGCGATGCGCGACAGCCAGGTCGACAGCCCGGACTCGCCGCGGAAGCCGTCGAGATGGGTGAAGGCGCGGACATAGGTTTCCTGAACGACATCCTCGGCTTCGCTGTCGCTGCGCAGAATTCCGCGCGCCAGACGATAGAGCCTGCGGTTGTTGGCCTGCATGATCTCGCGTAACGCGGCCTCGTCACGGCCCCGCGCCCGCTCGACCAGCTCGGCTTCCAAGGTCCGGATTTCCGATGTTTTGGCGCCGGCGGATAGGCCGGCTGCGGTCCGTGGCATGGCGGTCACCTGCTCGTTTGGCTTCGTCCGGACATTGGATGCCGCCCCAAGGGAAAGGTTCCCAACTTTCTGGCCTCCCCCCGGAGTCCTAATCCGTCTCGATCGGGAGCGCCGGTTCCCTCGCCCACTCGCCCATCGAGGCGTCATAGAGCGTCAGCTTGTCGTAACCGAGCTGCGTCAGCAGCAGCAGGTCGATCGTCGCCGAGATGCCGCCACCGCAATAGCAGATCACATTCTTGTCGCGGGTGACGCCTGCCGCGGCGAATTTGGCTTCGGCATCGGCGAGCGTCGTCAGCGTCTTGTCGGCATTGGTGAGCGTTGCCGCGGGAACGTTGACGCTGCCGGGAACGCGGCCGGGCCGCCCGTAGCGGCTCGGCTCGAGGCCGCGATGAAACTGCGGACCGAGCGCGTTGACGATAACAGTCGCGGGATCGCCGAGCCGCGCCTTCACTGCATTCTTGTCGACGAAGAAACCTGCGCGCGGCGTGGCCTTGAAGGTCGTGGCGGGATAACCCTTCGGCGCGCCTGTTACGATCGGGCGCCCCTCGTCCTTCCATTTGTCGAGGCCGCCATCGAGCACGCGCGCATCGATGCCGAGCGAGCGCAGCATCCACCAGAACCGCGTCGACCACATCATGGTGCCGATGCTGTAGAGCACGACGGACCTGGATGCATCGAGGCCGTGGCGGCCGAAGGCGGCCTCCAGCTGGGCCAGATCAGGCATCATGAAGAACTGCTGCGCGGCGGCGTCGGAGAACTCGCCTTGCAGGTCGAGAAAATCCGCGCCCGGGATGTGGCCCGCCTCGAACGTCCTGTCGCCGGGCACCGCGCGATAGGGCACATCGCTGCCTGGTGGCACCGGCTCGTTGTAGGTCGTGCAGTCGTAGAGGCGCAGGTTGGGATCGCCGAGCTGGGCTGCGAGTTGCTCGGTTGTGACGAGGGGTGTCGGTTGGGTCATTCACTCCTCCCTCAGCGTCGTCCTGACGAAAGCCAGGACCCATTGCCACAGGATCAAGTTGTGGCGCACAAGCGTAGCCACCCATCTTCGCAACAAAATGCAGCCGGGGGAATGGGTCCTGGCTTTCGCCAGGACGACGCGCGGGGGCGCGGGACGCTTGTGTTACCTGCAATCCCTACGCCCTCAACGTCTCCAGAAACCGCACCGACTCACCTTGCGAGGCCGTCACGAGCTCGCCCTGCCACATCACGCGGCGGCCGCGGATGAAGGTGCCGACGGGCCAGCCGGTGACGCGGACGCCGTCATAGGGGGTCCAGCCGGCCTTGGACGCGACCCATTTGTTGGTGATGGTCTCGCTGCGCTTGAGATCGACGACCGTGAAGTCGGCGTCGTAGCCGGCGGCGATGCGGCCCTTGCAGGCCATGTTGTAGAGGCGCGCGGGGCCGGCGCTGGTGAGATCGACGAAACGCGCCAGCGACAACCGACCCGCATTGACGTGGTCGAGCATGAGCGGCACCAGCGTCTGCACGCCGGTCATGCCGGAGGGCGAGGCCGGATAGGTCTTCTGCTTCTCTTCGAGCGTATGCGGGGCGTGGTCCGAGCCGAGCACGTCGATGATGCCCTGCTCGATGCCGCGCCAGATCCCGGCGCGGTGATCGGCGCCGCGCACCGGCGGGTTCATCTGCGCCAGCGTGCCGAGCCGCTCGTAGCATTCAGGCGCAACCAGCGTGAGATGATGCGGCGTCGCCTCGCAGGAGGCGACGTCCTTGTGGTCGCGCAAAAATTCGATCTCTTCCTTGGTCGAGATATGCAGCACATGGATGCGCTTGCCCGTCTCGTGCGCGAGCTTCACCAGCCGCTGCGTCGCCATCAGCGCCGCAGTCTCGTCGCGCCACACCGGGTGCGAGCGCGTGTCGCCCTCGATACGCAGCGATTTCCGGTCGTTGAGGCGATATTCGTCCTCGGCGTGGAATGCGGCGCGGCGGCGGATCACCTGGAAGATACGGCGCAGGCTTTCGTCATCCTCCACCAAGAGCGCGCCGGTCGAGGAGCCGATGAACACCTTGACGCCGGCGCAGCCCGGCGCACGCTCCAGCACCGGCAGGTCCTGCACATTCTCGCGGGTGCCGCCGATGAAGAAGGCGAAGTCGCAATGCATGCGGTGATGAGCGCGCTTCACCTTGTCGGTGAAGGTGGCCTCGGTCACGGTCAATGGCGAGGTGTTCGGCATCTCGAACACGGCGGTGACGCCGCCCATCACGGCGCTGCGCGAGCCGGTCTCGAGGTCTTCCTTCTGCTCCAGCCCGGGCTCGCGGAAATGCACCTGCGTATCCATCACGCCGGGCAGGATGTGCAGGCCCTTGCAGTCGATCACCTCTGCGGCGGAAGCCTGCGACAGCGCGCCGATCTCGGCAATGCGGCCGTTGACGACGCCGATATCGCGGGCTCCCTCGCCGTCCTGGTTGACGACAGTGCCGCCCTTGAGGATCACGTCGAAACGCTGGGTCATGGCTGAAGGCCCCTCTCGTCCCCAAGCGCAGGGCTTGAGGTCTTGTCGTTTTTGCCTTGCGGGCTTACGTTCCGGAGCAACATGTCGCAAGAGATTTTCGTATGAAATCAGCGTTTCTTCCGGACCGGGGCGTGATCAAGGTCGCGGGCGAGGATGCGCGCAACTTCCTCAATGGCCTCGTCACGACCGATGTCGACAAGCTGAAGCCGGGCCTCGGCCGATTCGGCGCGCTGCTGACGCCGCAGGGCAAGATCATCGTGGATTTTCTGATCACGGAAGCGCCTGCCGGTCATGGCGGCGGGTTCCTGATCGATTGCCCGAAGCCGCTTGCCGACGGCCTCGCCACCAAGCTGAAATTCTACAAGCTGCGGGCCAAGGTCACGGTGGAAAACCTGTCCGAGGATCTCGGCGTGCTCGCGGCCTGGGACGGCAAGCCCGCGGCCCAGCCCGATCTCGCCTTCGCCGATCCACGCAATGAAGGCCTCGGCTATCGCATCCTGATCCC
Organism: Bradyrhizobium sp. Ken64; assembly: GCF_055807555.1. Classification (NCBI taxonomy): domain Bacteria; kingdom Pseudomonadati; phylum Pseudomonadota; class Alphaproteobacteria; order Hyphomicrobiales; family Nitrobacteraceae; genus Bradyrhizobium; species Bradyrhizobium sp. Ken64. Next base: position 210,795 of record NZ_JBVVPA010000010.1, on the reverse strand, counting down.
TGAAGACCTCAAACAGAAGCTGTCCGATCTGATCGGCGCCGAGCTCGTCGACGCCGCCGCATACGAGGCCCACCGCATCGCGCTCGGCGTGCCGCGCGGCGGGCTCGATTTCACGTACAGCGATGCGTTCCCGCACGAGACCAACATGGACCGCCTTTCCGGCGTCGATTTCGACAAGGGCTGCTATGTCGGCCAGGAGGTCGTCTCGCGCATGCAGCATCGCGGCACTGCGCGCACCCGTAGCGTCAAGGTGCTGCTCGAGGACTCCTCGCCGGAGCCCGGCGTCAGCATCATGGCCGGCGACAAGCCGGTCGGCACGATGGGCTCGTCGGCGCAGGGCAAGGGTATCGCGCTCGTGCGCATCGACCGCGTCGCCGATGCGCTCGATGCGGGACAGACGTTGACTGCCGGTGGCCTCGCTGTGAGGCTGGCGGAACCTGACATCGTCCGCATTCCGGCCAAGCAGCCCATCGCATGAGCCGCGCCCCTCGCCTGCATGCCGACGGAAAGACGCGGTGCCCCTGGCCCGGCGAAGATCCGCTCTACGTCGCCTATCACGACACAGAATGGGGCGTGCCGGAATATGACGACCGCGCGCTCTACGAGAAGCTGATCCTCGACGGTTTCCAGGCCGGCCTGTCCTGGATCACGATCCTGCGCAAGCGCGACAATTTTCGCAAAGCCTTCGACGAATTCCAGCCGGAAAAGATCGCACGCTACAACGAGAAGAAAGTTCACGCGCTGATGAACGATGCCGGCATCGTGCGCAACAAGGCCAAGATCGACGGCGCGATATCGAGCGCGAAATCCTATCTTGATATCATGGAGAAGGGCCCCGGCTTCTCGAAATTGCTGTGGGACTTCATGGACGGAAGGCCCAAGGTCAATCAGTTCAAGACCACCGCGAGCGTGCCGGCCTCGACGCCGCTCTCCATGCAGATCTCCAAGGAGCTGTCCTCGCGCGGCTTCAAGTTCGTCGGCCCGACCATCGTCTATGCCTTCATGGAGGCGACCGGCATGGTCAACGATCATCTCGTCGACTGCCATTGTCACGCGAGCTGCGGCAAGACGCAGCGCAAGCCGCGCCTCAAGTCCAAATGACGGCCAGGAAGTCGTCACGCGATGTGGCTTCCCGCGCCTGGCAGCGCATGCTGTCGGGCCGGCGGCTCGATTTGCTCGATCCCTCCCCGCTCGACATCGAGATCGCCGACGTCGCGCATGGGCTGGCGCGTGTCGCCCGCTGGAACGGCCAGACCATCGGCGCACACATCTTCTCGGTCGCGCAGCATACGCTGCTGGTCGAAACCGTGATGCGGCACGAGAGCCCGCGCGTGGATCAGCGCATGCGGCTTGCCGCGCTGCTGCATGACGCGCCCGAATATGTGATCGGCGACATGATCTCGCCATTCAAGGCCGTGCTCGACGGTCATTACAAGGCGGTCGAGAAACGCCTGCTCGGCGCCATCCACATCCGCTTTGGCCTGCCGCCGGTACTGCCGGAGGAGATCACGCTGGCGATCAAGGCCGCCGATCGCGGCGCGGCCTATCTGGAGGCGACGACGCTCGCCGGCTTCAGCGAGAGCGAGGCCAGGCGCCTGTTCGGCAAGGATCCCGGCCTCTCCGACAACGTCCGGCGCGACTATCTCACCCCCTGGACGGCTGCCCGGGCTGAGAAGCAGTTTCTGGAGCGGTTTGGCGCAGTGTTTGCGTGATCGTTGTCGTGGGTTAGAGTCCTGCAGGGCGGGCAAAGGCGCCCTTGCGCCGTGCCCACCCATTTTTCGCAAATGAGACGAAAGTGGTGGGTGCGCTTCGCTTTGCCCACACCGCCAACGCTCGCTATAATCTGCGGAAAAAGGTCCGCCATGATCCACGTCTGTTCCCTCGCCGCCCTTCCCGAAACCGTCCGCCTCACCAAGGCCAGCCACGTGCTGACCGTGATGGCCAATGTCGAGCAGGTGGCCCGGCCGGTGTCGGTGCTGCCGGCCAACCATCTCAAGGTGTCGATGGACGACATCACCGAGGAGATGGACGGCTTCGTCGCGCCATCGGAAACGCATATCGAGCAGGTGCTGAACTTCGTGCGCGGCTGGGATCGCGACGCGCCGCTGGTGGTGCATTGCTATGCGGGCATCAGCCGCTCCACCGCGAGCGCCTTCGCCGCCGTGTGCGCACTCAATCCGAATCGCGACGAGACCGAGATCGCGAAGAAGATCCGGGCGGCTTCCCCGATCGCCTCGCCGAACCGCCGCATCGTCGGGCTTGCCGACCGTGCGCTGGGGCGCAACGGCCGCATGCTGCGCGCACTCGACGAGATGGGCCCGGGCGCGATGATGGTCGAGGGCCGCCCGTTCGTGATCGAGCTCGAATGATCGTTGCGCACGAAATCGTGGGTGTGCTCCCTCTCCCGCTTGCGGGAGAGGGGTGGGGAGAGGGTATCTCCGCATCGGGACAGTCCCCTCGAGGAGAAAGCCCTCACCCGGCGCTGCGCGCCGACCTCTCCCGCAAGCGGGAGAGGTTACAGCGACCCCGCGGCGAGACCGGCCCAATCAATTGGCATTCCTATCCCATCACTCACGCGATCGCCATCGCATGAGCGAAAAGCTGCTGACGCCGATCGAGATCGGCCTGACTGCCGCGATCGTCGCGATCGAGAATCATGAGCCGCTGATCCTCACCGCGCGCGACAGTGACGGGCTGGCCGGCCTGCCGTTCGGCCCGTTCGATGCGCCGAGCCATCGCACCTTCGAGATTGGCCTGCGGGCCTGGGTCGAGGAACAGACGGGCCTGCGGCTCGGCTATGTCGAACAGCTCTACACGTTCGGCGATCGCGGCCGGCATGCCGAGGCCGGCGACACCGGCGCGCACATGGTGTCGATCGGCTATCTCGCACTGACGCGCGCCATCGGCGGCGACCTCGCAGCCACGCGTGCGAGCTTCGCGCCATGGTATCGCTTCCTGCCTTGGGAGGACCGGCGCGAGGGGCCGCCCGCGATCATCGCGGACGACATCATCCCGGCATTGACCGCCTGGGCCGAAGAGGAGACGCCGGAGACGACGCGCGCATTGCCGCGCAAGGATCGGGTGCGGTTCTATTTCGGTCTCGAGGGCGCGGCCTGGGACGAGGAGCGCGTGCTCGACCGCTACGAGCTCCTGTACGAGGCCGGGCTGGTCGAGGAAGCGCGGCGCGACGGCCGTCCTGCGGCATTAGCGCGCAAGGCACCGTCCGCGCTCGGCACATCCATGCGCTTCGACCACCGCCGGATTCTTGCGACAGCGATCGCGCGACTGCGTGCAAAACTGAAGTATCGTCCTGTGGTCTTTGAACTTTTGCCCGCCGAGTTCACACTTACCGAATTGCAGTATACGGTGGAGGCGATCTCCGGCCGACACCTGCACAAACAAAATTTCCGCCGCCTGGTCGAAATGGAAGCCCTGGTCGAACCGACCGGGGTGATGTCGACACAGACGGGCGGACGTCCGGCGGCGCTCTACCGCTTCCGTCGCGACGTGCTCCAGGAGCGGCCCGCGCCGGGCTTGCGCGTACGCTCCCGGCGCTAACCCGAGATATGTGTGATCGGCCCCTGCCCGCCGATTGCCTGGAGGCTTTATGTCTGACGGCCCGTTTGACGTCTTCGCGCTGATCATTGCGGTCATCGCTTTCATCATCGCGATCAAGGCCTCCAGCCAGGCGGCTGAGCTGCGACGACGGCTGAGTTCGCTCGAAGCGACGTTCCACGCGCAGCGGCCCGTGCAGCCGCCGCGGATCCCGGCAGATGTGTGGGCTGAAGCGTCCGCGACGACTTCCGCAGCGCCGCCGCCGCTTGTGCCCCAAGCCGAAGCGGAAGCCGAGGCGCCGCCCCCGCCGGTCACGGGGGATGTTTCACCGCCTCCGCTCGCAGCGAGCACCGGGGCCGACGCGACGCCGCCTCTGCCCGCACCCGCGCCCGGCTTCGAGGAACGGCTCGGCACGCGCTGGGTGGTGTGGATCGGCGGCCTTGCGCTCGCGCTCGGCGGCTTCTTCATGGTGCGCTATTCGATCGAGGCCGGCCTGGTCGGCCCCGGCGTGCGCGTCTTCCTTGGCGGCGTATTCGCGCTGGCGCTGCTTGGCGCCGGCGAATGGTCGCGGCGCAAGGAGAGCATCTCCAACATCGCCGCGCTGCCGATCGCCAACATTCCCGCGATCCTCACCGCGGCCGGTACGGCGGTGGCATTTGCGACCATCTACGCGGCTTACGCGCTCTATGGCTTCCTCGTCCCCGCGACCGCCTTCGTGCTGCTCGGCCTCGTCGCGCTCGGCACGCTGGCTGCGGCTCTCCTGCACGGGCCCGCGCTCGCCGGCCTCGGCGTGGTCGGCGCGTTCGTGACGCCGCTCCTCGTCGCCAGCGGCAAGCCGGACTATTGGGCGCTCTATATCTATCTCGCCATCGTCACCGCCGCGAGCTTCGGTCTCGCGCGTATCCGGCTGTGGCGCTGGCTTGCGGTCACCACGATCGCCTTCGCCGTACTCTGGATCTTTCCGGGTCTCGATACCGGCGACTTGCAGGTTGCGCCGCACGCTTTCCATGTGATCGCAGGCTTCGTTCTTGCCGCTCTTCTCGTCGTCTGCGGCTTCATGTTCGGCCCGACGATCGAGGACGGTGAGATCGAGCCGGTCTCGTCGGGCTCGCTCGGTGCCTATCTGTTCGGCGCGATGCTGATCGTGCTGTCGAGCGCGCATGCGGACCTGGCGCTGATCGCCTTCGCGGTGCTCGTCGGCGCGACGTTGCTCGTCGCCTGGCGCGCGCCGGCGGCCACCGGCGCGCTCGGCGCAGCCGCCGCGACCGTCTTCGTCGTATTCGCCGAATGGGCGGTGCGCGCCAATCCCGACATGCTGGTGCTGCCGGGCGGCCCCATCGCCGGCATCGCACCGACGGCGATCGACAGCGCGGTGACGCTGCATCTGGTGATGGCGGCGATCTTCGCCGCCGGCTTCGGCATCGCGGGCTTCCTCGCGCAGGGCCGTTCGAACTCGGCGATCATTCCGGTGGTGTGGTCGGTCGCGGGTGTCGCGACGCCGATCGCGATCCTGGTCGCACTCTACGCACGCATCGCGCATCTCGACCGCTCGATTCCGTTCGCCATCCTCGCGGTGCTGCTCGCCGCCGCCTTTGGCGCTGCCACCGAAGCCCTTGCGCGCCGCGAGACCCGGCCGGGCGCCATGATCTCCACGGCCTTGTTCGCGACCGGCACGCTCGGTGCGCTGGCGCTGGCGCTGACATTTGCCCTGGAGAAGGGCTGGCTCACGATCGCACTGGCGCTGATGTCGCTCGGCACCGCCTGGATCTCGATGCAGCGGCCGATCCCGTTCCTGCGCTGGCTGGCCGCGATCTTCGCAGGCCTCGTCACCGCTCGGATCGGCTATGATCCGCGCATCGTCGGCGACGCCGTCGGCACCACGCCGATCTTCAACTGGCTGTTGTGGGGCTACGGCCTGCCGGCGGCATCGTTCTGGGCGGCGAGCCTGTTCCTGCGCCGCCGCGCCGACGACGCGCCGCTGCGCATGGTCGAGAGCGCCGCGATCCTGTTCACCGCGCTGCTCGCCTTCATGGAGATCCGCCATTTTGCGACCGGCGGTAACATGACGGATGCACCGTCGCTGCTCGAATGCGCGCTGCAGGTCTGCGTCATGCTCGCCATGGCGATTGGGCTCGAGCGCCTGAGGCTGCGCAGCCGCAGCGTCGTGCACAATGTCGGCGCGGTCGTGCTCACGGCAATCGGCGGGCTCATCAGCGTGTTCGGCCTCTTGATCCTGGAGAACCCGCTGCTGTGGCGCACCGACATCGGCGGCGCCGTGTTCAACCTGCTGCTGCTCGGCTACGCGCTGCCGGCGGTGCTGATGCTGCTGCTGTCCTATGCCGTGGCTGGCGAGCGCGGCAAGGCCTACGCCAACACGATTGCGGGCGGCGCGCTCTTGTTCGCGCTGACCTATGTCACGCTGGAGATCCGCCGCTTCTATCACGGCCCGATCCTCTCCGCCGGGGCGACCACGGGCGCAGAGCAATACACCTATTCGATCGGCTGGCTCGGCTTCGGCGTGGTGCTGCTCGGCGTCGGCATTCTCGTCAATTCCGAGCGGGCGCGGCTGGCGTCGGCCGTCGTGATCGCTTTGACGATCCTGAAGGCCTTCGTCATCGACATGTCGACGCTGACGGGCGTCTACCGCGCGCTGTCATTCATGTGCCTCGGCATCGTGCTGGTCGCGATCGGCTGGCTCTACCAGCGCATCCTGTTCCGGCGGCAGGTCGCACCGCCGCCGGCTCCGCAGACGAGCATTTGAGGGTCACGCCGCGCGAACCGATTCCAGGAACTGCGCGACCTCGACCTTGAGCCGGGTGCTGTCGGTCGCCAGCGATTTCGCCGCCGACAGCACCTCGGTCGAAGCCTCACCGGTCTCGATCGCACCGCGCTGCACGTTGGTGATGTTCGACGAGACCTCCTGCGTGCCGACCGAGGCCTGCTGCACGTTGCGCGAAATTTCCTGCGTCGCCGCGCCCTGCTCCTCGACGGCGGCGGCGATGGCCGCAGCCACCTCGGACAGCCGCTCGATGGTGCCGCCGATCTCCTGGATGGCACTGACCGATTCCTGCGTCGCCGCCTGGATGCCGGACACCTGCGCCCCGATCTCACCGGTCGCTTTCGCGGTCTGCTCCGCCAGCGCCTTGACCTCGGAGGCGACGACCGCGAATCCGCGGCCCGCTTCGCCCGCACGCGCGGCCTCGATGGTCGCGTTCAGCGCCAGCAGATTGGTCTGGCCCGCGATGGTGTTGATGAGTTCGACGACGTCGCCGATGCGGGACGCCGCCTGCGACAGCGCGTTGACGCGGTCGTTGGTCCGGCTCGCCTGCTCGACGGCCTCCGCCGCCATCCGCGCCGAATCCTGCACGCGGCGGCTGATCTCGGTGATGGAGGACGACAGCTCCTCCGAAGCGGATGCCACCGCCTGGACGTTGGTCGAGGCTTCCTCGGAGGCGGCTGCAACGACGGTCGCGAGTTCCTGTCCGCGCTGCGCGGTGTTGGTCAGCGTCGAGGCGGAGGCCTCGAGCTCGGTCGAGGCCGAGGACACGGTCCCGACGACCTCGCCGATCATGGCTTCGAATTTGCGGGTGATGGCGTCGACACGGCGGCCGCGTTCGATCTTGGCTTCGGCGTCGCGCGCAGCGGCCTCGTCGGCCACCTTCTTGGCGATCAGCGCCTCTTTGAAGATCTGCAGCGCATCCGCCATCGAGCCGATCTCGGTCTTCTCGCCGCGATGCGGCACCTCGGCCGAAAGGTCGCCCTCCCCGAGCGACTGCATCGGGCGGATGATCGAGGCAATGCCACGAGAAACGTCGCGCACGAGATAATAGGCCGCGCCGATCGCGATCACGACCGAGAGCACGATGATGCCGACCAGCACGCGGAAGATCATGGCGTAGCTGTCGGCGGCCTGCTTGGTCTCCAACTCGGCGCCGCGGTTGTTCATCTCGATGCCCTTCTGGAGCAGCGGGTCGGCGGCCTGGGCCATCTTCGCGACCTTGGTCTGCAGCAGCTCGTTGGCGTCGGCCGGGAAACGGCCAACGCCCTTGCGCGACAACGCCATCACGTCCTGCACGCCGTTCAGATACTCGGCCCACGCCGTGCTCCATTGCCCATAGAGCGAGCGCTCCTCGGCGGAGGTGATCAGCGGCTCGTAGACCTTGCGGGTCTGGTCGATGCGCGCGCGCAGCGAAGCCAAGCGCTTTTCGGCGGCGTCCTTGCCCTCAACGCTGTCCTGCATCAGATGCAGACGGAGCGCGACGCGCAGCTCGTTGATGTCGGCCCGAAGCGAGCCGAGCGCGCGCACGCTGGGCAACCAGCTCTCCGCAATCTCGACCGTATGGGAATTGATGTTCTGCATGGTGCCGATCGCCGTCACGCCGACACCGGCGAGCGAAAGGACGAGGACCGACAGCACGGCCAGAAGCTTGAAGACGATGGACAATTTCGACATCACGACAAATCCCGATGTTACCTGGCAAAGCGCAAATCACCTGCGCCGCAAATCGCCATGAAGATGACGAGACGGAGGTCAGTTCAACAATGCTGGCTGGTTCTTATCCCGAGAGATTGCACACATAGTCGCAAGCAGGCGTTAACAGGGACCTACGTAAAATTACGGGACACTTCCGACAGACGCTATTTCTCCTGCAACCATCTGTTGCAGCTCACAGCCACCTCATGCTGCCACGCGCAGCCTGCCCGCTTGCGCCGCAGCATGCGACCGACGCGGCGGCTGTCACGCCGCCCGTACCGATTCCAGGAAGCGCGCGACCTCGCTCTTCAGCCGGTTGCTCTCCTGCGACAGCGATTGCGCTGCCGAATGCACCTGCGCCGAGGCAGCCCCCGTTTCGCCTGCGCCGCGCTGGACGTGGCCGATATTCGCCGAGACTTCCGAGGTGCCATTCGCGGCGTGCTGGATGTTGCGGGAGATCTCCTGTGTGGCAGCGCCCTGCTCCTCGACCGCGGCGGCGATGGTCGACGAGATCTCCGACATCCGCGCGATGGTGTCGCCGATCTCCTTGATCGCCCCAACCGAGTCTTGCGTTGCGGTCTGGATCGCACCGATGTGCTGGCTGATCTCGCCGGTGGCTTTCGCAGTCTGCTCGGCGAGCGCCTTCACTTCGGTCGCGACCACGGCAAAACCCTTGCCGGCCTCGCCCGCCCGTGCCGCCTCGATCGTGGCGTTGAGCGCCAGCAAATTGGTCTGGCTGGCGATGGTGTTGATCAGCTCGACCACATCGCCAATGCGGGAGGCGGCCTTGGTCAGCTCGGCGACGCGCGCATTGGTGCGCTGGGCCTGCTCGACCGCGACATCGGCAACACGCGCCGATTCCTGCACCTGACGGCTGATCTCGGAGATCGAGGAGGTCATTTCCTCGCTCGCGGAAGACACCGACTGCACGTTCGCGGAGGCCTCTTCGGAGGCGGCTGCCACGACGGTGGCAAGCCCGTTGCCGCGCTCGGCGGCCTGCGTCAGCGTGTTCGAGGACGCCTCGAGCTCGGTTGCAGCCGACGAAACAGTATCGATGATCTCGCCGACCGCGCCTTCGAAATTATCGGCGAGCCGATGCATGTCGGCCTTGCGCTGCTGGCGCCCGCGCGCATCGGCTTCGATCTGCTCGGTGCGCAGCCGCTCGGCCTCTGCCATATTGGTCCTGAACACCTCGACGGCACCGGCCATCTCGCCGATCTCGTCCCTGCGCCCGATGCCGGGAACGGAAATCGAGAGCTCGCCGCGCGCAAGCCGCGTCATCGCCCCGACCATGCCGGCAAGCGCCTTCGAGATCGAACGCCCCAGAAGGAAGCCGATTGCGGCGAGCACGACGACCGTGACGCCGAAGGCGACGGCCATCCACAGACGCACGGAATCGCGGGTCGCAGCCTCTGCAGTTTCGGCCTTCCTGTAGAGGTCTTCGACTGTGTTGCGCACCTCGATCATGCCTGGTTCTAACCCACGGAAGGTTTTCATCATGCTGGCGTCGAGGGCAGCAGTTTGCTGCGCGGTCTCCACCCAGGCCGCGAACTCGGACTGGTATTTCTGCAGCTTGGCTGTGATGTCATTCATCACGGCCGTAGGGACTGCGACGACCTCGATCGCCTTGGAGAATTCGGCTGCGGCCTTCTTCATCTCGACGGTGTATTTTTGGTCGCGCCGCAGCATGAAGTCCTTCTCGTGCCGGCGCATCATCAGCATCCAGCTCGTGGACCTGGGATCGTCGATCTCCTTGAGCTTGGCCTCGATGTCGTGCACCGCGGCGCGGAGCGAGCCGGACAGGCCCAGCGTCTCGTTCAGGCCGAGCCGGGTCTCCGCGGCCACCAATTTGCCGAAGTCCGAGGCGTATCGCTTGAAGTCGTCCTGGGCCTGCTTCATCCGGTCGGACAGCGCGCTCATGCCGCCGGCCGCCATCAGCCGCTCGACCTCCTCGAAATCGCGGTTGATCGGCCCGATCAACTCCGCATGTGCCTTGGCGTAGCTCTCCTTGCGGCGCTGCTGGAAGTTCTTCTCGTTGCGGCGCGCCTCCAGCATCTCGATCGAGAGCTGCTTGTCGAGGTCGGCAATCGCACGAGCGCGGTTGGCAACGTTGCGGGAGGTATCCTGGGAGAGACTGCCGATCTCATAGATCGCGCCAAAGGCCACGAGACCCAACAATCCGAACAGTCCGATCGCCATGACCTTATGGGTGAGGCGAATGGAAGGGCCACTCATGGAAGGTGCTCCAATACGATGGATACGCAATACAAGGAGGGCGACTCGGCACCCGGAATATTGCGGAGATCATGACTGCATCGGTTTTCCGGAAGGTTAACCCTGCGCGATCTTCCTCGCGGCGTCGCAATATGCACGCGCGCAAACGCCCCGCTTCTACGCGCGGCGGTTGCAGCTCTCTCAGGACATGCGCCCGTCACGCCGCGCGCACGGTGTCGAGGAAATTGCCGACCTCGAGCTTGAGGCGGTTGCTGTCACCCGACAGCGACTGGGCCGCCGCCAGCACCTGCGATGACGCCGAGCCGGTCTCGCCCGCCCCGCGCTGCACATCGGTGATGTTGGCCGAGACCTGGTGGGTGCCTTCCGCCGCCTGCTGCACGTTGCGGGAGATTTCCTGTGTCGCCGCACCCTGCTCTTCCACGGCAGCCGCGATGGTGGAGGAAATCTCCGAGAGCTTCTCGATAGTGCCGCTGATGTCCTTGATTGCGCCGACCGAATGCTCGGTCGCGGTCTGGATGCTGGCGATCTGCTGCCCGATCTCGCCGGTGGCCTTCGCGGTCTGTTCGGCGAGTGCCTTGACCTCGGCGGCGACGACCGCAAAGCCGCGACCGGCTTCGCCGGCGCGCGCGGCCTCGATGGTCGCGTTGAGCGCCAGGAGATTGGTCTGACCTGCGATGGTGTTGATCAGCTCGACCACGTCGCCGATCCGCGTCGCCGCCCTGGACAATTCGCTGACACGCTCGGTGGTGACACGCGCCTGGCCGACAGCTTCGTTGGCCACGCGGGCCGATTCCTGCACCTGCCTGCTGATCTCGGTGATAGAGGACGACAGCTCCTCGGTCGCCGACGCCACCGCCTGCACGTTGGTGGACGCCTCCTCGGAGGCTGCAGCAACCATGGTCGTGAGCTGCTGCCCACGCTCCGCGGTCGATGTGAGCGTCGACGCCGAGGCTTCGAGCTCGGTCGCTGCCGAGGACACGGTATCGACGATCTCCCCGATCGCGGCTTCGAAGCCGTCGGCCAGCTTCCGCATCTCCAGCTTGCGCTGCTCGGCTGCCCGCTTCTCGGCCGCAGCGTGATCGCCGCGCATGCGTTCGACTTCGAGGCCGTTTTGCTTGAAGACTTCAACGGTCCGCGCCATCTCGCCGACCTCGTCACCTCGGCGGGTGCCTGGCACGACCGTCGTGAAGTCGCCCTTGGCGAGCCCACCCATCGCAACCGAAATGGCTGAAAGCGGGTTGAGAATCCGGCCGAAGGTGATCCAGAAACTGAGGCCAGCGAGCATCACCGAGGCGCAGAGCAACACGACCGTGAAAGCGAAATTACGGGTGCTGACGTCTGCCTGCATCGTGGCTTCGCGGTCAGCGGCCGCGCCAATGGCTTCACCGAGCTTCAGCACCGCAGTGATGCCGGCAGTGGCCCGCGTGAAGTACTCGGGTCCCGTGATCTTGTAGTCCCCGGCTTCGCCACCGGCGAGCACAAGCGCCCGCGTTTCACCGTAGGCGCCAAAATAGGATTTCTCGACCTCCGTCATCGCCTCGCCGATCTGCAGGGCGAGGTCCGAGCGCAGCCGCACCGGCAATACCGTGTCCCATGCGAGTTCGACCTTGGCCCGCAGCGCCGAAAGGCGCTCATAGCCCTCCGTCCCGAGCTTCGCGCGCGCACCGACGACACCGGCCAGCAGGGCCCGCTCCCTTCCGGCGTTCTCGGCCATCTGAGCTGTCAGATGTCGCAAGCCGATGAGCTGCGCCAGCCTTGCCACGGGCGGGCTGGTGAGCGTTTCGAGCGTCAGCCGCAAGCGGTTGCTCGCGACGTCGATCACCTCCGTAATTGTTGGCACGAAGCCATCTACGAGGTCAGGCTCGCGTTGGACGCGCGGGCGCGACATTCCCGCATCGGCCTTCTCACGCAAGAGACGCAGCGCCTCGAATTTCGCCGCGGCGTCCGCAATCTGTCTTTGCCCCGCCGTCATTTCGGGAATCGCGCTGATATCGAGGATGGCTTGGCGAAAGGCCTCGTCGGCCGTCGCGCGCGCCTTTGCGATTTCGGCGCGGCGCTCGGCGCTGACGACATCAGGAGACTTCAGCACGGCGTTGGTCAGCCCGCGTTCAATCGCCCAATGTCCTGCGCTGCGCAGCAGCAGTTGGGCAACTGCATTGACCTTCAGGAAAGCCTCGGACTCTCGCCGCTTGAGGACGGCCTCATAGGCGATGAATCCGGCCGAGGCCAACCCCAGCAAGACCAGGGCAGAGATGATGATCGGCAAGATCGTGCCGATCCGGACATGTCCGAGCCGACTCCACGCGCCGGCGGCCCGAGTTCGGGCCTGCTGATGATGAGCAGGGCTCAACATGCTACGTTTCCCCCCAAAGGAAACACGCAGCCAAGTCCTTGCCGGCTGCATGGACGTTGATCGCCCTTGCCGGAGAATCTAGTCCTCGAGTTTCGCGTTCTGGTTAACGGGAGGGTTCGGAGAAATACTGAGATTTCAGCCCAAATAGTTGAAATGGAAGAGGTAATTTCGCGAGCAAGTTGTAAATTTCAGCTTGAGGTCGCCGCTGTTGGTTTTTGCAGCCGACGTTCGTCGAAATCATGCGCGAGACGTTCGCGGCGACGATCAAGATGCAAAAACGCCCCGCCTGAGGAGGCAGGCGTCTTCCCGAACTGTCTGGAACGAGGTTCTTAGGCGGCGCGCACGGTGTCGAGGAATTTCCCGACCTCGAGTTTGAGGCGGTTGCTGTCGCTCGACAGCGACTGTGCCGCTGCCAGCACCTGCGACGATGCCGAGCCGGTTTCGCCCGCGCCGCGCTGCACGTCGGTGATGTTGGACGAGACCTGATGGGTGCCTTCCGCCGCCTGCTGCACGTTGCGGGAAATCTCCTGCGTCGCCGCGCCCTGCTCCTCGACGGCCGCGGCGATCGTGGACGATATCTCGGACAGCTTTTCAATGGTGTTGCTGATGGCGCTGATCGCGCTGACCGAGTCCTGCGTTGCCGCCTGAATGCCGGAAATCTGCTGACCGATCTCGCCGGTCGCCTTCGCGGTCTGCTCCGCGAGCGCCTTCACTTCGGAAGCCACCACGGCAAAGCCGCGACCGGCCTCCCCGGCGCGCGCTGCCTCGATGGTGGCATTGAGCGCCAGCAGGTTGGTCTGGCCGGCGATGGTGTTGATCAGCTCGACCACGTCGCCAATGCGAGCCGCCGCCTTGGACAATTCGCCGACCCGGTCGGTCGTGGTGCGGGCCTGGGTAACCGCCTCGCTCGCGACCCGCGCCGATTCCTGCACTTGGCGGCTGATCTCTTTGATCGAGGACGACAGCTCTTCGGTCGCAGAGGCAACCGACTGCACGTTGGTCGACGCCTCCTCGGAGGCCGCAGCCACCACTATCGTCAGTTCCTGTGCCCGCTCCGCCGTCGAGGTCAGCGTCGAGGCCGAAGCCTCGAGCTCCGTCGCGGCCGAGGAGACGGTATCGACGATCTCGCCGACGGCGCCTTCGAAACTGTCGGCAAGCCTGCGCATATCGGCCTTGCGCTGCTCGGCCGCCATCTGGTCCTGCCGCATCTTGGCTTCCGCTTCCTCGCGCGCCTTCTGCTCCGACACGATCTTGAATTTCTCGACAGCCGCGGCGACGCCGCCAACCTCGTCCTTGCGGCCGAGACCCGGCAGGACGACAGAGAAGTCACCAGCAGCGAGCTTGTCCATGGCAACCGTGAGCGCGCGGATCGGCCGCGCGATGGTCAGGAAGGACATCAGCCACGAACCGATGAGGACGAGCACGGCGCACGCGCCGACCACCATGCCGAGACGCTCGCTCGTGGCCATCTCCTGTTGCGCTGCAGCGATTTCTTCCTCGCTTTTATGCTTGGCGAAATCGGCAATCTCGCTGGTCAAATTATCCAGTTGCGTAGCGAGCGGCAGCGTCACCTCACGGACATGGCGCGCGCCTTCCTCGGAAATCTTGGCGGCGCGGGCGGGGTCCGTGGCCGCCACGGCCATGGCCTCGCTGCGAACGGAGGCGTTCTGCTGCGCACCCTTGAGGTAATCGGCGGACGTAGACTTGAGCTTCTCCATCCGCGCGCGATTTTCCGCGGAGTGCGTCAACCTAAGCATGGAATCGACGACGCCGTTCAGCGCTTTCGACCGCTCCAGCAGAAGCTCGCTCGCCTTTTGCAAGTCGCCCTGATTGTTGGCGAGACGCATGTCTCGAACAGCGAGCTGCATGCCGCGTATCCCAAGCTTGGCTTCGGTGGCCTCGCGGACCAATTCCTGCTGCGCAATCGCTGCTTGGTTGGAATGACGCACGGTGTTGTTGCCGATGACCTGGCTCGCGATCATCGCGCCGACCAGAATAACGCCGAACGCCGAAGCGAGCGCGAGCTTGGTACCGATTTGCAGATTCTGGATGAGTTTCGACATGGGCGCGTTTCCCGGGGATTACGCGGCCAAGTCATTGTCGGCCGCCCTCGGCGTTGATCGCCCTTGCCTAAAAACTGAGCTTCAGGTGTGGTTATCCGGTTAACGACCGCCCCCGGACAAATACCGGACTCGCTAGAAATCCCTTGAAAAACGGCACGGTCCGCGCGCTTAACAGGTTAACCACACGCGGCGGTAGGGTGCTCGATTTCTAGCCAGTGCGACCAAGGGCCTTCTGGCTCTCGCCGATCAGGCTGATCCGGAACACCGGCTCCTTGTTCTCGTCTAGCAGCTCCATGCGCCATTCCGCGTTCTGCTTCAGGCTGCGCGAGATGCCGCCGAGCAAATTGGCACAGACTTCGGTCATCTCGGCCCAAGCCGCAGCGCGATCCTCGAACTCATATGGCTGGTCGGCAGCACCGGAATAGCGGCCGGTGCTGATACGGAAGAAGTACAGCGACATCGTTGAACCCTTTGATCGGGCCGCGCCCCCCGGCCGTACGCAAACTGAGACGCGAACAGCTACCAACGCATGAAAGCCGCCGTCCGTATGACTACGGCGCGGCGGCTTCGTGTTTGATGGCAACTCTCAACGACAAAGTGCGCGGAGTGTCACGCGCAGCCAACTCACTGGGTCGAGCGGCGCAGCTCCAGCGGGGCGTCGTCCCTTGCGGGCTCCGATTTGGCTTGCGGCTTTACCGGCTCGAGCCGGCTGCTCTCGACGCGCGGGGTCTCGACACGCGCGGCGACTTCGGTGTTGGTCGCGCCGACCGAACCCGTGTGTTCCGAGGTGCGCAGCGAGCGCGGCCGCGCGACGGCCCGCGCCATCAGCATCTGGTTGCCGCCCTGGTGATGGAAGTCGCAATAGGCGAAACCCATCCCGGACACCGAGCCGCGGAAACTGCGATCGTCGGTCTTTTCAAGGTTGAAACAGGGCTCGAACGGAATACCCTTGATCGAGGCGCAGACGTTCTGGCCGCGGATCTGAAGCGTGTTGCCGGGCAGGCGGAGATGTTTCACCGGACCTGCACCCGAGAACTGCACGGCGCCGGCGGCGCCGAGGTCGTCCATGATGCGGCCCGCGCCGCGGGTGCCGTCAAAGCAGGTGAAAGCAAACACCTTCCCGGCGACGAAGCGGCGCGCCTCATCGGCGTTCATGCTTCCAGCAATGGCCGGCGCAATCGTCGCTACCGCCGTGACCGCCCCCAACACAATACGCGCAAGCATGCTCAACTCCGAACCAACCCCGCAGCGGGCTATGCCTTATCTCTTTACCCGCTGCTTACCATACTAACCATGGCGACATTGAAGCAGCATGGTTGGTAAAGTCTGAACGCTGTTAGACAATTTTTACCACGGTGCGACCGCGTACCTGGCCGGCCAGGATTTTCGCGCCCCATTCCGGCACGTCGGAAAGCGGAATTTCGTGAGTAATTTCAGCTAGTTTCGTCCGATCCAGATCGGACGCCAGGCGTTGCCAGGCGGCTTTCCGCAGCTCGATCGGGCACATCACGGAATCGATGCCGAGAAGGCACACCCCGCGCAAAATGAAAGGTGCGACGGAAGACGGCAGGTCCATGCCGCCGGCCAAGCCGCAGGCGGCGATCGCGCCGCCATACTTCGTCATCGACAGCAGGTTTGCGAGCGTGGTCGAGCCGACGCTATCGACACCACCCGCCCAGCGCTCCTTGGCAATGGGCTTGGCGGCCGCCGACAATTCGTTGCGGTCGATCACCTCAGTCGCGCCGATCTCTTTCAGATAGTCCGCTTCGGACGCACGGCCCGTGGACGCGATGACGTGATATCCGAGCTTCGAGAGCACGGCGGTCGCAACCGAGCCGACGCCGCCCGCCGCGCCCGTCACCACGACCGGACCGCTGTTTGGCGACAGTCCGTGCTTCTCCAGCGCCAGCACGGACAGCATCGCAGTGAAGCCGGCGGTGCCGATCGCCATGGCGTCGCGCGCCGACAGGCCCTGTGGAAGAGCGACCAGCCAGTCGCCTTTCACCCGCGCCTTCTCGGCATAGGCGCCGAGATGGGTTTCGCCCATGCCCCAGCCGGTGCAGACGACCTTGTCGCCCGCCTTCCATTGCGGATGCGAGGACTGCTCGACCGTACCGGCGAAATCGATGCCGGCAATCATCGGGAAGCGGCGCACCACCGGCGCCTTGCCGGTGAGCGCAAGGCCGTCCTTGTAGTTCAACGTCGACCATTCCACGCGGACGGTGACGTCGCCCTCCATCAGCTCGGCTTCGTCGAACTGCGTGAGCTGCGCGGTGGTGCCCTTGTCCGCCTTGTCGATCCGGATCGCCTTGAAATTGGCCACAGCAAAACTCCCTGACTTGTTTCAGGGGATGTTTAGCCGATCAGGCCGGCTGCGCAACCGCCCGCTGGACCGGTTTCTCCACGATCGGAAGATTGATCAGCGCCGAGAGCACGCCGAACAGGATCGAGAGCCACCAGATCGGCGTGTAGGAACCGAACCGCTCGAACACGATGCCGCCGAGCCAGACGCCGAGGAAGCCGCCGACCTGATGGCTGACGAAGGCGAAGCCATAGAGGGTGGCGAACCAGCGCGTGCCGAACATGATGGCGACCAGCGCCGAGGTCGGCGGCACGGTCGACAGCCAGGTCAGGCCGGAGACCGCGCCAAACGCAATCGCCGAGAACGGCGTGATCGGGAACGAGATGAAGGCAAGCGTCGCAAGCGCGCGGGTGAAATAGATGATCGAAAGGATGTAGCGCTTGGGCATGCTGTTCTGGAGATATCCGACGCTCAGCGATCCCATGATGTTGAACAGGCCGATCGCCGCGATCACCCAGCCGCCGATTTGCGTGGAGATGCCGCTATCGACCAGGAAGGCCGGCAGATGCACCGTGATGAAGGCAAGCTGGAAGCCGCAGGTAAAGAAGCCGAGCACCAGCAGCACATAAGAGCGATGGCCGAAGGCTTCCGCGAGCGCTTTGGTGAAGGTCTGCTGGTCCGCAGGCGCCGCGTTTGCCGTGCTTGCGACCGGCGGCGTCGAGAGCGCCAGCGACAACGGGATGATCAGCAGCATCAGGAAGCCGAACACGGTGAGCGCCTGCTGCCAACCAAAATTGTCGATCAGGGCCACGCCGATCGGCGCGAACAGGAATTGCCCGAACGATCCCGCCGCAGTACCGGCGCCGAGAGCCAGGCCGCGCTTCTCGGCCGGCAAGAGCTTGGTAAATGCCGACAGCACCAGATTGAACGAGCAGCCGGCGAGACCGAAGCCTACCATGACGCCGGCGCCGATGTTCAGCGACAGCGGCGTCGAGGAATAGCGCATCAGGAGCAGGCCGCCGGCATAGAGCAGAGCGCCGACGCACATCACCCGGAACAGGCCGAAGCGATCGGCGACCGCGCCGGCGACGGGTTGGCCCAATCCCCACAGCAAATTCTGAAACGCGATCGCGAGGCCGAACACATCGCGGCCCCAGGCATATTCATGGCTCATCGGCTGCACGAAGAAGCCCAGCGCCGAGCGCGGGCCGAAGCCGAGCATCCCGATCGCGCAGCCGCAGAGAATGATGATCGCCGGCGTGCGCCAGGAGGAGGAACGGGAGACCGAACCGAGCTCGCCCATCTGTGTCGACATGCTGTTCCTCGTGCATCGTCGCGGATTAGCAAATGGCAGCCGCGAGCCAGCTCGTTTAATGCATCTGCATGAAACCCCCAAGTCAAAAACGAATGCATTCCGTGAAGAGCTGGCGCGGGAGCATTGCATTTCCTCGCGGCCTCAGCCGACGCGCCGAGGGGACCGACTTGACGGAAATGTGTGCGGCGAGACCTAGCGGCTCCCAACACGGCGTGTTATCTTCTATTTGCTCATATCGAGCATATTAAAATGATTTCCGGCCTGTCGGCCGGATTTCTCAGGCTCTGTATATGCTCAGAATGAGTATAAATGACATGCACGGGAGGCTTGGATGCCGCTAACTGGAATTTACGGCCCCGACGACTTTGCCAACCGGCCGCAGGGCCACGTCATCACGCCGGCACGGCCCGGGCAGGCGCGAACCGGACCTTCGCTGCCGATGCCTTCGCTGGAATGGACTCCGGAGGTCGAGCGAGCCACCGCACCGCTCTACGAGCGCGTGAAACACGTCATCCCGCCGATCGAATGGCCGCTGATGGCCCCGACGATCAAGGCGATCAACGAACTGAAGCAGGCCCGGGGCGCGGTGATCCTCGCGCACAATTACCAGGCGCCGGAGATCTTCCACTGCGTCGCCGACATCGGCGGTGATTCGCTCCAGCTCGCGGTCGAAGCCACCAGGGTGAAGGCCGGCATTATCGTCCAGTGCGGCGTGCACTTCATGGCGGAGACGTCGAAACTGCTCAATCCGGACAAGACGGTGCTGATTCCTGATACGCGTGCCGGCTGCTCGCTCGCCGCCAGCATCACCGGCGCGGACGTCCGCCTGCTCCGCGAAAAATTTCCCGGCGTGCCTGTCGTTGCCTATGTCAACACCTCCGCGGAGGTGAAGGCCGAGGTCGATATCTGCTGCACCTCGTCGAACGCGGCCCAGGTGGTCGAAAGCCTCGGCGCACCAAGCGTGATCTTCCTGCCCGACCGCTATCTCGCCACTTACGTGGCCTCGAAGACCGACGTGAAGATCATTGCCTGGAAGGGCGCCTGCGAGGTGCACGAGCGCTTCACCGGCGCCGAGCTGCGCAGCTACCGCGAGGCCGATCCCTCCGTACAGATCATCGCCCATCCCGAATGCCCACCGGACGTGCTGGCCGAGGCCGACTTCACGGGCTCGACCGCGCACATGATCAACTGGGTGCGCGAGCGGCGGCCGCGGCGGCTGGTGATGATCACGGAATGCTCGATGGCCGACAATGTCCGCGCCGAGCTGCCCGATGTGGAGATGCTGCGCCCCTGCAACATCTGCCCGCACATGAAGCGCATCACGCTCGCCAACATTCTGGAGAGCCTGCTGACGCTTCGTGAAGAGGTGACGATCGATCCCACGCTCGCGGACCGCGCAAGGCGCTCGGTCGAGCGGATGATCAATTTGAAGAATTGAAGGCAACTCCCAACCACAAACACAATCGTCGTCCCGGACAAGCGAAGCGAAGCGGAGCGAAGATCCGGGACCCATAACCACAGGGCGTGGGTATTGGCAGGCTGGCAGCTCCAGCTTGCCGCAACAACCCGCAGTCGGGGTTATGGGTCCCGGCCTTCGCCGGGACGACAGTTGAGAGCCTGGAGAAAGCTATGACAACAAATACCATCCACACCCTCCCCCGCTCCGACGACGTCGTCATCGTCGGTGGCGGCCTTGCCGGATTGTTCTGCGCGCTCAAGCTCGCGCCGCGGCCCGTGACATTGATCTCGGCCGCGCCGCTCGGACAGGGCGCGTCGTCCGCATGGGCGCAAGGCGGCATCGCCGCGGCAATGGCTGAAGGCGATACGCCGGAAGCGCACGCCGCGGACACGGTTGCCGTTGGCGGCGGCATCGTCGACGAAGCTGTCGCACTCGGGATCGCGCGCGAGGCCGCGCCGCGGATTCACGACCTGCTCGCCTATGGCGTGCCGTTCGACCGCGATCTCGGAGGCAGGCTCGCAGTCGGGCGCGAAGCCGCACACTCGGCGCGGCGCATCGTGCATGTGCGCGGCGATGGCGCAGGGGCCGCCATCATCGCGGCCCTGAGCGATGCCGTGCGGCGCACACCGTCAATTCGACTGATCGAAGGTTTCGTCGCCGAAGCACTGCTGACCGACGACGGCGCCGTCACCGGCCTTCAGTTGCGCGAAGCCGACAATTTCGCCGCACGGCCGATCCTGCTCGCCGCGCGGACGGTGGTGCTGGCCACGGGTGGCATCGGCCATCTCTATGCCGTCACCACCAATCCGCGCGAGGCGAGCGGATCCGGCCTCGCGATCGCCGCACGCGCAGGCGCGGTCATCGCGGATCCCGAGTTCGTGCAGTTTCACCCGACCGCCATCATGGTCGGCCGCGATCCCGCGCCGCTCGCCACGGAAGCGCTACGCGGCGAAGGCGCGACGCTGATCAACGGCCGTGGCGAACGTTTCATGGCGGCGCGCCATCCGCTCGCCGAGCTCGCACCGCGCGACATCGTGGCGCGCGGCGTGTTCGCGGAGATCTCGGCCGGACGCGGCGCCTTCCTCGATGCGCGGCAGGCGCTGGGCGGACGTTTTGCCGACAAATTCCCGACCGTTCATGCAAGCTGCATCGCCGCCGGCATCGACCCCGCCACGCAGGCCATCCCGATCGCACCGGCGGCGCACTATCACATGGGCGGCATCGCGGTGGACGATCGCGGCCGCAGCTCGATCGACGGGCTCTGGGCCGGCGGCGAAGTGTCGTCCACCGGCGCGCACGGCGCGAACCGGCTTGCTTCGAATTCGCTGCTGGAGGCCGTGGTCTACGCCGCGCGCATCGCCGACGACATCGCCGGCCGCACCATTCCCTCGCCCGTCCGCCTTGCGGACGTGCCGACGCCGCGGGACGGCGCGCCGGATGATGCGGCCGTGAAGCGGCTGCGGATGCTGATGAGCACCCATGTCGGCGTGATCCGCAACGGTGACGGGCTTGCGGACGCGGTTCGCAGCTTCGCCGCGCTCGAGCGCGAGGCCACGAGCATCGCGGTCCGCAACACGGCAACGGCAGCCCTGCTCGTGGCGGCGTCGGCCTGGAGCCGGTGCGAGAGCCGCGGGGCGCATTTCCGCACCGACCATGCCGCGGACGTTCCCGCACTCGCGCAACGCACCATGACTACGCTCACGGCGGCACGCGAGATCGCGGACAGCCTGAGCGAACGCCCAACACCGCGCACCGCGCAACCCCTGATCGCCTGACGGAGACTTCCATGATCACCCCGACCTCCCTCCTCTATCCCGGCGCCTTCCTCTCTCCCCTCGCGATCGACGAGGCCGTGCACCGCGCGCTCGATGAGGATCTCGGCCGCGCCGGCGACATCACCTCGCTCGCGACGATCCCCGAGGCAACGAAGGCGCAAGCGATCCTGGTCGCACGGCAATCCGGCGTGATCGCCGGCTTGCCGCTGGCGCTCGCCACCTTGCAAAAACTCTCGCCCGACATCGAAATACGCGCACATGTTCGCGACGCCGCGCGCGTCGCCCGCGGACAGCAGGTGCTGACGATCTCGGGGCCGGCACGCGCCATCCTCACGGCGGAGCGGACCGCGCTGAATTTCGTCGGCCGCCTGTCGGGCGTCGCGACGCTCACGGCGAACTACGTTGCGCGCGCCGAGGGCACCCGGATGCGGATCTGCTGCACGCGAAAGACCACGCCTGGGCTGCGCGCCTTGGAGAAATACGCCGTACGTTGCGGCGGCGGCTTCAATCACCGCTTCGGGCTCGACGACGCGATCCTGATCAAGGACAACCACATCGCGGTTGCCGGCGGCATCCGCCCGGTGCTGGAGCGCGCCCGCGCCCATGCCGGCCATCTCGTCAAGATCGAGATCGAGGTCGACACGCTTCCACAGTTGCGCGAGGTGCTCGACACCGGCCTTGCCGACGCCGTGCTGCTCGACAACATGGACATTGCGACGTTGCGCGAAGCGGTCAGGCTCAACGAGGGACGCCTCGAACTGGAGGCATCCGGCGGCGTCACCCTGGACTCGATCGCAGCGATCGCGGCGACCGGCGTCGACTACGCCTCGTCCGGCGCGCTGACGCATTCGGCGCCGAATTTCGACTGCGCGCTGGATATCGAGGCGTGAGGGCTACCGCCGCTCGGTTGCGCCCATCTCGGCGGAGCTCTTGGCTTCCTGGATGAGCTCGGCGGATAGCGCAGCGGTCTGCGCTGGCGTCCCCCAACTCGGTTCCTCGCTGCCGTCGCCCCAGGCGCGTGGGCGATAGAAGGTGTGGACGCCGGTCTTGTACATCTTCTTCATCTCGGCGACCCAGGACGGGCGCACCCAATAGGCGTGGTAGTGCGTGGACTTGCCGACCTCGGGTAGCCAGATCTGGCCGTCGAGCATGGCCTTCGAGATCTTTTTCGCACGGTCCCACATCTCGGGCTCGCGGATCACGTCGGCATTGTTGTCGCAGGCGAAGGTGAACTGGCAGGCGAGATGGCGGTGCTTGTTCTGATAGACGGCGCCGCACACGGTATCCGGATATTTGCCGGAGAACACGCGGTTCATCACCACCTGCGCAACCGCCATCTGGCCGCGCACGGCCTCGCCGCGGGATTCGAAATACACGGCCTCGGCGAGGCATTTTTCGGACTTCGCGCGCGACTTGTGGTCGAGCGCGAGCCGCTCCGCCGGCGACCTGGCGCGCTGGTTGTCGACGTTGACCTCACCCTTCGGCGCGACGCTCTCGCCGCTTTCGACATCCTTCGCGATATCCTCCGTCGGCGGCGACAGCGAGGCCGTCACCTTCATGTCGGGGTCGGGCATCACGATCAGCGGCTCCGCACCGGGCTGCCAGCTCTCGATGGTCTCGACGTTGCCTCCGAGCGAGGAGCTGCCGAAGAACAGGTTCGAGGTTTTGACGCGGAATGGATCGCGTGGCGGTGCAGCCGGAATGGTGGCCTGCTTCAGGGCTTCGAGCGGCTGGAGCGCGAGCGAGCGCGCAGCGTCGCTGGGTTGTGGCGCACTGGTGTATTGCGGCAGCGGCGGCGCGCGCAGCGCTTCCGCAAGTTCGGGATCGAGCGCGGCCGCGGACTCCGGCGACATCGCCTGTGGCAACGCGACGGTCTTGGCGCCGAACACCGAGCTGTTCGACGTCGCGGGATCTTCCTGCGCGGGCGCTGCCGTCGGCGCGCCGGCTCCGGGGGCCTGCGTCGGTGTGATCGTTGCGAGCCGATCACCTTTCATGGAGCGATCGACCTTGGGAAAATCGGCGGCCTGGTAGCGCGGCGGCGCCTGCAGCGCCGGATTGCGGCTGATCGCGCCGGTGACGTCGCGACCGTCGAGGCTCGCGAGGCGAACCATCGCGCTCTGCGGAACCGAAGTGCCGATCGGCCGGGAAAAACTGTAGGTGGCGAGCTGTATGGAGGACGCAGCAGAGAACACCTGCTTCTGCCAACGCTCCGCGACGCCGGGTTGGCGCGCCAGCAGCGAGGCAATGTCCTGATAGCCGGTCTCTCTCGGCATCAATGCGAAGATGCAGAGACCGATGCCGAAGGACGCGAACCGCGCGCCCTTCGGATGGGTACGCAACAAAAACATCGATACGCTCACGCTACGCTTACGCTAGAAAATCGAGCCGCAGTACATCCGTGCAATTCGATCTTTCTCGTGAGTATCTAATTTAGGTTGCCGGGGCGTTAATCGGCGTGGCGCATGCGGCACACGCAAGCAATCGCAGGTGTTTTCACGGGGGTGATTGCATGCGTGGTAAATGTCCGCTGACGGGACGCGGTAAATATCTGGTCAACGCGAATGGTGAAGGAACTCTTGCGCGCACGTGTCATTGCGGGACGCGCGGTTCGGTTCCATCGCTACATCAACACCCGCTGTTCTGCCCCGCGAAGGCGGGGCATCCAGTACGCCGCGGCTTCTGCGTTCAAGCACTCACGTCTCGGCGTACTGGATCGCCCGGTCGAGCCGGGCGATGACAGCGAGTGTGTGGTGATCGCAAATACGATGTGGCAGCCGTCGAGCCTCAAATGAGAGAGGCGAGGTTTTGCCCCGCCTCTCTCGCTCTCAACATTTCAACTCGCCGCTCCGCTTATGCCTGGCTCGCGATCGCCTTGCCGAGCGCGGCTTGCGCGGCGGCGAGGCGGGCGATCGGGACGCGGTAGGGCGAGCAGGAGACGTAGTCGAGGCCGATCGCGTGGCAGAAGGCGACGGAGGCGGGATCGCCGCCGTGCTCGCCGCAGATGCCGACCTTGAGCGAGGCGCGCGTCTTACGACCGCGTGCGACGCCGATCTTGACGAGCTCGCCGACGCCTTCCTGGTCGAGCGCGACGAAGGGATCGATCGGCAGGATGCCCTTGGACACGTAGGTGCCGAGGAAGCTCGCGGCATCGTCACGGCTGATGCCGTACGTCGTCTGCGTGAGGTCGTTGGTGCCGAACGAGAAGAACTCGGCGCTCTCCGCGATCTCGGCCGCGAGCAGGCAGGCGCGCGGCAGCTCGATCATGGTGCCGACCTGATAGGTCAGCTTGGTGTTGGTGTCGCGCATCACCGCCTTCGCGGTGGAGTCGATGCGCGCCTTGACGAGGTCGAGCTCCATCTTGGTGGCGATCAGCGGCACCATCACCTCGAGGCCGACGGCCTTGCCGGTACGCTTCTCGGCCTCGACCGCCGCTTCGAAGATCGCGCGCGCCTGCATCTCGGCGATCTCGGGGTAGGCGATCGCGATACGGCAGCCGCGGAAGCCGAGCATCGGATTGAACTCCGACAGCTCGCGCGCGCGGTCGGCCAGGCGCCGCGGGTCGGTGTTCATGGCGCGCGCCACTTCCTCGACCTCGGCATGGGTGTGCGGCAGGAACTCGTGCAGCGGCGGATCAAGCAAGCGGATCGTGACGGGCAGGCCCTTCATGATCTCGAACAGCTCGACGAAATCGGCGCGCTGCATCGGCAGCAGCTTTGCCAGCGCGGCGCGGCGCGACTGCTCGTCCTCGGAGAGGATCATCTCGCGAACCGTCCGGATGCGCGTCTCCTCGAAGAACATGTGCTCGGTACGGCAGAGGCCGATGCCTTCCGCGCCGAACTTGATCGCGGTGTGCGCGTCCTCCGGCGTGTCCGCGTTGACGCGCACGCCGATCTTGCGGACCTGGTCGGCCCATTTCATCAGCGTGCCGAACTCGCCGGACAGCTCGGGCTCGATCATCGGCATGCGGCCGGCGAGCACCTGGCCGAGCGAGCCGTCGATGGTGATGACGTCGCCGGTCTTGAAGGTGCGCGAGCCGATGCTCATGGTGCCGCGGCCGTAATCGACCCGGATGGTGCCGCAACCGGAGACGCAGGGCTTGCCCATGCCGCGCGCGACCACCGCAGCATGCGAGGTCATGCCGCCGCGGGTGGTCAGGATGCCTTCGGCGGCGTGCATGCCGTGGATGTCTTCGGGGCTGGTCTCGATCCGGACCAGAATCACTTTGCGTCCGTCGGCCTGAAGCTTGGCCGCCTCGTCCGAGGAGAACACGATCTCGCCGGAGGCCGCACCCGGCGAGGCCGGCAGGCCGGTTGCGATCACGTCGCGCTTGGCGTTGGGATCGATGGTCGGATGCAGCAGCTGGTCGAGCGAGGCGGGGTCGATCCGCGTAACCGCTTCCTTCTTGGTGATCAGGCCTTCATTGGCGAGCTCGACCGCGATGCGCAGCGCCGCCTTGGCCGTGCGCTTGCCGCCGCGGGTCTGCAGCATCCAGAGCTTGCCCTGCTCGACCGTGAACTCCATGTCCTGCATGTCGCGATAGTGCTTCTCGAGCAGCGTGTAGATCCGCGTCAGCTCCTTGAAGGCCTCCGGCATCGCCGATTCCATCGACGCCTTGTCGGAGCCCGAGTCCTTGCGTGCTTCCTCGGTGATGTCCTGCGGGGTGCGGATGCCCGCCACCACGTCCTCGCCTTGCGCGTTGATCAGGAACTCGCCGTAGAGCTTGCTCTCGCCGGTCGAGGGATTGCGCGTGAAGGCAACGCCGGTCGCCGAGGTCTCGCCCATGTTGCCGAACACCATGGCTTGCACATTGACCGCGGTGCCCCAGGATTCCGGGATGTCGTGCAGCCTGCGGTAGGTCACCGCGCGGGCGTTCATCCAGGATGAAAACACCGCGCCAATCGCGCCCCAGAGCTGGTCGTGCGGATCCTGCGGAAAATCCTTGCCGGTTTCGCGCGCGACCGCGTCCTTGTACTTGCCGACCAGATCGACCCAGTCGTCGGCGGTGAGATCCGTGTCGAGCGTGTAGCCCTGGCTGTCCTTGAAGGTGTCGAGGATCTCCTCGAAATGATGATGCTCGAAGCCGAGCACCACGTCCGAATACATGGTGATGAAGCGGCGATAGCTGTCATAGGCGAATCGGCGATCGCCCGACAGTTCCGACAGCGCTTCCACGGTCTCGTCGTTGAGGCCGAGATTGAGCACCGTGTCCATCATGCCCGGCATCGAGGCGCGGCCGCCGGAACGCACGGACACGAGCAGCGGGTTCCTGGAATCGCCGAAGATCTTGCCGGTCAACTTGCCGACATGGTCGAGCGCCTTCTCAACCTGCGACTTCAATTCCTTCGGGTAGGACTTGTCGTGCGCGTAGAAGTAGGTGCAGACCGAGGTCGGAATGGTGAAGCCCGGAGGCACCGGCAGGCCGAGATTGGCCATCTCGGCGAGGTTGGCGCCCTTGCCGCCGAGCAAATCGCGCATCTCCGCTTTGCCCTCGGCCTTACCGTCGCCGAACGTGAACACCCACTTGCCGGCCTTGGCCGCAACAGGCGCCGCCTTGCTCGGTGCCGGCTTCACGGCGACTTTCGGCGCAACCGGCTTCGTCGGTACCTTTGCAACAGCCTTGGAGACAGCCTTGGCGGCAGGCTTCACAGCCGGCTTGGCAGCAGCCTTGGCAGCGCCCTTGGCCACCGGCTTCGGGGCGCGCTTGGCAAGTGCCTTGCGGGCCGCCGGCGCGGCTTTCGCCTTGGCGGAGGACTTTGATTTCGCTGGCATTTTCGCTGGAGTTTTCGAGGCGGCTTTGGCCATAGCTTGCACACAACCTGCGAGAGGAATGGGTAATTGCGGGCCTTACACCACTTTGGGCAGGTCCGCGCAAGTCGAAGAGTTCCGTAGAATGAAGGCCTAGAGATGGAGCCACTTCAACAATCCGAGCCCGATCGCACCATTTACGATGAGAAAAATCGCGACGATCAGGTTAAGGAGGCGCGGCATGATCAGGATGAGCACACCCGCCAGCAGAGACAGGATCGGCGAGATGTGGGCGACGGTGATGTGCATGAATTTTCTTTCCGTGGGGTGGGGCGAATCGCGGCGGGATCATAGCGGACTGGGTTCCGCGGGTAGAGACGCACTGGGCGCACGCGAGTTCCCGGCTTCGCGAAAACTGCCCGAAAATGCCGCGAATGCGGCGGGCATTTTCCGGAACATCGCGAAGACGCATGCATTGGCAACCGGTCGCGCCATTGGCGCTTCCCGAAAACCTTCTCGAAGGAGTTGCCCATGCGGAACAGGATTCTTGCTCTTGCAGCGCTCGCGGCCGCGATCGGCTCGCCCCTTGCGGCGCAGGCGCAAAGCAGCGTCACCGTGGGACGCGCGCCCGTCGTCGTCGACAGCGGCCCGACCATTGCGGTCGAGCAGCGGCCGGCTTTCCGCGACTATGTCGTCGAGCAACGGGTGCCGGCTTTCCGCATCCCGGATCGCGTGGTGGTCGGTGCCACCTTACCTGAAAGCGGCGTCACCTATTATGACGTGCCGCAACGTTTCGGCGCCACCACCTATCGCTACACCGTCGTGAACGGCGAGACCGTGCTGGTCGAGCCGCGCTCGCGGCGCATCGTCGAGGTGATGGACTAGCGTTTTCCGGAATCAACTAGGTGTCCGGCGCGTCACATCAATCAGGCTGACGCGAGCAATAGAGTCGGACATCAGGCCCCGCCCGGTCCTCCCCCCGCCGGGCGGGGCTTTTTGTGCTTTCGTCATTCCGGGGCGCGCGAAGCGCGAGCCCGGAATCCATCATGCGGCGCGTGATGTGGAGAAATGGATTCCGGGCTCGCGCCAAGTGGCGCGCCCCGGAATGACAGTGTTGGCGGCCGCAAGACCGCGCTCAATCCTGGATCTTCGAGAAATCCGCCACCGCGCGCGTGGCGCTGCGGATCTCGTTGAGCAGCTTCAACCGGTTCTCGCGCACCTTCGCATCCTCGTCGTTGACGCGAACTTTCTCGAAGAACGCATCGACCGGCGGGCGCAGCTTGGCCATCGCACTCATCGCAGCCGCGAAGTCTTCCTTGGCGACGGCGGCGCTGGCTTCCGCCTGCACTTCGCCAATCGCCTTGGCCAGCGCCTTTTCCTCGGCAAGGCCGTAGAGTGCAGCATCGGGCGCACCGTCGAAGCTGCGCTTGTCCTTCTTCTCCTCGATGCCGAGGATGTTGCTGGCGCGCTTGATGCCGGCGAGCAAATTCTTGCCGTCGTCGGTCTCGAGGAATTTGCCGAGCGCCTCGACGCGGCGGACGATCATCAGAAGGTCGTCCTGGCCGCCGAGCGCGAACACGGCATCGACGAGATCGTGCCGAGCGCCCTGCTCGCGGAGCTGGACTTTCAGACGGTCAGCGAAGAAGGCAAGCAGGTCGCTCGGAAGCTTCTGCGCATCGGCAGGCTTCAAGGACAAGCCGGCGAGCGCGGACGCCGCCACCTTCATGAGGGATAGACGCAGTCCGTTCTCGGTGATCAGCCTGATCACGCCCAGCGCCGCACGACGCAGTGCATATGGGTCCTTGCTTCCGGTCGGCTTCTCATCGATGGCCCAGAAGCCAATAAGCGTGTCGAGCTTGTCGGCGAGCGCCACCGCGACGCTGACCGGATCGGTCGGCACGCGATCCGCGGGCCCTTGC
Source organism: Bradyrhizobium sp. Ken64 (assembly GCF_055807555.1). Classification (NCBI taxonomy): domain Bacteria; kingdom Pseudomonadati; phylum Pseudomonadota; class Alphaproteobacteria; order Hyphomicrobiales; family Nitrobacteraceae; genus Bradyrhizobium; species Bradyrhizobium sp. Ken64. Next base: position 181,600 of record NZ_JBVVPA010000010.1, on the reverse strand, counting down.
GGCTTGTAGTGCTCCTCGCAAGCGGCGGCCACGGAGGCATCCTCGCCCTGGGCCAGCGCGTAGTACTTGCCCATCAGGCCCTGCACCTCGGGAAACTCGCCGACGACTTCGGTCAGCAAATCCGCCTTCGCCAGATGCGCGGCGCGCGTCGCCTTGGCGACATCGGCGCCGACCAGAGGCGCGATCTCGGCAGCGAGGCGTTCGATCCGCTTGATGCGTTCAGCCTGGGTGCCGAGCTTCTCGTGAAACACGATCTGCTCGAATTTCGGCAGCCGGTCTTCCAGCTTCGTCTTCAGGTCCGTCTCATAGAAGAACTTCGCGTCGGACAGGCGCGGACGGATCACGCGCTCGTTGCCGGCGACGATGGTCTTGCCGCCGTCGGGCGCCTCGATGTTCGCGGTGAGGACGAACTTGTTGGTCAGCTTGCCCGTCTTGGGATCTTTGACGACGAAGCATTTCTGGTTGTTGCGGATCGTGGCGCGGATCACCTCGTCGGGGATCGCGAGATATTCCGCTTCGAACGATCCCATCATGACGACCGGCCATTCGACCAGGCCCGAAACCTCATCCAGCAGCACCTGATCCTCGACCAGTTCGAACCCTTGCGCGAAGGTCAGCTCCTTGGCGTCGGCAAAGATGATGTCCTTGCGCGCCTGCGGATCGAGGATGACTTTTGCGGCCTTCAGTTTCGCTTCGTAGTCCTCGAAGCGACGCACGGAAATCGCGCTAGGTGCCATGAAGCGATGGCCGTAGGTGGTCTGGCCGGTCTCGATGCCATCCACCGAGAATTTGACGACATCGGGCTCTTCGGTCTCGGGTCCGAACGTCGCGGTGATCGCGTGCAGCGGACGCACCCAGCTCAGCGAGCCTGGCTTGCCGGAGCGCGCGCCCCAGCGCATCGATTTCGGCCAGGGGAACGTGCGGATGATCACGGGGAGGATTTCCGCGAGCACGTCGATGGCGTCGCGGCCGGGCTTCTCGATCAGCGCGATGTAGAAGTCGCCCTTCGGGTCGCGCTGGATCTTGGCCTCGTCCAGCGATGTCAAACCCGTCGCCTTCAGAAACCCCTGCACGGCCGCATCGGCCGCGCCGATCTTCGGTCCGCGGCGTTCGGTCTTCAGGTCAGGCTGGCGCGCAGGGATGCCGTGCACGGTCAGCGCAAGGCGGCGCGGCGTCGCGAACGCCTTGGCGCCTTCGTAGACGAGACCTTCGGCGACGAGCTTGTCGGTGACCATGCGGCGCAAATCGTCCGCCGCCTTGGCCTGCATGCGCGCGGGGATTTCTTCGGAGAACAGTTCAAGCAAAAGATCGGGCATCAGGCCGCTCCGCCCGCTTCAGTATGGATCCAGGCCTCGCCGCAAGCCTTTGCCAGTTCGCGCACGCGAAGAATGTAGCTCTGCCGCTCCGTCACCGAGATCACGCCGCGCGCGTCGAGCAGGTTGAAGACATGGCTCGCCTTGATGCACTGGTCATAGGCCGGCAGCGACATCAGATGCGCCTCGCGCTTGCCGTCCTTCCAGCCAGCTTCTAGGTACTTTCTGCACGCGCTTTCAGCCATCTTGAATTGCTCGAACAGCATCGCGGTGTCGGCGATCTCAAAATTGTGCTTCGAATATTCCCGCTCGGCCTGCAGGAAGACGTCGCCATAGCTGACCTTGGCGTCACCGTCGCGGCCGTTGAAGTTGAGGTCGTAGACGCGATCGACGCCCTGCACGTACATCGCGAGCCGCTCGAGCCCGTAGGTGAGCTCGCCCGCGACCGGCGCGCATTCGACACCCGCGACCTGCTGGAAATAGGTGAACTGGCTGACTTCCATGCCGTCGCACCAGCACTCCCAGCCGAGGCCCCAGGCGCCCAGCGTCGGGCTCTCCCAATCGTCCTCGACGAAGCGAATGTCGTGCACGGCGGAATCGATACCGATCGCGGCAAGCGACTTCAGGTACAGCTCCTGAAGGTTCGGCGGCGACGGCTTCATGATCACCTGGAACTGGTAGTAGTGCTGCATCCGGTTCGGATTCTCGCCGTAGCGGCCATCCTTGGGTCGCCGCGAGGGCTGCACATAGGCCGCATTCCAGGGCTTTGGCCCGAGCGCGCGCAGCGTGGTCGCCGGATGGAAGGTACCCGCACCCATCTCCATGTCGTAGGGCTGCAGGATCACGCAGCCCTGCTCGGCCCAGAACCGCTGGAGCGCGAGGATAAAGCCCTGGAACGAGCGTTCCGGGCGCATATGGGCGGGCAAGGAGGCGTCCATCGTCAGATCGGGCTCTCGCGGGGGGTTGAATCGCGCGGGACCGTATCGACGGCAGGGGTGGGAATCAAGGCAAAGGGGGTGGAATGGCCGTCATTCCGGGGCGCCCGAAGGGCGAACCGGAATCTCGAGCTTCTCAGGTGCGCAACTGCGCACCCTAGTTCGATGCTTCGCATCGCCCCGGAATGACCGCGTATGAAAAGACGCCCGGCTAACCCGGCCGATAGGCTCCGGTCACGGGATCCTGCTTCAGCGTCTGGACGGCCCCCCTATGGGCGGCCTCAGCGACGCGCGAGAGGCGCATCTCCTCCAGCTCCTGGTTGATCCTGACAGCGGTCTTGTAGGCCCAGCGGACCACGGCAAGCCCGCCCAGGACGCCCGCGAATGCGACGAACGGCGGCATCGGTCGATCCTTGTCTATTGCTCAGCCCCCACGCGCATTCTTGCGCAGACCGGGCCGCGCCGCAATTGGCACGGCTTCAAGTCTGCTTGGGACCAAATGGCGCGGAGGGGCTCCGTCTAGAACCCGAATTTCGCCCAGATCGCGCGCGTCTCGACCGCCGAAATCAGGTCGTCCGGCAGGCCGGCCATTGATTCCAGGACCGAAAGCTGCCCCGCGCCGGGCGATTTCCGGCCCAAAAGGCTGGAGAGCAGACCGGTCGGCTGGGCAATCACGGGGGTGAGAACCTTGTCGCCAAAGCGGGCACGAAGAGTTGAGCGGAGATCGCCGATGCTGTCGGCAAGCCCCAGCGCGACAGAACTCTCGCCGGCCCAGTATTCGCCCGTGAACAGGGTGTCGTCGGAGCCCTTCAAGCGCGCGCCGCGGCTCTCCTTCACCAGCGCGATGAAGATCTGGTGGATCTCGCGCTGGAGCGCCTTCAGCTTGGCGACGTCGTCGGGGTTTTCAGGGAGAAACGGGTCGAGCATCGCCTTGTGTGCGCCGGCGGTGTAGAGGCGCCGCTCGATGCCGAGCCGCTTGATCGCCTCCTGGAAACCAAAGCTGCCGCCGACCACGCCGATCGAACCAAGGATCGAGGACGGATCGCAAATGATCTCGTCGCCGGCGCAGGCGATCATGTAGCCGCCGGAGGCCGCGACGTCCTCGACGAACACCAGCACCGGCAGCTTCTTCTCCGCCGCAAGCTGCTTGATGCGCAGGTAGATCTGGCGCGACTGCACCGGCGAGCCGCCGGGCGAATTGATGACCAGCGCCACCGCCTTGGCGTTGCGCATCGAAAACGCCCGCTCCAGCACCCGCGAAACGGTCGCAAGCGTCATGCCCGGGCGCAGCGGCGTCACTGCGCCGATCACACCGGACAGCCGCACCACCGGCACCACGGCCGTACCGGGACGGAAGCGCGCCGGCAGATATTGCATGAGCTTGTCGGCCAGGCCGGAACTCTCACGATCGTTCAATTGTTCGGCCATGCCGTTACCTCTGATTAACCATTTCTTATCACGCGACTGTCATTGGAAGGGCCCGGAACGTGTTTTGCAGAAACCCCGTTGAGAGGCTGCAATGGGCCGGCGGAGAACACCATGAAAATCTATCTGCTGATGCTGCTGATCGGTGCGCTGTTCATGGCGATCCGCCTGACGACACCGCAAGAGCAGCAGTCGGAATCGCTTCCGCAATAGCTCAGCACGGTTCCACCAGGGGTAGAACCGCCCTTCCCTCCAGAATATCCATCACCTCTTTTTTAGGCACGCGTGATTCCTCGTTGAGTATGAGGCCCGGCAACAATCGTGTCGGAGCCCTCCCGCCCTTGATCGCGCGCACCAGCACGCGGATCGCGGGCCGCCCGGCTTCACCGTGAACCGGCAGAATCGCGAGACTGCCGAAGCCGCGAGACAGCGCCGCCAGAACGTCCGCAATCCCATCTGCGCGCCAGATCAATGTCAGCGCGCCATGCGATCGGAGGATGCGCCGCGCCGCATGCACCCAGGCATTCAGCGTCTCATCCGTCGCCACATGCGCGATCTGGCGCGCCTGATCGGGCGAACCGCGATGGCGAGCGGGATCGTTGAAGGGCGGGTTCATCAGCACCACGTCGACGCTGTCCGGCGCGAGCCCGCTGGCCGCGAAGGCCTGCGCGTCCGCGGTGACGTCGAGCACGATCGTCTCGGCGGCAATCGCATTCGCTGCCGCATTGGCGCGCGCAAGCTCCGCCAGTTCAGGATCGATCTCGACCAGGCCGAGCCTGATCCCGGCAACGCGCCGCGCCAACGCAAGCCCGGCCGTGCCGATACCTGCGCCGAGATCGACGACGCGGTCGCCCGCCCTCGCCTCCGTCGCCGCCGCGAGCAGAATGGCATCGTGCCCGGCGCGATGGCCGGACCGCTTCTGCTTCAGCCGCAATTGTCCGCCGAGGAAGGCGTCCTCGGTGAGGTCTGCCAGGGCTTCACTCATCGCCGCGCAGTTCGTGGCTGAGGCCGGCCTCGGTCAGTAGCTGCCGGGCCTCGATGGCGTCGTCCTCGTGGACCAGGATCCGCCGCGGCAAAATACCGAGCGAGCCCTCGATGATGCTCATGTTCTGGTCCAGCACCAGATGATGGATGTTGGCGCCGTCGAGCAGCGCGCCGATCGCCGACACCAGCACCATATCGTTGGTCCGAACCAGTTCTCGCAAAACACAGGCCTCCTGCCTGACGGGGATTAAGCGGCAAATGTCAATGGTTCCACGGCCCTTGCCGCATCCCCGTCCAGTTTCTATTGTCTTTCCATCAGAATAGCCCTTCCGGGGCAAATATTGGAGACCGGCGTGGCCGTCATCGTACCTTTCGAAACTCCCGGCGCGTCGATCGAAGAGCTGGTTGCCCTTGTCGCCGGTGACATGGAGCGCGTCAACGCCACGATCCTGTCGCGGACCGGTTCGGACGTGACCATGATCCCGGAGGTCGCCAACCATTTGATCTCCTCCGGGGGCAAGCGCCTGCGGCCGATGCTGACGCTGGCCATGGCCAACCTCGCCGGCTACACCGGGGACGGCCATATCAAGCTCGCCGCCAGCGTCGAGTTCATGCATACCGCCACCCTGCTCCATGACGACGTCGTCGACGAAAGCGAGATGCGCCGCGGCAAGCTGTCGGCACGCATGCTCTGGGGCAATGAGGCAAGCGTGCTGGTCGGCGACTTCCTGCTCGGCCAGGCCTTCCGGATGATGGTCGAGGTCGGCTCGCTCCGTGCGCTCGACATTCTCTCCGCGGCCGCTGCCACCATCGCCGAGGGCGAGGTCATGCAGCTTGCCGCCGCCAAGAACACCGCGACCACCGAGGACGAATATCTCGCCGTGATCCGCGGCAAGACCGCCGAGCTGTTCGCGGCCGCCTGCGAGGTCGGCCCCGTGATCGCGAACCGCCCGAAGGCAGAGCAGACCGCCTGCCGCTCGGTCGGCATGAATCTCGGCATCGCCTTCCAGCTCGTCGACGACGTGCTCGACTATGGCGGCAAGAGCGCCAAGCTCGGCAAGAACACCGGCGACGATTTCCGCGAGGGCAAGATCACGCTGCCCGTCGTGCTCGCCTTCCGCCGCGGCAACGACACCGAGCGTGCCTTCTGGATCCGCGCGCTCGAGCGCGGCGAGATCGGCGACACCGACCTCGACCACGCCATCGGGCTGATGAACAAGCATCGTGCGCTCGAAGACACGCGCAGCCGCGCCCAGCACTACGGCGCCATGGCCGTGGACGCGCTGGCGCTGTTCCCGTCCTCGCCGATGAAGAGCGCGCTGGAGCAGGTCGTGGCGTTCTGCCTGGCTCGGTCGCATTAGCTTCTCGCATCCCTAGCGCTTGCTGGTAGCCACACCCTCAGTGTCGTCCCGGCGAAGGCCGGGACCCATTACCCCGGTCAGCGTTGTCTTAGCGGCTGTGGCCCCCATCGTGCATCACAACAACAGTCGTGGGTATGGGTCCCGGCCTTCGCCGGGACGACATCGTTGAGGTACGCGCCACCACTGCATCAACAGCGTCATTGCGAGCGCAGCGAAGTAATCCAGAATCTTTCCGCAGAGGGACTCTAGATTGCTTCGCTGCGCTCGCAATGACGGAGCAAGGAGCGCAGGCGTCGCTCGCCAACTCGCATCCCGAATCACAGAGACAGTTTTACAGTCCCGCACCTCGTCCTGTCGTGCGGGGAAGTCGCCCTTGTCACTTGCATTTTGAAAGTTACATCCCTACTTTCGAACCATGCAGCCCAAGTCCCCCTCCATCCAGGAATGTCCGGTCGGCCGCGCCGTGGAGACGGTCGGCGAATGGTGGAGCATTTTGATCCTGAGGGATGCGTTCCAGGGCGCAACTAAGTTCGACGAATTTTCGCAAAGCCTCGGGATCGCGCCGAACATCCTGTCCCGGCGGTTGGCCCATCTCACCGACACCGGCATGTTCGTCCGCCGCCGCTATCACGAACGGCCACCGCGCTACGAATATGTGCTGACGGACAAGGCCCGGGACTTCTTCCCCGTGGTCGCGACCCTGCTCGCCTGGGGCAACAAGCATCTCGCACCGAAGGGCGAAGCGATCCTGCTCGCGAACCGGCACGATCGTCGTCCGTTCAATCCGGTCGTGGTCGATGCCGCCGACATGCAGCCGATCACGCTCACCAATGCGGTCATCATCGCCGGTCCCCGCGCCAGCCGTCTCATGCGCAAACGGCTGACCTCGCTCAAAGCCATGAACCCGGCCGTCGCGCCGGCTGGAGACTGACATGCGTCGTATCGTCGTGACGGGAATGGGCGCGGTGTCGCCGCTTGGCTGCGGTGTCGAACTGTCCTGGCGCCGGCTGCTGGCGGGCCAAAGCGGGCTGCGCCCGCTGCCGGAATGGTCGCAGGCGCTGCCCGCACGCATCGCCGGCCTCGTGCCCGACAAGGCCGAGGACGCCGACGGTGGCTTCGATCCCGCGCAGGCCGCCGCGCCGAAAGACCAGCGCAAGATGGACCGCTTCATCCTGTTCGCGCTGCTCGCCACCGCAGAAGCGGTTGCGCAGGCCGGCTGGACGCCGCAGGACGCGGCGGCGCAGGAACGAACTGCGACGATCATCGCCTCCGGCGTCGGCGGTTTTCCGGCGATGGCGGAGGCGGTGCGCATCACCGAACAGCGCGGACCGCGCCGGCTGTCGCCGTTCACGATCCCCTCCTTCCTCGCCAATCTCGCCGCCGGCCACGTCTCGATCAAATACGGCTACAAGGGAGCGCTGGGCACACCGGTCACGGCGTGCGCCGCCGGCGTTCAGGCGATCGGCGATGCCGCGCGCATGATCCGCGCAAGCGAGGCTGATGTCGCGATCTGCGGCGGTACTGAAGCCTGCATCGACATCGTCAGCCTCGGCGGCTTTGCCGCGGCCCGCGCACTGTCGAGCGGGTTCAATGACGCGCGCGCCTCGCGCCCGTTCGATCGCGACCGCGACGGTTTTGTCATGGGCGAAGGCGCCGGCATCCTGGTGATCGAGGAGCTGGAGCATGCATTGGCGCGCGGCGCGACCCCGATCGCGGAGATCGTCGGATACGGCACGACCGCGGATGCCTATCACATGACATCGGGTCCGCCCGACGGCGACGGCGCCCGGCGCGCCATGGAGATCGCGCTCCGGCAGGCCAAGCTTGCGCCCGCGGATCTGCAGCACCTGAACGCGCATGCGACGTCGACGCCGGCCGGCGACGAGAGCGAGCTTGGCGCGATTGCCGCGCTGTTCGGCCGTCACCGCGGCATCGCCGTGAGCGCGACCAAATCGGCCACCGGACATCTGCTCGGCGCCGCCGGAGGGCTCGAGGCGATCTTCACCGTGCTCGCCCTGCGCGACCAGATCGCGCCGCCGACACTCAATCTCGAAAACCCCGATCCCGCCGCTGACGGCATCGACATCGTCGCCGGTGTGGCGCGCCCGACGCCGATGCAGCACGCGATCTCGAACGGGTTCGGCTTCGGCGGGGTGAATGCCAGCGTGATCTTCCGCCGGATGGGCTAAACGACGGGGCCTTAATCGACGGGCCTTGCAATCGCGGCAAGCATCGCTACCAAAGCAGGATGATCAACACGAATTTCTGGCTGTTCCTGGCCGCCGCTTGTCTCATCGCCGCCGTTCCCGGCCCCGGCATTTTCTACGTCGCGGCACGAACCTTGTCGGAAGGGCGCGGCAGCGGTTTTGCATCGACCGCAGGCACCGCGCTCGGCGGGCTGGTTCATGTGGTCGCGGGCAGCCTCGGCATCTCCGCGATCATCCTTGCCAGCGCCGAGCTGTTTGCCGCCGTGAAATTCGTCGGCGTACTCTATCTGGTCTGGCTCGGCATCAGGACTTTTCGCAGCGCCGGCCACGCGCTGTCATTCGGCAACGAGCCCGTCGGCGACAAGCGCGCCTTTCGCGACGGCGTGCTGGTCGAGGCGCTGAACCCGAAGACCGCCGCATTCTTCCTCGCCTTCATTCCGCAGTTCCTTGACCCGGCGGGATCGAACCCGACGCTGCAGTTCATCATGTTGGGCGCGATCTCGGTAACGCTGAACACACTCGCCGACATCGTGGTGGTGCTGATGGCCTCCGCGACACGCACGCAGTTGATCGGAAGGCCGCACCTGATGCGACGCCTCACCCAGGGCTCCGGTGTCTTCATCGCAGGGCTCGGCCTGTCGCTCGCACTGGCGCGGCGGCCCGTGAATGGATAGCGCCGCCATGCTTGCCCCGCAAAGCCGCACTTACGAGTCTCACGGCCTGCGGCTGCACTATGTCGACTGGGGCAACGACGGCGCGCCGGTCACCATCCTGGTTCACGGCGGCCGCGATCATTGCCGGAGCTGGGACGTCATCGCCCGGTCGCTGCAGCCGCATTTTCACGTGCTCGCACCCGACCTGCGCGGTCACGGTGATTCCGACTGGACCAAAGGCGGCAGCTACGCGCTGACGGAGTATGTGTACGATCTGACCCAGCTCGTTCGTGCCATCGCGGCGCCTCAAGTGACTCTCATCGGCCATTCCATGGGCGGCATGGTCAGCCTGATCTTTACAGGGTCATTCCCCGAACAGGTCTCGAAGCTGGTCGTGCTCGACGGCGTGACGATGTTGCCGGATACACCAAAACCGCCGGTGCATGAGCGGATCGGCAAATGGGTCGGTCAGCTCGACAAGCTGCACGACCGCGCACCGCGCCGCTATTCGACGCTCGAAGACGCGGCGGCGCAGATGGTGCTTCACAACAAGCGGCTGTCTCGCGACCTCGCGCTGCATCTCGCCACCCACGGCGCGCGGCAGAACGAGGGCGGCACCTATAGCTGGAAGTTCGATCCCTACCAGCGCGCCTCCGCGCCGCACCGGCTCTGGCCGGACGATCACATCGCGCTGTGGTCGCGCATCACCTGTCCGACGCTGCTCTTGAATGCCGGCGAAAGCTTTCTGGCTGGCGCGAGGGCCGCGGGCCTGGAGCGCTATTTTCCGCAGGCGCGCGTCGAGACCATCGCCGGGGCTGGACACTGGCTGCAACATGACAAGCCGCTGGAGGTGTTGAGCGAGATTCGGCGGTTTCTCGGACTGGCTGAGAACTCCTAGCCCGCATGAGCGCAGCGACTGCGGGACGCGGCAAGCAAGGTGCCGGATATCGCTTCGCTCATCCGGGCTACGCAGCTCGGGCTGGCCGCGCTATCGTATGGCGGGCAAAGGCGCGACAGCGCCGTGCCCCCCATGCATCCGGTTGACTGAACAATTGGTGGGCACGCTTCGCTCTGCCCACCCTATACGGCGGTCGTACCTAGCTCAACGTCCCCGCATGCACCCACCAGCCGGGGTGATCGCGGCGGATCGTTTCGGCTGCGGCATGCGCGTCAATGGACGTGCCATAGATCGCAAAGCACGTCGCACCCGAGCCGGACATGCGGGCTAGCTTTACGCCGGCGGAGCCACGCAAGGCTTCCAGCACGTCGCCGATGACAGGCTCGATGCGCATCGCCGGGGCTTCGAGATCGTTGGCGACGGTCTCGAGCGTGTCGACCCAATCGGCAATGGAGGCGGCCTCGCCCGGCCAGGCCGGGGCGTCGAGGACGGAGGTGGCGCCAACCAGAAGTTCGCCATTGCGCAGGCCCAGCGCCTGGAACACATCCTTGGTCGCGACCGGCACGCGCGGATTGACCATCACGCAGGGCATGCTCGGCAACGCGAGCGGCAGCAGCTGTTCGCCGACACCGGTCATGTCACAGGCGCGCGAGAACAGACACACCGGCACGTCGGCACCGGTCGCAAGCGCAACCTTCTGCAGCCGCGGGTCATCGAGCGACAGATCGTTGAGACGCGCCAGCAACCGCAGCGCCGCCGCGGCGTCGGCCGAGCCGCCGCCGATGCCGGCAGCGACCGGGAGCACCTTGTCGAGCGCAAAGACGCCCAGCTTCAGGTTCGGGACGGCTTCGGCCAGGAGCTTGGCCGCCTTGAACACGAGGTTGTCGGCCATATCGCCGCAGGCCGCCGCGAGCGGCCCCGTCGTGGTGAGCTTCAGCTCGCCGCCGGGCTCCAGGGTGAGCCGGTCGGCGCAGTCGGCAAACGCGACGACGCTTTCGAGATCATGATAGCCGTCGGTACGACGGCCGACCACGCGAAGGCTCAGATTGACCTTCGCGCGCCCTTCTTCAATCAACGCCGGCATTGACGACACGCCCCCAGAACTTAGTTCTTCCTACGCATGATCTTGCCGGAAAACCGCTACACACTCTTCCGGATCATGCGCTCAACTCAGCCGCCCTTGCCGTCGTCCTTCTTCTTCTCCTTCTCCGCCTGCGCAGCCGAGGAGTTCGAATTGTCTTCGGTCATACCGTTGGCAATCTTGGCCTCGATCTTCGGAAGCTCATCCGCTTCGGGCTTGAGGTCGCGTGCGTGCGCCCACTGGAACTTGGCTTCCAGCGTGCGGCCGACGCGCCAATAGGCGTCGCCAAGGTGATCGTTGATGGTGGGATCCTCGGGCTTGAGGTCAATGGCGCGCTCGAGGTTCTTCACCGCGTCCTCGTAATTGCCGATGCGGTAATAGGCCCAGCCAAGGGAGTCGACGATGTAGCCGTCATCCGGGCGCTGCTCGACCGCCCGCTTGATCATCTTCATGCCTTCGTCGAGATTGATGCCCTGGTCGATCCAGGAATAGCCGAGATAGTTCAGGACGTGCGGCTGGTCGGGCTGCAGCTCGAGCGCCTTCTTCATGTCGGCTTCGGCCTTGCCCCACTGCTTGGAGCGCTCCTCGCAGATGCCGCGATAATAATACCAGACGCTGTTGGCCTTGTCGTTGCCGGCCGGCAGAACGTCGACGCCTTGCGAATAGGTCGCGCCGCATTCGCCAAACTTCTTGCGGCCGCGCTCGATGTTGCCGAGCGCCATGATGGCTTCGAGATCCTTGGGATCCTCAGTGGTGACGCCCTTGAGGATCTTGATCGCCTCGTCGGTGCGGTCGGCGGAATCCAGATCGATGGCAAGCTGGATCTGGGCGTTGCGTTTGAGGGGCGAGGACGACGGCACCCGCTCATAGACCTTGATCGCCATCTGCGGCCGCTTCACCGATTCATAGAGATCGGCGAGCGAGAGCAGCGCCAGGGGATGGGTGGGCTGGAGGTAGAGCGAGAGCTGGAGATAGACCAGCGCCAGATCCTCGCCGCCGCGGCGGGTCAGTGTGGCCCCGATGCCGTAGAGTGCTTCGGCGGCGCCCGCTTGCGCGCTATCGACCAGCGGCGGCATCTTCTTGCCGGCCTTGGTATCGCGCAACCCTTCCACGATCAGCGGATGGCGGGCGAGCTTCTTGTCGAAAGCCTGGTAGACCGTGGTCGCGGCCGCCGAGTCCTTGTTGCGCGACAACCAGCGCGCATAGGCCTCGGTGACGCGCAGCATGGAATCGTCGAGCTTGTAGGCACGCTCGAACCGGGTGCCGGCGTCTTTCTCCTTGCCCGCAAGCTCGAGGATCATGCCGGCGTGGAGATCCTTGAACAGCGGATACCATTCCGGACCGGCCAGCTTGTCGATGGTGGCGACGCCGCCCTTGGCATCCCCCGCACCATAGGCGGCCCAGCCCGACAGCAGCGTGGCAACGAGATCGGTGATCGGACCACGGATCGACTGGTTGATGTTGGTCTGCGCGGCCGCATACTTCTTGAACTTGAGATCGTGCACGCCGACGACGAGGCGTGCAACGCGGTTGGTCTTGTCGATGGTCAGGATGCGCTCGGCGAGCTTGACGGCTTCGTCGATGTCACCGTCGGCGACCGAAGAGATGAAGGCGCGGTCGAGCAGCTCGTTGTTCTTGGGATCGGTGCGCAGGGCCGAGCGATAGAACGCGGCGGCGGAGGCCGCATCGCGCTCGACGCTGGCGTGGCGGGCGGCGAGATAGCTGCCGGAGGTGGTCAGCGCCTTCAGATCGTTTCGGGTCGGAAACTGCGCCGCGGTGTCGGACGGATGGTCCGGCGTCTGCGCCCGGACCGCGCCGGGGACCGTCGCCATCGCTGAGCCCATGAGGGCAATGGCGGCAACAGTCCAACGGTTGAAACGATTTGAAAGCATCAGGGCTCGCCTTGAGTTGGTAGTGCCTGGGTTTGCAGAAGGCCGTATCGCATGCGAACGCGGCCGGTGGCATGGGGACCCGGAACCGTCAGGCCGACAATGCCGCTTTTGGCGCTTCACCGCAAGGATTCGGGCCGGGCGATCCCCTCCGCACGGCCCAAATCGACCAAGTGGCCGGTCAAGAGCGCCCCAAGACGCCGCCAGTATGGCCTTATCGTGACCACGACCCGCGAAGGCGGCCGGGTTCTCACGCGAACGTGCGTCACAGGGCGAAGATCACGCAACTTTGGTCACATTGGGCCTTGGTCACATGGATCATGGCTTGATGACCCCAGCCTACATCGCCTCGTAGTTCGGACCGCCGCCGCCCTCCGGGGGAACCCAGGTGATATTGCCGTTGGGGTCTTTCACGTCGCAGGTTTTGCAGTGAACGCAGTTCTGGGCATTGATCTGGAAGCGCGGGCCCGAACCTTCCTCGATCCACTCATAGACGCCGGCCGGGCAATAGCGATTCGAGGGACCGGCGAACACGTCATGCTCGGAGGTCTTCTGGAGGTTCATGTCCGTGACCTTGAGATGGACCGGCTGGTCCTCCTCATGATTGGTATTTGACAGGAACACCGACGAGAGCTTGTCGAAGGAAATCTTGCCGTCCGGCTTCGGGTAGGTCCTCGGCGCGTGGGTCTTGGCCGGATCGAGCGTCGCGCGATCGGGCTTCGCGTGCGATTGGGTGCCAAACAGCGAGCCGCCGAACAGCGTGTTGCACCACATGTCGAAGATGCCGAGCCCGGCGCCGATGAAGGTGCCGAACTTCGACAACAACGGCTTGGCGTTGCGGACAGGATAGAGGTCCTTACCGACGACGGAATCGCGCCAAGCGTTCTCGTATTCGACCAGCTCGTCATTGGCGCGGCCCGCATCGAGAGCTGCGTTAACATGTTCGGCCGCGAGCATGCCGGTGCCCATGGCATTGTGCACGCCCTTGATCCGGGGCACGTTGACGAAGCCGGCCGCGCAGCCGATTAGCGCACCGCCCGGGAAGCTCAGCCGCGGCACCGACTGATACCCGCCTTCGGTGATGGCGCGCGCGCCGTAAGCCAGCCGCTTGCCGCCTTCAAGCGTCGCGCGGACCGCCGGATGGTTCTTGACGCGCTGGAATTCGTCGAATGGCGACAAATAGGGGTCGTTGTAGTTGAGATGAACGACGAAGCCGATCGACACCAGGTTCTCGTCATAATGGTAGAAGAAAAGACCGCCGCCGGTGTTGTTGTTCAAGGGCCAGCCAACGGCGTGCTGCACGAGGCCCTTCTGATGCTTGGCCGGATCGATCTGCCAGACTTCCTTGAGCCCGATGCCAAATTTCGGCGGCTCACTCTTGGTGTCGAGCGCGTATTTCGAGATCAGCTGCTTGGTCAGGCTGCCGCGCGCACCTTCGGCGAACAGCGTGTACTTGCCGAGCAATTCCATGCCACGGGTAAAGGAGTCCTTCCGCTGGCCGCCCCGGCCGATCCCCATGTCGCCGGTGGCGATACCGCGCACCGCGCTATTGTCGTCATAGAGCACTTCGGCCGCGGCAAAACCGGGATAGATCTCGACGCCTAGCGCTTCCGCTTTGCGCGCCAGCCAGCGGCAGACATTGCCGAGCGAGCCGATATAGCAGTGATGGTTGTCCATCAGCGGCGGCATGATGAAGTTCGGCAGCTTGATCGCGCTGGTCTCGGTGAACCAGAAGAAGCGGTCGTCCTTGACCTGCGTCTTGAGCGGACAATCGGAATCCTCGCGCCAGTCCGGGGTCAGCTTGTCGAGCCCGGCCGGGTCGATCACGGCGCCGGAGAGAATATGCGCACCGACCTCGGAGCCCTTCTCCACCACGACGACATTGAGATCGGCATTGATCTGCTTCAGCCGGATCGCCGCGGCCAAGCCCGAGGGGCCGGCGCCGACGATGACGACGTCGAATTCCATGGATTCGCGCGGGGGAAGTTCTTCGGTGCTCATCTGATCTCAGCCCTTGAGACGGTCCTTGGTCGATTGCGCCCTCTTGTTTCCGATTTTTCCGGGTAGGACAACCTCGGAAATGCGTTTCGCCGGGGTGCAAGGCACCCCAAACTGGACTAATAGTCGGACTTTCCGATGATCCTAGAACCCGCACCCACGGTCCGAGAGCTTCTCGCCTTCTATTTGGAGGCCGGAGTTGATTGCACGCTCGCGGAGGAACCGATCGACCGCCTGGCGGAATTGGATGTTCCACCTTCGGCCCCGCGCGCGCCACCTCCGGTCGAGGCCCCTCGGCCGGTCGCCGCGCCCGCGGTGATGCGCGGCGAGGCCACACCCGCGCCCGACATCGCAATCGCCTCGGCGCGCGAGGCCGCACGCACCGCGCCGACGCTCGAGGCGCTGCGCGAGTTGATGCAGAGCTTTGAGGGCTGCGCGCTGAAGCACACGGCGACACGGTTGGTTTTCGCCGACGGTAATCCGCAGGCGCGCATCATGTTCGTCGGCGAGGCACCGGGCCGCGACGAGGACATCGAGGGGCTGCCCTTCGTCGGGCGCAGCGGCAAGCTGCTCGATTTGATGATAGGAGCCATAGGCCTCAACCGCACCACCGCCTACATCGCCAACGTGATTCCCTGGCGGCCGCCCGGCAACCGCACGCCGACGCCGCAGGAGACGCAAATCTGCCTGCCATTCATCCAGCGCCAGATCGAGCTGGTGAATCCGGATGTGCTGGTGACGCTCGGCAATCCCTCCACGCAGACGCTGCTGTCGACCCGCGAAGGTATCATGCGTACCCGCGGCCGCTGGTTCGACTACGAGACGGGCGGGCGCACCATCCGCGCGCTGCCGACCTTCCACCCCGCCTATCTGCTGCGCTCGCCGTCGTACAAGCGGCTGGCCTGGCAGGATCTGCGCGCGATCGCGAAGGTGCTGGCAGGCGCGTGAGGAGCCGTACGGCCTCTCCCCGTCATCGCGAGCGCAGCAAAGCAATCCAGAATCTTGCCGCGGAGGTGCACTGGATTGCTTCGTCGCTTCGCTCCTCGCAATGACGACGGAAAGAAGGACTACGTCCCCTTCGGCCGCACGATGGCCCAGCCGATGCGCAGGAGTTGCTGGCGTCCGGTCACCAGCCATTCGAAGGCGCGCGGGACTTCCGGGACGATGCCGGGAAAGCGCGCGAGAATGTCTGGCGGCGGGGTGCCGGCGGTATCGGAGGCGCGCCAGACCACGACGCCGCCGGTCTCGCTGAACTTGGCCTGATTGATCCACGGCGTACGCGCAGGCTCGGCATCGATGAAGAGATGCGGCCGGCCGGAATGCAGCGTGATCAAGCTCGCAAGCTGGGTCTCGCCGGCGACCGCGCGCAGGCGATGATTGGTGCGGCGGGCAAAGCTCTCGTCGAAGAAGTCCGAAATCGCGCGCGCCGGCATCGACGTCGCGATCTCATTGGCACCGGTCCACGGCAGGAGCAGGACGGCGAGCACGACGCCGATTGCGGGCGCGATGACGGCGGCCGCCCAGACCATCCGCAGCATCCTCGCGCGGCGCATCGCGATGAGATCGCCGGCCCCCACGACCACGGCAAGTCCCGACAACACCAGCACGACGCCGGCGCCGCCGACGACGGCGTCGAGGCCCAGCAGACCCGAGATCAGCACCGCGCCGAGCGCCGGCGCCAGCGCGAAGAAATAGACGAAATTGCGCGCGAGCGGCTCGACCGGCGGGCGGTAGATGATCGGCGCCTCCTCGCTCTTGGGAACGAACAGGCCGGTGTTGAGGACGGTCAGCGCCGGGATCGCCGCCGCACCGAACAGGAGCCCCCCGAGCAGCCAGGCCGCGTGCAGCGCGCGGGCATTGAGCTGGGCCACCTCAGGCAAGGCCGGCAGGACGAGCACCTCTGCGCGCATCAGCCAGACGGCATAGGGCAACGCCAGCACGGCGACGACCACCAGCGCAAACAGCGGGTCGAAGGCGCGCAACGTGCGACGGCCGTCCGCGGTTGCGAGCGCAAAGACGACGATCAGCAGCAGCAGGAAGATCGCAGCCGGGGTCGTCAGCAGCAAGAGGCCGGCCTCGATCGACCAGGCGAACCAGGCGTTGCCGCGGCGCTGCCCGATGATCTGCCAGGAATGCAGCAGCAGCAGCGCCCAGAGCGGCCGCGCCAGCACTAGGGGGCCGAAGTCGAGTGCGGGCGAGGAGAAGGCCAGCAGTGTCATGGTCAGCAGCACGGCCAGCACTGCCTGCTGGGGGCCGACCACCGCGCGGGACAGGTGATAGAGCGTGATCAGCGTCGCGATCCCGCAGAGCTCGGCCAGCACGTAGACGCCGAACAAATGGCCGCCGGCGGCGCGATAGGCGATGTCGGCGAGCCAGACCGGCAAGGGCGGGCCGAGATCGGTGCCGACCTGGTATTCGCGGCCGAAGGCCAGCAGCGTCGCGAGGCTGCCGGGCGGGCTGCGATAAAACACCAGCGCCACGAACAGCCACATCGCCGCCTGGAGCAGCACGGCGATCCAGACGATCAGCCGCGGCCGCGCGCGAATGAGCTCGATGACCAGGGAGGTAAACCGCATGCAACGTCCGAAAGATGCAGCCAACCCGTGCAGCCGGCCCTATTCGCTCACGACTATTTTGATAGAGGGCGCGGCGCGTCGTGGCAACCGAGTCTCGTCTAGAGATTTGCCGACGCGTCGACTTCCAGGCTCGTGTCCACCTGCAGCTCGATCTCGGTCACTGCAAACAGGTCCTGTGCCGGCTCGACCGTCCAGGGCATGTGCCTGGCGCGGGCGGCGGCGACGGGGGCGAAGAAGCTGCGGTGGTGGACGGTGGGACCGAGTCGGTTGAGCGCGTCGAGATGCTCGGGCACGGCGTAGCCCTTGTGCTGCTCGAAACCGTAGCCGGGACAGTCCTGAGCCAGCGCGCACATCAGGCGGTCCCGCGTTACCTTGGCAACGATCGAGGCCGCTGCGATCGACAGGACGATGCCGTCGCCGCCGATCACGGCCTCGCAATCGCATGCCGTGTCGAGCCGGTCGCGGCCGTCGACGAAGACGTGCCGGGGCTGCTCGGGCAGCGCCACCACGGCGCGCTTCAGCGCCCATAGCGAGGCGCGCAGGATGTTGTCGCGGTCGATGCGGGCGCGCGAGGCGACGGCCACCGAGACCTGCGCTGTGGCGCAGATCTTGTCGAACAGCCTTTCGCGCTCCTCGGCCGTCAGTCGCTTGGAATCATCGATGCCGCGCGGGATGCGGTCGGGATCGAGAATCACCGCCGCCGCCACCACAGGACCGGCCAGCGGCCCGCGGCCGGCCTCATCGCAGCCCGCCACCGGCCAGACGCCGCGCTTGATCAGCGCGCGCTCGCGACGGAAGCTCGGGGCGACCATGATGGCGCCCTTGGCGCCGGCCAGCGCCTTGACGATTTTATTGGTCGCAGCCCTCCCGTTCTTGGGCGCAGCCTTCCCGTTCTTGGGCGCAGCCTTCTTGGGCGCGCCTTTGGCCGGCTTCTTGGCGGATTGATCCCGAATCATGGCCGGGATCGTGCGCAAGCGGCATGGCCTGCGCAACCGGGAACCTCGGACAATTCCCGTTATTCAAGTCAGCTGCCCTATTCCGCCAGATGCACCCGCCGGTCCTCGCCGACTTCAATGCCGGGCGCGACCACGACTTCCCAGGGATGGCCGTCAGGATCGGCGAAATAGCCGGAATAGCCGCCGTAGTCGGTCTCATGCGCGGCCTTCAGCAGCGCGGCTCCCTTGGCGACGGCGAACGCCAGCACCGCATCCACCTCCTCACGCGCGCGACAGTTCCAGGCGAGCGTCATGCCGCCAAACGTCGATGGCCTCGGATGATCAGGCAATTTGGCGTCGACCGCGAGCTGATCCCAGGGAAACAGCGCGAGCACCGGACCGCCGGTGTCATAGAACGCCACGGCCTCGCCGGTCACCTTGAGCCGGCGCGAGAAACCAAGCGCGTCGTAAAAAGCAATACTGGTGCGGATGTCGTTCACGCCCAGCGTGATGACGGTAAGTCGCGGGATTGGAGCCGGCAGTTCCTGACTCATGCGACGCCTCTCTCACTTCGTCCCTCAGAACAGGCTGAGCTGATCGCCGTTCCGCTTCGGCTTGGCAAAATGATCCGTCGTCAGCTTGGAGCGCCGCTTGTTCAGCCCGAGCCTGTCGCAGGCGATCTCGAAGCGGCGTCCGATGGTCCAGGCCATCGGGCCGGTGCCCTTCATGCGCTCGCCCCATTTCGCGTCGTAGTCACGGCCGCCGCGCATGTCGCGGATCAGCGTGAAGACGTGGCGATAGCGGTCCGGGTAGTTCGCCATCAGCCATTCGCGAAAGAGATCGCGCACCTCAAGCGGCAATCGCAGCAATACATAGGAGGCCTCCTTGACGCCGGCATGGGCGGCGGCATCCAGGATGCGCTCGATCTCGGAATCGTTCAGCGCGGGGATGACGGGCGCGACCATGACGGTGGTCGGAATGCCGGCCTCGGAAAGCTGCTTCAGCGCCTCCAGCCGCTTCGACGGAGTGGACGCTCGCGGCTCCATGGTGCGCGCCAGTTTCGGATCGAGCGAGGTCACGGAGATCCCGACCTTGGCGAGATTGCGCTTGGCCATGCGCGCAAGAATGTCGATGTCGCGGGTCACCAGCGCCGACTTGGTGACGATCCCGACGGGATGGCCGGCGCGCTCCAGCACCTCCAGAATGCCGCGCATGATTTTGCGCTCGCGCTCGATCGGCTGATAGGGATCGGTGTTGGTGCCGATCGCGATCATCCGCGGCTCGTATCCCGGCGCCGCAAGCTCTTTCTCGAGCAGCGCCGGCGCCTCGGGCTTCACGAAAAGCTTCGACTCGAAGTCGAGCCCCGGTGACAGGCCGAGATAGGCATGCGTCGGCCGCGCGAAGCAATAGACGCAACCGTGCTCGCAGCCGCGGTAGGGATTGATCGAGCGGTCGAAGCCGATGTCGGGAGATTCGTTGCGGGTGATCACCTTGCGCGAGGTGTCGATCCCGACCGTGGTCTTGAACGGAGGCAGTTCTTCAAGGCTCTGCCAGCCATCGTCGAATGTGACGCGCGCCTCGGCCTCAAACCGGCCGCTGGCGTTGGACTGCGCGCCCCGGCCTCGCCTGCGCTGGCGGTCGATGGCGACCGCCAGCTCAGGGAAGTCAGAAGGCGCACCCGCCGGCTCGGAGGGCGCCGTGACCGGCGGGTGCTTGAGAGCATGAGAGGATGCTGGACTCATGAAGACAAGATAGCACGCCAAAGGAACAAATCAAGAACGCAAACAAAAAACGTGAAAACAACCCCATGCACAGTAGATCTGCCCAAACTTCGCGCGCCCGCTTTTGACCTCACGCAACAGTGGCGTCACGCCGATCCCGTTTGATGCTGCCGAAGGATCGATCTCGCCGGAACTCGGTTGGTGACGATCCCGGGTGAAGGTCGGCAGGAACATGACAAATCAACAACAATTGGCCGCAGCGAGCAGCGACCTCGATCTGCTTGATCGCTATTGGCGCGCCGCGAACTATCTCTCCGTCGGGCAGATCTACCTTCTGGACAATCCGCTGCTGCGCGAGCCGTTGCGGCCCGAGCACATCAAGCCGCGTTTGCTCGGCCATTGGGGTACGACGCCCGGTTTGAATTTCATTTATGCCCATCTCAACCGCGTCATCCGCGCGCTGGACCTGAGCGTGATGTATGTCTGCGGTCCCGGCCACGGCGGTCCCGGCATGGTCGCCAACACCTATCTCGAAGGCAGCTACAGCGAGATCTATCCAGATATCGCGCGCGATACCGAGGGCTTGCGCAAGCTGTTCAGGCAATTCTCCTTCCCCGGCGGCATCCCGAGTCACGCGGCGCCGGAAACGCCGGGCTCGATCCACGAAGGCGGCGAGCTCGGTTACGCGCTGGTGCATGCCTATGGCGCGGCCTTCGACAATCCCGACCTGATCGTCGCCTGTGTCGTCGGCGACGGCGAGGCCGAGACCGGCCCGCTCGCGGCGTCCTGGCACTCCAACAAGTTCCTCAATCCCGCGCATGACGGCGCGGTGCTGCCGATCCTGCATCTCAACGGATACAAGATTGCCAATCCGACCGTGCTCGGGCGGATGCGCGACGACGAGATCCGCGATCTCTTCCGCGGGCTCGGCCACGAGCCGCTGTTCGTCGAGGGCGACGATCCCAAATTGATGCACCGGACCATGGCAGACGCGCTCGACGTCGCGCTCGTCAGCATCCGGTCGATCCAGCAGCACGCCCGCGACGGCCGCAAGAGCGTCGAACGCCCGCGCTGGCCGATGATCGTGCTGCGCAGCCCGAAGGGCTGGACCGGCCCCAAGGAAGTCGACGGCAAGAAGGTGGAGGGATTTTGGCGTGCGCATCAGGTACCTGTCGCGAACTGTCGCGAGAACCCGGCGCATCTGAAGATTCTCGAAGACTGGATGCGCAGCTACGAGCCGGAAAGGCTGTTCGACGCGAACGGCGCGCTCGTTGCCGAGCTGCAGGCGCTCGCGCCCGAAGGCCATCGCCGCATGGGCGCCAATCCGCACGCCAATGGCGGCCTTCTGAAGAAGGAGCTGAAGCTGCCGGACTTCCGCAGCTTCGCCGTCGAGGTGACGCAGCCGGGCGGCGTCGTGGCGGAGGCAACCCGCGAGCTCGGCAAATTCCTGCGCGACGTCATCCGCCTCAACGCCGAGGTCCGCAACTTCCGCATCATGGGCCCGGACGAAACCGCGTCAAACCGGCTCGATGCGGTGTTCGAGGCCACCGAACGCGTCTGGATGGAGCCGACAGAACCTTACGACGTGCACCTCGCCCAGGATGGACGCGTGATGGAAGTCCTGAGCGAGCACCTCTGCCAGGGCTGGCTGGAGGGCTACCTGCTCACGGGCCGGCACGGCTTCTTCTCCTGCTACGAGGCGTTCATCCACATCGTGGATTCCATGTTCAACCAGCACGCCAAATGGCTGAAGGTGACCCGGCATCTGCCGTGGCGGCGCCCGATTGCCTCGCTCAACTATCTGCTCACCTCGCATGTCTGGCGCCAGGACCACAACGGCTTCAGCCATCAGGATCCCGGCTTCGTCGATCTCGTCGCCAACAAGAAGGCCGACATCGTCCGCATCTATTTTCCGCCCGACGCCAACACGCTGTTGTGGATCGCCGATCACTGCCTGCGCACCTATGACCGCATCAACGTCATCGTCGCCGGCAAGCAGCCGGCGCCGCAATGGCTGTCGATGCAGGGGGCAGCCACGCATTGCGACGCCGGCATCGGCATCTGGAGCTGGGCCGGCACGGAAGATGCGAATGGCGAGCCCGACGTCGTGATGGCCTGCGCCGGCGACGTGCCGACACTGGAAACGCTCGCCGCCGCCGACCTGCTGCGCAACGCGCTGCCCGAGCTGAAGATCCGCGTCGTCAACGTCGTCGACCTCATGACGCTGCAACCCAGGGAGCAGCACCCGCACGGCTTGTCGGACCGCGACTTCGACGGCCTGTTCACGCGCGACAAGCCGGTGATCTTCGCCTATCACGGCTATCCCTATCTGATCCACCGGCTGACCTATAACCGCACCAACCACGCCGGCATGCACGTCCGCGGCTTTGCCGAGGAAGGCACCACGACGACGCCGTTCGACATGGTCGTGCTCAACGAGCTCGACCGCTATCACCTCGCGATCGAGGCGATCGAGCGCGTGCCGGGGCTCGCGACCAGGGCGGCGCAGGTGAAGCAGCAATTCCGTGACAAGCTGATCGAGCATTCGCGCTATGTGCGCGAATACGGCGAGGACATGCCGGAAATCCAGGAATGGGTCTGGCAGAACAGCGCCGGCGGCAACACGCCGGCAGAGGCAGGCGATTGACAGCAGCCATGTTGAACACGGTTCTCGTTCTCAACTCGGGATCGTCGAGCATCAAATTCGGTCTGTTCGATATCTCGGCGGCCGAACCCACCCTGCTCTGCAAGGGCCTGCTCGACGAGCACGAGACGAAGCCGCGGCTCGTCGTGAAGAGCCCCGCGGGCGAAGACCTGTTCGAGAAACAGAGGGAAGCATCGGATGCGGCCAGCGATCATCTGTTCGCCGACGTGCTCGGGTTGATCGAGGATCGCTTCGGCGACCATCGCTTGCGCGCCGTCGGCCACCGCGTCGTCCATGGCGGTCCGGACTATTCCGCTCCGGTCGAGCTGACGGACGATGTCACCGCAAAGCTGGAAGCGCTGACGCCGCTGGCACCGCTGCACCAGCCGCGGTGCCTGGCGCCGGTCCGCGCCATCAGGGCGTTCAGGCCCGACCTGACGCAGATCGCCTGCTTCGACACCGCTTTCCATCACGGCATTGCGCCGCCCGCCAGCCGCTTCGCCATTCCGCGACGTTATGAAGAGCGCGGCATCCGGCGCTACGGATTTCACGGCGTCTCGTTCGAATATGTCGCGGGACGGCTCGCCCGAATCGCGCCGCAGCTCGTGGCGAAGCGCACTGTGATCGCGCATCTCGGCAACGGCGCGAGCCTGTGCGGCTTGCGCGACGGCCGCAGCATCGACACCACGATGGGATTGACGCCGCTCGACGGGCTGGTGATGGGCACGCGGTGCGGCAGGATCGACCCGGGCGTGCTGCTCTATCTGCAACAGCACGAGAAGATGTCGGTCGAAGATGTCCAGCACCTGCTCTATCACGAATCCGGCCTGCTCGGCGTCTCCCGCATCGCTTCGGACATGCGCACGCTGCTTGCGAGCAGCGAAGCTGCGGCGCGGGAGGCGGTCGAGCTCTTCACCTTCCGCGCCGCGCAGGAGGTGGCGGCGATGGCGACAACGCTTGCCGGGCTGGACTGTCTGGTCTTCACCGGCGGCATCGGCGAGCATGCCAGGGAAATCCGCAGCGCCATCGGTGAGCGTCTCGACTGGCTCGGTGTGCGCATCGATGCCGCTGCGAATGATGCGGCGCGCGAGCGTATCAACGGGGGCGATAGCGCAGTCGATGTCTTTGTCATTCCAACGAATGAGGAACTGATGATCGCACGACATTGTGCGGCGGTGCTGCGAACGATTTGAGCACGATGGCAATCTTACTTCCCTTCTCCCCTTGCGGGAGAAGGTGGCGCGAAGTGCCGGATGAGGGGTTTTGTCGTCGCTCACGTATGCATGTGAGTATGCGGAGACATACCCCTCACCCTGTGAGTTTGTGTCTCCTCGCGGTGCTGCCCTCTCCCGCAAGGGGCGAGGGCGCAGTCACGAGCATCTCAACTGCAGGGTAAATTGATCCAGTGGCCCGCGCATTCTAATGCGTCCCCGACCAAATCTGGAAACACCCGATCGCGACCTCGATCACGATCAGCACCACCACCGCGATTTCGAGCCGGAGCGAGCGCTGGGTATCGATGATGTCGGTGAGCGCGTTGGCGGTCGCGGACACGGCGGTGAGCTTGCGCTCGAGCGTGTCCAGGCGCTCCTTCAGTTCGTACTCGTCTTCAAGGCGGGCATAGAGCCGGTCGAGTTCGGGTTTCTCCCAGAGCACGTCGGGTTTCTCGGCCACCGCAACACGACCGGCGACGCGCTGCTGGACGAGAAGCGCATTGCCGATCAATTGCAAGATGCCCTTGCGCCGGGGCGGCGTGCGGCCCTGCTCGGCGAGCTTGCGCGCAAATGGCTCGATCACGTCGAAGACCGCGGCGACGCGGCGCTCGTCACGTGCGAGCGAGGTGCTCTTGGCCAGCGCGTCCGCGATCAGCAGCAGCCGGTCGTCGGAGAATTTGGCGAGGCAGATCGGGCCGCCCGGATGGATAGCCTCGGCGCTTTCGTCCTTGCAGAGTTGCGCATGTGCGATCTCCTCCTCGTAGGGGCTGAACTCGCCGATCACGCGGGACTTCAGGCTGTCGATCAGCACCTTCTCCTCCGAAGGGAGGAGACCGATCAGCACCACGACGCCGTAGCGGAAGATGACCGCAAGGCCGGCATGGACGCGGAAGGCGGCCGGCGTCGAGGAGACTGTCGCGCCCATTTCGAGTCCGGAGGGATTGATGCGTTCACCCAGCATCAGGGCGCGGATCCGCAAGGTCGGCGCGCCGTCCGGCCTGGGAGATGTTGCGGGCGAGTTAACAGCAAGTTGATCGGCGTTCATTCGAAGCCTCTTCAGCAGCACCATTGCACGGTTTTCCCGTTCTCGCGCTCGTCCGCTATCGCATCCTCCTCTTGCAAGGTTGCGAACGGCCGGCGCGCCGCGCAATGTTGCGGCTCATCTCCGGACTAATACGGACAGGACAGGCTTGGGGCGACACATTGGCAATATCGCGGCCCCGTACGCGACATATTTGGATGAGAGAGCCGCAGCGGTTTACCATCGTATACCGAAGCGCGGCCGGAAAGTTGCACTCGGCAGCGCCACATGTTTTATGACGCCCTCATAATGAGCTACGCTTCTCCCGAAGTGTGGACAGTGAAGCTTCAATCATGCTGAGCGTCATCATTCCGACCGAAGGCGTCGAGCAGACGGCGGTCGCAACTCTGGCCGCGCTGGTACCCGGTGCTGCCGCAGGCATCATCCGGGAAGTGCTCCTGGTCGACGGCACCCGCAATGGCGTCATCGAGCGCGTTGCCGACGTCGCGGGCTGCCGATTCATCGGCTTCGAAGGATCAACGCAAGGCGCCGCGCTTGCCGCCGGCGCACTCCAGGCCCGTTCGTCTTGGCTGATGTTCCTCCCTGCGGGCGCCGTTCTGGAAACCGGGTGGATCGAGGAAACCACCCAGTTCATCCAGTCGGTCTCGACCAGCGGCCGGGATCGTGCGGCCGTCTTCCGCTATGCGCGCTCGCCCTACGCCGATGCCGGCTTCCGCGATATCCTCCGGGCCCTGATGCGCAAGCTCGTCGGTCCCTTCGGCGATCAGGGACTTTTGATCGCGCGTGATCACTACGACCGCATCGGCGGCTACCCGCCCCAAGCCCGCCGCTCCGAGGCGCGGCTGCTCCGGCGGCTCGGCCGCTCGTCGCGGATAATGCTGCGCAGCCGGATCGTCATGGTCGGCTGAGGCACCTCGATACTTGCTAAAGTCAAATAATTATTTGACAATGGCAAATATCGAGGTGACCCATGTCGTTCAATCCTACCGACGACCACATCGCAGCGGTCCGCGCCTTCAACCGCTTCTACACCCGCAAGCTTGGCGTGCTCGACCAGCACCTCGGAAAAAGCCCGTTCTCGCTCAGCGAGGCCCGCGTACTCTACGAGCTCGCGCACTGGGATGACCTTGCCGCAAAGGAGATCGGCAACGAGCTTGGCCTCGACCCCGGCTATCTCAGCCGGATCGTGCAAAGCTTCGACGAAAAGGGCCTGATCACCCGCAGGCCCCTGCCCGCGGATCGCAGGCAATACCAGCTCAGCCTCACCGCCAAGGGGCGCCAGACCTTTGCCAAGCTGAACCTGGGCTCGCAAAATGAGGTCGCCGCAATGCTGGCTCAGCTTTCGGCCAGCGATGCAACGCGGCTCACGCAGGCTATGGCGACCATCGAGGCTGTGCTGGAGCGTCGAAGCCAGCCCGCGGCTTTCATGCTGCGCAGCCATCGCGTTGGCGACATGGGCTGGGTCATCTCCCGGCAGGCCGCCGCCTATGCGGCCGACTACAACTGGGATATCAGCTACGAGGCCCTGGTCGCCGAGATCTGCGCACAGTTCATCAAGAATTATGACGCCGCGCGCGAGCACTGCTGGATTGCGGAAGTGGGCGGCGAGCCGGTCGGCTCGATCTTTCTGGTCAAGGCCACGGACGAGATCGCCAAGCTGCGCCTGTTGCAGGTGGAAAAGAAAGCGCGGGGATTCGGTGTCGGCCGCGCGCTGGTCGACCAATGCATCCAGGGCGCACGCGAGAGGGGCTACGGCAAGATGACGCTGTGGACGCAGAGCATCCTGGTCGCCGCACGCGGCATCTATCAAAGTGCAGGCTTCAAGCTCGTGAAGACCGAGCCGCATCACAGCTTCGGGCAGGATCTCATTGGGGAAACGTGGGAGCGGGATCTCTGATGCTGCAACAGCGGGCGAGATGCGCATGAATGTGCCCTCGCCCCCTGCGGGAGAGGGCAGCGACGCTGCTAGACATAAGCTCACTTGGGTGAGGGGTCGTCTTCGGCACATTCCGTGCCGATAGATACCCCTCATCCGGCGCCATAGCCGAAGCTTCGCTTCGGCGTTCTTTGAGAACGGCGGCCCAAGGCCGCCTATGCCACCTTCCCCCACAAGGCGGGAAGGGGAAGCAAGCGCTCACACCGTCGCGCCCTGGGCCTTCGGCCGGCGCAGGTGCTCGTCCAGCCGTGGCATGATCTCGACGAAATTGCAGGGCCGCGTGCGGTAGTCGAGCTGGGCTTTGAGGATGCCGTCCCAGCCGTCGCGGCAGGCACCGGGCGAACCTGGGAGGCAGAAGATGTAGGTTGCGCCCGCGACGCCGGCGGTGGCGCGGCTCTGGATCGTCGACGTGCCGATCTTGGCATGGCTCAGCATGTGGAATGCGATCGAGAAACCGTCCATGCGCTTCTCGAACAAGGGCTCGATCGCCTCCGGCGTGACGTCGCGCCCCGTGAAGCCGGTGCCGCCGGTGGTGATGACGACGTCGACGCCCGCGTCCGCAATCCAGCGGCGGATGACGGTGCGGATCGCCTCGACGTCGTCGGTGACGATCTCGCGCGCGGCGAGATGATGGCCGGCCGCAAGGAGACGGTCGGCGAGCGTCTGGCCGGATTTATCATCCGCCAGCGCGCGCGTGTCAGACACGGTGAGCACCGCGATGTTGAGCGGGACGAACTGCTTTGCTTCGTCGATGGAGGTCATTGCAACACACCTTCTTCACAGACCACTGACGTCATCCTGAGGTGCGCGCACTTGCGCGCCTCGAAGGATGCGCCACGGGCTCGCCATCCTTCGAGGCTCGCCAATCGGCGAGCACCTCAGGATGACGGATAACCCCTACTGTCCGCCACCAAACGTGTTGCAGGCCTGGACGGTGCCCTGCTGGTAGCCGGTCATGAACCACTGTTTGCGTTGCGCCGCCGAGCCGTGGGTGAAGGAATCCGGCACGACCCGGCCAGTCGACTGGCGCTGCAGCGTGTCGTCGCCGATCGCGCTCGCCGTGGTGAGTGCGGCGTCGATGTCGCCCGGCTCCAGGAAGTTCGGCCGCTTCTTCGCCTCGCGATTGACCCAGACACCGGACAGGCAGTCGGCCTGCAATTCGACCTTCACCTGGAGCGCATTCGATTCCGCCTTGCTGCCGGCCTGCTGCTGCAGCCGCGTCACGCGCGGAATGATGCCGAGCAGGTTCTGGATGTGATGGCCGGCCTCGTGGGCGATGATGTAGGCGGTGGTGAAGTTACAAGCGGACTTGCCGGAGCAGCCGCGAAAACGCGTCTCGACCTCGCGGAAGAAACCGGTGTCGAGAAAGATCGTCTTGTCGGGCGGACAATAGAACGGTCCCATCGCCGACTCCGCCCGGCCGCAGCGCCCGCCATTGGTGACGTTGCGGAACAGCACGACTTTCGGACCGGTAAAGGACTGGCCCGAGGCCTGGAAGATCTCGCTCCAGCGATCGTCGATCTCGCCGAGGATGCCGGAGATCATGCTGCCCATCTCGTCGGTCGGCGCGCCGCGCTTGGCGTTGGAGGACGATTGGCGATCGGTCTGGTAGGACGGCGCCTGGCCGCCACCGGTGAGGATCTCGGCGCCGCCGATCAGGATGCGCGGATCGATGCCGAAGGCGTAGCCGACCAGGCCGAGCACGATGATGGTGCCGATCCCGAGCCCGCCGCCGCCTATGGGGAGGCCGAACCCGCCTCCTCCACCGCCGCCGCCACCATCGTCGCGACGATCCTCGATGTCGTCGCTGCGGCGGAAATCATCGTAGCGCATGGCGGCTTCCCTCGGTCCTGGCTCAACTCGGCGCAAGAGCGCGAAAGCTCAACGCGCCACATACCTAAAATTTCCATTGCATTAATCAATATCCCGCTCGGCAATTATTGCCTAGTGCGGCAGCATGGCAATGCCAGCAATTTTTTCCGGGCATCGAGCAATTTTTTCCGAGAGGAATTTCGATTCTTTTTGCGCTCCGATCACAGCCGCAACGCGAAGAAACACGAAATACACTGCAAAACATGGAGAATGCGCGGAGCGAACCGCGTGCAAGGTGCGACGTGAGGGCTGCTCACGAAAGCGGCGGGTTAAGTCGATTTTTACTTTGCCGCTTCAATGTAACGGTCAGTCGGTTGTTTGGTCCCGCGTCGCCGACAGCGTCGCCTGAGTCAGAGTTCTTGAGTCATGGTAGAGTCGCGTCGCGGGGCGTCTGCAAGGGCGCCCCGCACAAATTTTGAGTCTCCTTCGCACAGCATCGTGCTCGGCGATTGCGTCGCCGAGATGTCGAAGCTTCAGGCTGGTTCGGTCGACCTGGTGTTCGCCGATCCACCCTACAATCTTCAGCTCAAGGGCGATCTCAAGCGCCCCGACGAATCCCATGTCGACGCGGTCGACGACGATTGGGACAAGTTCGATTCGTTCTCCGCCTACGATGATTTCACCCGCGCCTGGCTGCTTGCCGCCCGCCGCGCGATGAAGCCGTCGGCGACGATCTGGGTGATCGGCTCCTATCACAACATCTTCCGCGTCGGCGCGATCATGCAGGACCTCGGCTTCTGGCTCCTGAACGACATCGTCTGGCGCAAGACCAATCCGATGCCGAATTTCCGCGGCCGCCGCTTCACCAACGCGCACGAGACCATGATCTGGGCCGCGCGCGACGAAAAGGCCAAGGGCTACACCTTCAACTACGAAGCCTTGAAGGCCGCCAACGAGGACGTGCAGGCACGGTCCGACTGGCTGATCCCGCTCTGCACCGGCGAGGAGCGCCTCAAGGGCGCCGACGGCAAGAAAGTGCACCCGACGCAGAAGCCGGAAGGCCTGCTCGCGCGCGTGCTGCTGTCGTCCTCCAAACCCGGCGACCTCGTGATCGATCCCTTCAACGGCACCGGCACCACCGGCGCGGTCGCAAAGCGCCTCGGCCGCTCCTATATCGGCTTCGAGCGCGACAAGACCTATGCGAAGGCGGCACAAGCGCGCATCGCCGCGGTCGAGCCGCTGCCGGAGGCAAGCCTCGCCCCGTTCATGACGGCGCGCGAGGCGCCGCGGGTTGCGTTCTCGGAATTGATCGAGCGTGGCATGATCATGCCCGGCACCAAGCTGTTCGACGCCAAGAAGAAGCTCGGCGCGCTGGTCCGCGCCGACGGGGCCATCATGTTCGGCGACAAGGTCGGCTCCATCCACCGCATGGGCGCGGTGGCGCAAGGCGCGCAAGCCTGCAACGGATGGACCTTCTGGCACATCGAGACCAAGAAGGGTCTCAAGCTGATCGACGAGCTCCGCGCCGAGATTCGCGCCGGCATGGCGGCGGGGTAGCCGCCCTGTCATGTCAGGCGCGCCTCTTGGCGCGCCCCCGGAATGACGAGACTGGTTGAACACAGCGGCCGGCGGGACTAGATTGACCGCCTACGCCCCGTCTTGACCGGTCGAGCCATGCGACGACAGTCCGAGACATTGCTGCTGGTGCCGCTGCTGCCGATCTTTCTGGTCGGCATGTTTCCGATGTTCCTGATCGCGCTGCTGGGATTTTTCGGCCTCGCCTTGTTCGGCGTGCTCGTCGTCTGTGTCGGGCTCGCCAGCAGCAACGAGGCCCATGACAGCTTCAATCACGACGTCATCGTTCACGGCTACGCGCGCGGATCGGAGCGCGCGGCGCGGGCCTCCGACATGCATATCGCCACCCGGCTCGGGCTGCGCCTGGAGCTCGTGGGCGCGGCCATGGTCATTACGGCGGCGATCGGCCTTTGTTACGCCGGCTGATCTGCGTGACGCGCAGATACCGCCCGGCAAACTCGCCGGTTGCCCTCCCCGACAAGGTTCAGGCAAGACAAGGCCGCTTGCGGACATGTTGCTGCCTCCACTTTCAGCCAACAAACACAGGGGAGATGCCCGATGCTCAAATTCTATTTCAACGGTTCGCCGAATCCGACCAAGGTCGCGCTTTATCTCGAAGAGGCCGGCCTGCCCTTCGAGCCGGTGAAGATCGACACCCGCAAGGGCGAGCAGTTCACGCCGGACTATCTGAAGATCAATCCGAACGGCAAGGTGCCGGCGATCGACGACAATGGCACCATCGTGTTCGATTCCAACGCCATCCTGCTGTATCTCGCCGAGAAGACCGGCAAATTCCTGCCGGCCGCCAATTTTCGCGGCGAGATGCTGTCATGGCTGATGTTCGTCGCCACCGGCGTCGG
The DNA here is from genome assembly GCF_055807555.1 of Bradyrhizobium sp. Ken64. Taxonomy (NCBI): domain Bacteria; kingdom Pseudomonadati; phylum Pseudomonadota; class Alphaproteobacteria; order Hyphomicrobiales; family Nitrobacteraceae; genus Bradyrhizobium; species Bradyrhizobium sp. Ken64. The sequence goes on along the minus strand of NZ_JBVVPA010000010.1, from coordinate 150,541 downwards.
GCCGTATTCGGGTCAGGCCGTGCACTTCAAGCATTTTGCGCCGAAAGACCAGAACCACGACTACGCGCATAACCGCTACCAGTTCGAGACCGATCGCCATTACAAGATTCTCGACGGTCACCTCGAAGGCCGCCGCTACATGGTCGGCGACAGCTATTCGATCGTCGACATGGCGCTGTGGGGTTGGGCCCGGATGGTGCCATTCAAGCTCGGCGACGACGCCTTCGCGCGATACCCGAACGTCAAGCGGCTGGTGGACGAGATCTCGGCCCGGCCCGCGGCGGCGCGCGCGATCGCGCTGAAGGACAAGTTCACCTTCAAGGCGGAGATGGACGACGAGGCCCGCAGCAACATGTTCAGGCACATGACGACGAAAGTCGCCTGATCGCGTCAGGTCACAACGCAAGGCCACGCGCATGCGCGCGGCCTTTGCTTTTGAGGCTCAGGCGGCGTGGACCGAGCTCAGGAAGTTGGCGACTTCCTGCTTCAGGCGGTGGCTGTCGGCCGACAGCGAGCGTGCCGCCGAGAGCACCTGCGAGGAGGCCGAGCCGGTCTCGGACGCCCCGCGCTGCACGTCGCCGATGTTGGACGACACAAGCTGCGTTCCCTGGGCGGCCTGCTGCACGTTGCGGGAGATCTCCTGCGTCGCCGCACCCTGCTCCTCCACGGCAGCGGCGACCGTCGACGAGATCTCCGACAGCCGCTCGATGGTGCCGCTGATCTCCCTGATCGAGCCGACCGACTCCTCCGTCGCAGCCTGGATACCCGAGACCTGCTGGGCGATCTCACCGGTGGCCCGCGCGGTCTGCTCGGCGAGCGCCTTGACCTCCGAGGCCACCACGGCAAAGCCGCGGCCGGCTTCACCCGCGCGCGCCGCCTCGATGGTGGCGTTCAGCGCCAGGAGGTTGGTCTGGCCGGCGATGGTGCTGATCAACTCGACCACGTCGCCGATGCGGGCGGCAGCCTTGGAGAGCTCGCTGACGCGCGCGTTGGTCTTGCTCACCTGACCGACGGCTTCGCCCGCGATGCGCGCCGATTCCTGCACCTGGCGCGCGATCTCCGTCACCGAGGAGGACAGCTCCTCGGTCGCGGAGGCGACCGCCTGCACATTGGCCGAGGCTTCCTGGGAGGCGGATTGCACTTCGGTGGAGAGATCCTGAGCGCGCCTCGCGGTCGCGGTCAGGGTGCCGGCCGAGCCCTCGAGCTCGTGCGATGCCGAGGATACGGTGTCGACGATCTCGCCCACCGCCTGCTCGAACTGGCTGGCGAGCCGGGCCATGTCGGCCTTGCGGCTGTCGGCCTGCCGGGCCTCGGTTGCGGTCTGCTCATGGCGCAGCCTTTCGGTGTCGATCATGTTGGTCTTGAAGACGTCGATCGCCTTGGCCATGTCGCCGATCTCGTCGGCTTTGCCGCGCGAGGGTATCTCGACGGCCAGATTGCCCCCGGCAAGCAACCCCATTGCGCGCGTCATCGAGGTCAGCGGCCCCACGATGCTGCGGGCGGTCAGGAAGGCGACGATCAGTCCGAACAGGACGGCGAGGCCGCCCGCGATACCCTGTAGCGACGTCGTGCCGTCGATCACAACATCGGCCGCGGTGCGCGAATCCTTGTAATCCGTCTTCAAGGCGGTTTCCGCGACCTTGAGCTTGGCGATGCTCGCGGAGATGAGCGGTGCGAGATCCTTGTGGTAGATCTCGTCGGACCGCAGCATCGCGGCGGAGGTCGTTTCGAACGCGGATTTGTAGATGCCGAGGGCGGTCTTCACAGGCGTCAGAGACGAGCGAAGGTCCGCCGCCTGCGGGCTCCTTTCGACGGCCGCCAGGCGCTGCACCGCCCTGTCGACATTGGTTCTGAAGGCGGTGGGCCCGTTGGTGTCGCGCAGGGCGAGGAAGCGCCAGTTCGCGATTCGAACCAGCAGGACCCGGGACTCGAGGTCCGCGACGAGCGACACCGTGTCGTCGTCGGCGGCGGCGCGGGCCACATCGACCAGCTTGGCCATCTTGACGGTCAGCTCTTCGCCACTCGGCAACAGCGTCGCCTTGCCGGTCCGCGCCTCGTTGACGGCGTCGCCGAGACTGTCACGCAGGCTTTTCATTTTGGCGATGTCGGCGATCAGATCGTTGTAGAGCTTCCGCCGCTCCTCCGAGAGGGTGCCTTTTGCTCCGAGTTGCAACAGCCCGGTCGCCGCGGTCTCTCGCTCGGCAGCCTCCCGCATCGCAGGCTCGTTAGCGTCGTAAATGTAGCGCAGATTAGCCCGCTGGATGGCCTGAAGATGGGTCGATATCTCCAGGACGCGCGCCGTGCTGTCCGACAATTTGGAGAGTTTTGCGACCTGATCCTGGACGGACCGCAAATTCCAGATGGCGACCACCGCCATCACAAGACCAACCGCCACCAAGACCATGAAACCTGCGTACAGGCGTCCCCTGATCCGCAAACGAAAACTCGGCATTCCCACTGTCCACCCAGATGCATGTCAATTCGAGCGGCCGGCCTAATCCGGCGATCGTCACCGGCCACCCTGGCAGCCGCGCGTCGCGTTGTTCGCGACCCACGCTGCACCGCGACACAATGGGGGACACTCGTTAATTGAACCTTCAAATTGTTCGCGCGCGCATGGATCGGGTGGCACAACATCTGCTGATTTTATCGGCAGGTGAACAAGGTTTTGGCGCTAAGCCCGCAGCGCCATGCACGCCGCTGCAGCTTGTCCGGCCAGCGCCACCGACACGACCATCGCCGGCCGCGGCGGACGGCACCGGTCGACGGACGCGACGTCGCTCGATCCGCTCAGCTCGCGGCCCTCACGAGCGTTTGCGGAAACGGACCGAGGGCCTTCTCGGTCAGCACCGAGTCGCAATATTCCCGGATCTCCTTGATCTTGCCGTCCTCGAGACGAAACACGAGACAATAGTCGTTGTCGTAGCGCACGCCTTCTGGCGTGACGTTGTCGCCCTTCGCTTCGACGACGACGACATCGCCGTCGGCAATGAAGCGATGGGCGACCGTCCGCGTCCGGTCGACAAGGCGGGTCCGCACATAGCCGTGCAGATCGTTGAGGATCGCATGTTTGCCCGAAAACGTGCGCGACCAGGAGTACTGGCCGGTCACGATCCATTTGGCGTCGTCGGCAAGACTTTCGGTGAACAAGGCGCGGTCGCGCACAGCCGGATCGGGACTGGCGGCGGCTGCAAAGATATCCTGCATCAGCTTCTTGTTGGCGCTCGCGTTCATGGCGGCATCTCCCTTGGTGAGAACAATCGAGATCATCGCCGCCGGCTCTAAATTCTTCAAATCGATAGTGGGTATGATATCTATTCGCCTCATGAATTTGAATTCGCTCGACCTCAATCTCCTGACCGCGCTCGACGCACTGTTGCGCGAGGTCAGCGTCAGCCGCGCCGCCTTGCGGATCGGGCTGTCGCAGCCGGCGGCCAGTCATGCGCTCCAGCGTCTGCGCGACATCCTTGGCGATCCGCTCTTGGTACGCACGGGCGCGCGGATGGAGCTGACGCCGCGGGCGCAAGCCTTGCGCGCGCCGCTGGCGCAGGCGCTCGACCAGGTGCGCGGGCTGTTCCTATCGGATGAATTCGACGCGGCGCGCAGCGAGCGGCAATTCCGACTGATGATGCCGGATCTCGCGGTCGAGCTGTTGATGCCGCCCCTGATGGAAAAGGTGACGCAGGCCGCGCCCAACGTCCGGATCGACGTGGTGCCGTGGCGGGGACCGGCGATCTTCCACGCCGAGTTCGCCCGCACCATCGATCTCGTGATCTCGATCGGCAACGCCTTCAAGGGGTTTCACCGCCAGTTGCTCTACACCGACAGCGACGCGCTGGCCGTGCGGCGCGGCCACCCCATGGCTGCGAAGCTGAAGCAGCGCGAGACGTTCCTGGCCGCACGCCATGTCGGCGTCATCATCCGCGGCCAGCCGGAGGACCTGATCGACACTTGGCTACGCACCAAGGGCATAGACCGGCACATCGCTCTCGTCGTCCCGGGTTATCTCGAAGCGCTGCACGTCGCCGCCCGCACCGACCTCGTCGCCTTCGTGCCGCGCCGGCTGATCGCGGCGCTGTCGAAGCAGCTCGGCCTCGTCACGGTGACGCCACCGCTCGACCCCGGCATCGACGAGCAGTTCATGTTCTACCCGACCCGCGCACAGATGGATCCGGGCTCGATCTGGCTCAGGCGGCTGATGCTGGAGACGGGACGGCAATTGGAGAAGAAAGGGCGCGCTGGGTAGGACGCCGCTTCAAAACAAACGGGTCGTCCCGGCGAAGGCCGGGACCCATAACCACAGCACGTGGTTTGGCGAAGGCTCGCGATTGTCAGCTTGCGTCACGACTTCCCCCTGTGGTTACGGGTCCCGGGTCTGCGCTGACGCTTGCCCGGGACAACAGGGGAATATGTTGCCGCGCTCCTACGCCTTCTGCGCGTCCATCACCTTGCGCACGGCGGGCCGGTCGGACATGCGCTTGAAATGATCGGCGATCTTGGGCGTCGCGTTGATGTCGACGCTGTCGCCTTCGAGCCAAGTCGACAGGGTGTAGAGATAAGGATCGCAGATCGTGAACTGCTCGCCCATCACCCAGGGCCCCTTGTACATCTTCTGCTCGATCAGGGCGAAGCAGGCCCCCATGGTCTTCGGGATCATCGCCTTCATGTCGGCGAACGAGCTCTCTTCGCTCGCCCAGCGTGCGCCGCGCATCTTGTGGGCATGGTTGATGTGCACGGTCGAACAGAGATAGGAGTTGAACGACTGCACCTGGGCGAAGTCGAAGGGATCGTCGAGCGGCGCGAGCTTCGCCTTGGGGAAGGTCTGCGCGAGATAGGCCAGCATCGCCGGGGTCTCGGTCAGGACGCCGCGATCGGTCACCAGCGCGGGCACGCGGCCTTTCGGGTTGATCGCGAGATATTCCGCGCTGTTCTGCTGGTTGGTCTTGAAGCTCAGCCGCTCGGCCGCGTAGTCGGCGCCGGCTTCTTCCAGGGTGATGTAGGTGGCGAGCGCGCAGGTGCCGGTGGCGTAGTAGAGCTTGAGCATGTCGGACCTCATGGGAAAGCCGGAAGGTAACGGCTGCCGGCCCCGAGGTCCATAGCGCGGCGTTCCCTAGTACTCCTGCTCTTCGCAGTTGCCCACCGGCGCCCGGCTGTGCCAAGACGCCCTAGTTGGAGGGGCTTTCCCATGACCGTACTCATCGCCGGTGGCGGCATCGGCGGGCTGACGCTTGCGCTCAGCCTGCACGAAATCGGCATTCCCGTGAAAGTGTTCGAGAGCGTCGCCGAACTGCGGCCGCTCGGTGTCGGCATCAACGTGCTGCCGCATGCGGTGCGCGAGCTGATCGAGCTCGGCCTGATGGACAAGCTCGATGCCGCCGGCGTGCGCACCCGCGAGCTTGCCTATTTCTCCAAGCACGGCAAACCGATCTGGAGCGAGCCGCGCGGGCTGGAGGCCGGCTATAAATGGCCGCAGTTTTCGATCCATCGCGGCACGCTCCAGCAATTGCTGCTCGACACCGCGATCGAACGCCTCGGCCGCGACAACATCCTCACCAGCCATCATCTGACCGGCTGGAGCGAAACCGCCGATGGCGTGCGCGCCGATTTCATCGACAAGGCCACCGGCAAGGCCGCGGGGACTTACGACGGCGCGCTCCTCATCGCCGCCGACGGCATCCATTCCGCCGCGCGAGAAAAACTTTATCCCGACGAAGGCCCGCCGATCTGGAACGGCCGTATCCTCTGGCGCGGCGTCACGCCTGCAAGGGCGTTCCTCACCGGCCGTACCATGATCATGGCCGGCCACGAGATCCTGAAATTCGTCTGCTATCCGATCTCGAAGGAACCGGACGCCGCGGGCAACCATCTGATCAACTGGGTTGCCGAGCGCCACATGCCGCCGACCTATCAATGGCGGCGCGAGGACTATAACCGGACCGCCCGGCTGGAAGAGTTCTTGCCCTGGTTCGAGAGCTGGCAGTTCGACTGGCTCGACGTGCCCGGCCTGATCAAGAACTGCCCGCACGCCTATGAATATCCGCTGGTCGATCGCGATCCGGTGTCACAATGGACTTTCGGCCGCGTCACGCTGATGGGCGACGCAGCACATCCTATGTATCCGATCGGGTCCAACGGCGCGTCGCAGGCGATCCTCGATGCCCGCACCATCACCCGCGAGATCCTGGCGAACGGCCCGACGCAAGCGGCCCTGCTCGCCTATGAGGCGGAGCGGCGGCCTGCAACCACCAGTCTCGTCCTGCTCAACCGCAAGAATGGCCCTGAGCAGGTGATGCAGCTGGTCGAGGAGCGCGCGCCCGACGGCTACAAGGTCGTCACCGACGTGCTGTCGCAACAGGAGCTGGAGGATGTCGCCGCCAACTACAAGCGCGTCGCCGGCTTCCAGGTGGAAGCGCTGAATGCAAAGCCGCCGATCGTGAGCGCGGGTGCGCGCGCGACGAAATGAGTATTCGCACGAAGCGAGACGCACGTTGATGCGCCCTCGCCCCTTGCGGGAGAGGGCAGCGACGCCGGTGGATGCAAGCTCACTTGGCTGACGAGTCTAACTCTCACTCGAACTCGTCGAGACAAGCCCCTCATCCGGCGCTTCGCGCCACCTTCTCCCACAAGGGGAGAAGGAAGGAAGAGTGCGCGGCAGCTATTTGCCCACCACCCTCGCCGCTTCGAGCAGCCGCTCGCTCGCGCTTGCCGCCGCCAGCAGCGTCCCGTCTTCCGCCGTCAGCCTGGCCTCGACGAACGCAATCGTCCTGCCGAGCTGCGTCACCTTGGCCTCGCCGATGATCGGTCCGGGCTTTGCGGGAGCCAGGAAATTCACGGTCATGCTGATGGTGGTGGTGTAGAGCCGGCCCTCGCTCATCACCAGCACGGCGGGGCCCATCGTGTCGTCGAGCATGGCCGATAGCATGCCGCCCTGGATGAAGCCGGCCGGATTGCAGAACTCCGGCTTGCCGTCGAAGGCGAGCTTGATCCAGCCTTCCCCGGGCCGGGCGTCGAGCAGGCGCCACCCGAGCAGCTCGGCACAGGGTGGCCTTGGAAAGTTGTCGAGCGCGGTCTTGATCATGCGACCCTCCGTTGCCAGCCACAGCTAACGCAGGCCTGCTGCCAGCATGTTGTCAGCAGGATGGGCTGCTAGGGGTCCAATCCATGCGCAATCACCTTACGCATGACGTTGGGCAATGCTTCGTCGGCGAGCGTCGCGATGGGCACCCAGCGCATGCCCGCCGGTGCCCGCGTCCGCGCCCCCACCCTCGCCGTGTAGACCACCAGTTCCAACGGGAAATGCGTGAAGACGTGGGCGACCACGCCGACCTTGCGTTGCCAGCGCGACAGCCCCTTCAACTCGGGCGCCTGCTGTTTGGCCTTGGCATCGTCCTGTCCGGCCAGCCAGTCCGAGCCCGGCACCTCGGTCATGCCGCCGAGCAGACCCTTTTCGGGGCGGCTGCGGACGAGAAGCTCGTCGCCGCGCGTGACGACGAAGGCGGCGCCGCGCCGTAGCGCGCCGCTCTTCTTCGGCGCCTTGCGCGGAAACGTGTCCTGCGTTCCCAGCGCGCGCGCCGTGCAATCCTCGTTCAGCGGGCACAGCGAGCAGGCCGGCTTCTTCGGCGTGCAGATCGAGGCGCCCAGATCCATCAGCGCCTGCGCGCTGTCGCCGGCGCGAGAGTCCGCAAGCAGCGTCGCCGCCAAGTGCTGTATCCGCGGTTTGGCCTGCGGGAGCTCTTCTTCAACTGCAAAGAGCCGCGAGACCACGCGTTCGATATTGCCGTCGACCGGCATGGTGCGGCGGTCGAACGCGATCGCGGCGATCGCTGCCGCCGTATAGGGCCCGATGCCCGGCAGCGCGCGCAGGCCCGCTTCGGTGTCCGGAAAGGTGCCGCCATGCTCGTGCGTCACCGCGACCGCGCAGGCATGGAGATTACGGGCGCGAGAATAATAGCCGAGCCCGGCCCACATCCGCAGCACGTCCTCCTGCGAGGCCCGCCCGAGCGCGGTGACGTCAGACCAGCGCGAGACGAATTTTTCGAAATAGGGCCCGACCGCCTTCACCGTGGTCTGCTGCAGCATGATCTCGGACAGCCAGACGCGGTAAGGGTCGGATGCCGCGCCGGGCGCAGCGCGCCAGGGCAATCGGCGGCGATGGCGGTCGTACCAATCGAGCAGCGCGAGCGGGCGCGACGAGGTCTCCGGCGGAACTGGTTCCGATTTCGCCCTGAGGGCGGATTTGGGGCTCATGCTCGCACTGTAGCGGCAATGCACCGATCTCTCCACGTCATGCCCACGCTGGGCGCGGGCGTCCACGTCTTTCTTCGCGGCCAAGAGCCTGTGGCCGACGCTCCGGAGTGCTATAAGGTCCCATGTCCAAGCTTCGCCCCATCAAACCCGGTCCCATCAGCGCCAAGCCGCTGTCGCTCCTGCTCAACGACGTCTTTGCCGAGGCCTACGCCAAGCAGGGTTTTGCCGCGCGCGAGCTGGTAACGCGGTGGGCGCAGATTGCCGGGCCGGAGATCGCGGCCCATGCCGAGCCGCTCAAGATGCAATGGCCGCGGCCGGTCGAGGGTCAGCCGCAGGAGCCGGCCACGCTGGTGCTGCGGGTCGAAGGTCCGATGGCGCTGGAGATCCAGCACTCCGCCGATGTGATCCTGCAACGGGTCAACCGCTTCTTCGGATGGAGCGCGGTCGGCAAGCTGGCCTTCCGCCAGGCTCCGCTGTCGCGCGCCCGACGGCCAACCCGGCCCAGCCCGCCGGACGCCAAATCGGTGGCCGAGGTGGCTGAGCGCCTGGGCGACATCGAAGATGAACAATTGAAGTCGGCGCTGGCGCGCCTCGGGGCCGCCATCAAGCGAAATTGAGCCTTATTCTGCGGCCAAACTGGACCTGTCCTTGCCGCTCGCCATTGCCTCAAACGACGTTTCAAGCTAGCGACAGGCCGTCTGAATAGGAATTTCGGGCGACACCACGCCAATCCGGGAGCCGACCTTGATCATCACCCGCCGCGCCTTCAACACGATGCTGTCGCTGACCGGGCTTGCCGCGGTCGCCGGGCTCTCACCGCTGCGGTTCATCTCGGAAGCTATCGCGCAGGCCGCTGGCGACGTCGCCAAGCCGGTGTCGCTGCCCGACATGGCGCTGGGCCCGAAGGACGCCGCCGTCACCATCACCGAATACGCCTCGATGACCTGCCCACATTGCGCGGCCTTCAACGAGCAGGTGTTTCCCAAGATCAAGTCGGAATACATCGACACCGGCAAGGTACGTTACGTCTTCCGCGAGTTCCCGCTCGACATCAAAGCCGCCGCCGGCTCGATGCTGTCACGCTGCATCGCCAATGGCGACGCGCCGAAATACTTTGCCGTTACCGACATGCTGTTCCGCCAACAGAACGACTGGGTAGTGAAGAACACCACGGAGACCCTGACCCGGATCGGCAAGCAGGCCGGTCTCACCCAGCAGCAGGTCGAGGCTTGCCTGAAGGACCAGGCGCTGCTCGACAAGATCGCCGCCGACCAGAAATATGCCAGCGACGTTCTGAAGGTCGATTCGACGCCGACGTTCTTCGTCAACGGCGAGAAGATCAAGGGCGAGACCTCGTTCGAGGAATTCGCCAAGAAGATCAATCCGCTGCTCAAGAGCTGATTCGCACGGCACAATCCTGATTCGCATCTCGATAACCGTATCTTTCCCGGCATAAATCCCTTGGGAAAAGCGGCTTTCGCCGGTTGCCCTCGCGGCGCACCGCGGCCATTGTCCGACCGCATGAGGCGCCTCGCGCGACTCGCCCGGATAGCGACATTGCCTTTCATGGTATTGTCCCGGCAGGGGGATTCGCGCCTGCCAACAGAGATGCGTGCTTATGAAAATCACCCGCCTGCGCCTTCACGGCTTCAAGTCCTTCGTTGAGGCCACCGACTTCGTCATCGAGCCTGGCCTGACCGGCGTGGTCGGCCCCAACGGCTGCGGCAAGTCGAATCTCGTCGAGGCGCTGCGCTGGGCGATGGGCGAGACCTCCTACAAATCGCTGCGCGCCGCCGACATGGATGCGGTGATTTTCGCCGGTTCCGGCAATCGCCCCGCGCGCAACCACGCCGAAGTGACGATGACGATCGACAATTCCGATCGCACCGCGCCGGCGGCAATGAACGACAGCCAGCTGTTGGAAATTTCCCGCCGCATCGAGCGCGAGGCCGGCTCGGTCTACCGCATCAACGGCCGCGATGTGCGCGCCCGCGACGTGCAGATTCTGTTCGCCGACGCTGCCACCGGCGCGCGCTCGCCGGCCCTCGTCCACCAGGGCAAGATCGGCGAGATCATTCAGGCCAAGCCCGAGCAGCGCCGCCGCGTGCTGGAAGACGCCGCCGGCGTCGCCGGCCTGCACGCCCGACGCCACGAAGCCGAGCTGCGGCTCAAGGCGGCCGAAACCAATCTCACCCGCGTCGAGGACGTGATCGGCCAGCTCGCAGGGCAGATGGAAGGCCTGAAGAAGCAGGCGCGCCAGGCCGTGCGCTATCGCGAAGTTGCGGCCAAGGTGCGCAAGGCCGAAGCGACCTTGTTCCATCTGCGCTGGATCGGCGCCCATGCCGACGTCAACGAATCCGGCCACACCCACGATCTCGCCGTCCGCGAGATGGCTGAGCGTACTCAGCACCAGGCCGAAGCCGCACGCATCCAGGCGATTCGCGCTGCCGAAATGCCGGCGCTGCGCGATGCCGAAGCGCGCGCCGCGGCGGGGCTGCAGCGCCTGACCAACGCCCGCGAGCTGCTCGATCGCGAGGAAGAGCGCGCCAAGGAGCGCGTCGCGGAACTCGAGCGGCGCCTCGCCCAGTTCGAAGGCGACATCTCGCGTGCCCAGCAGCAGACCATGGACGCCGATGTCGCGCTGCAGCGCCTCGACGCCGAAGATGCCGAGCTGAAGGAAGAGATCAAGTCGCGCGTCGAGAAGCGCTCCGGCGTTGACGAGCGTGTCGCCGAAGCCGAGGCGGTTCTGACCGAGACCGAGCAGCAGTTCGCCGAGCTCACCACCGCGCTCGCCGATCTCACCGCCAAGCGCAATCAGCTCGAAGCCAACGTTCGGACCCACCGCGACAAGCTCGCCCGGCTCGACCAGGAGATTTCGAATGTCGCGGCGGAAGAGCAGAAGCTCACCCAGGAGACCGGCGGCTTCGGCGATCTCGACGAGCTGACCGCGACGGTCGAGAATGCCGAGCAGACGCTGGCAGCCTCGGAAGCCGCCGCTCAGGCCAGCGAAGCCGCGCACGTCGCCGCGCGGCAGACGCTGGAATCCTCGCGCTCGCCGCTCGTCGAAGCCGACAAGCGCGTGCAGCGGCTCGATACCGAGGCGCGCACGATCTCCAAGATCCTCAACGGCGAGACCAAGAATCTGTGGCCTCCGATCATCGACGGCATCACGGTCGACAAGGGGTTTGAAAAGGCGATCGGCGCAGCCCTCGGCGACGATCTCGACGCGCCAGTCGATCCGTCCGCGCCGATGCGCTGGACCAACGCTGGCGTCACCGACGGCGATCCGGAACTGCCCGAAGGCGTCGTGCCGCTCGCCAGCCACGTGCAGGCTCCGGCCGAGCTGAGCCGCCGCTTGGCGCAGATCGGCGTGGTGCCGCGTGAGCGCGGCGCCGAGCTGATCTCGCAGCTCAAGACCGGCCAGCGGCTGGTCTCGCCCGAAGGCGACGTCTGGCGCTGGGACGGTTTTGTCGCAGCCGCCCATGCGCCGACCGGCGCAGCAAGGCGGCTTGCCGAGCGCGCCCGCCTGATCGACATCGAGAACGAGCTGGAGCAGGCCCGCATCGACGCGCAGATCAAGCGTCAGGCGCTGGAGAACGCCGAGGCCGAGCTGCAGATGGCCGCCAGCACCGAAGGCGCGAGCCGCGAAGCCTGGCGCGCCGCGCAGCGCGAGCTCAACGTCGCGCGCGAGCGCCACGCCACGGTCGAGCGCGAGATCAGCCGCCACGCCGCGCGCAAGGCGACGCTGTCGGAAGCGCACAGCCGTCTGGCCGCCGACCGCGCCGAGGCCGAAGCCGCCTACGAATACGCCGAAGCCGGGATCTCCGAGTTGCCGTCGAGCGAGGACACCGAAACCCGTCTCGCCGCCGTCCGCAGCGATATCGAAGGCCATCGCCGCATGGCCGCCCAGGTCCGCGCCGAGGCCCAGGCGCTGGCGCGCGAAGCCGAGCTGGCCGACCGCCGCGTGCAGGCGATCCTCGCCGAACGCACCGAGTGGCAGAACCGCAAGGAGAGCGCGGCGTCCCACATCGACACCATCCAGGCGCGCATCGCCGAAGTCTCGATCGAGCGCAGCAATCTCGAGAACGCGCCGGCCGTGTTCGCGGAGAAGCGCAGCGCGCTGATCACCGAGATCGAGTACGCCGAAAACGACCGCCGCATGGCCGCCGACGCGCTCGCCAGCGCGGAGACCGCGATGGCCGAAACCGATCGCGTCGCCAAGCTGACGCTGGAGGCGCTCTCGAGCTCGCGCGAGGCCACCGCCCGCGCCGAGGAGCGCATGGAAGGCGCGCGACGCCGGCTCGAGGACATCGAGCGCGAGATCCGCGACATGCTGGAAGTCGAACCGCAGGCCGTTGCCGGCCTCGCCGAGATCGAACCCGGCACGGTGCTGCCGCCGCTGCACGATATCGAGGAAGACCTCGAAAAAATGCGCCGCGATCGCGAACGACTGGGTGCGGTCAATTTGCGCGCCGAGGAAGAGCTGCGCGAGGTCGAGACCCAGCACAACGGCCTGGTCACCGAGCGCGATGACCTCGTCGAAGCCATCAAGCGGCTGCGCCAGGGCATCCAGAGCCTCAACAAGGAGGCACGCGAGCGGCTCCTGACCTCGTTCGAGGTCGTCAACAACCACTTCAAGCGCCTTTTCGTCGAGCTGTTCGGCGGCGGCGAAGCCGCGCTGCATTTGATCGAGAGCGATGATCCGCTCGAAGCCGGCCTCGAAATCATCGCCAAGCCACCGGGCAAGAAGCCGCAGACGCTGTCGCTGCTCTCGGGCGGTGAGCAGGCGCTGACGGCGATGGCGCTGATCTTCGCGGTGTTCCTCACCAACCCCTCGCCGATCTGCGTGCTGGACGAAGTCGACGCGCCGCTCGACGACCACAACGTCGAGCGCTATTGCAACCTGTTGCACGAGATGACTGCCTCGACCGACACGCGCTTCATCATCATCACCCACAACCCGATCACGATGGCCCGGATGAACCGCCTGTTCGGCGTCACCATGGCCGAACGCGGGGTCTCGCAGCTGGTGTCGGTGAACCTGCAAGAGGCGGTGGACATTCTCGACCAGAACGTGGCGTGATTTTTTGGCCGTCCTTCCGGGGCGATGCGCAGCATCGAACCCGGAATCTCGCGCCACCATTTCGAGATTCCGGGTTCGCGCTACGCGCGCCCCGGAGTGACGGCGAACTAAGATGATCTCGCCCACGCTTCCCGCTGAGCTAAAGGCGGCCCTCGACGGCAAGCTGCAGGGGTTCTCGCGCACCGACGCTGCGCAGCGATCGCAGAAAATCTCGACCAGCTATCGTGCGGGCGGCGGCTCCAGCACGATCAAGTCCGATGCCGATGCGCTCGCCTATGCGTTCGCGCGCATGCCGGCGACCTACGCGGCGGTGGCGGCAAGTCTGAATGCGCTGACCGAGATCGCACCGGACCTCGCTCCGGAAACACTGCTCGACGTCGGCGCAGGTCCGGGCACCGCGAGCTGGGCCGCGGCAGAGGCGTTTTCATCGCTGCAAGATTTCACCCTGCTCGACGCCAACGCCACGCTGAGCCGTCTCGCGCTCGACCTGGCGCGCGACAGCACGCGTCTGGCGGATTGCCGCTACCTGCCCGGCGATGCCGGCGCGAATCTCGCCGAAGTTTCGCCAGCGGATCTCGTCGTCGCGAGTTATGTCATTGGCGAGCTCAGAGAGGGCGATCGACGCAAGCTCGCGGAAACGATGTGGGCGAAAGCGCGCCACGCGCTGGTCGTGATCGAGCCCGGCACGCCCGCCGGCTACGCGCGCATCCTCGCTTTGCGCCAGCAACTGATCGCTGCGGGGGCCCATGTCGCCGCACCCTGCCCGCACGAAAGGCCGTGTCCGCTGGCGGCTCCCGACTGGTGCCATTTCTCACAGCGCTTGCCGCGCTCGCAGGCTCATCGCCAGATCAAGGGTGCCGAGGTGCCGTTCGAGGACGAGCGATACATCTACGTGGCGCTGACCCGTACGCCGCCCGCAACCCGCGCCGCGCGCGTGCTGGCGCCGCCGGAGGTCGGCAAGGCCGAGATCACGGCAAAGCTCTGCAGCGAGCAAGGCGTCGAACTCGCCAAGGTCCCACGTCGCGACAAGGCCGCCTATGCAAGCGCCCGCCGCTGGCGCTGGGGTGATGCCGACCTGTCCGAAAGTTAACCTCCTCCGCCGCTTTGGCCTTGAACTCGGATAGTCCCTCATCCGACCAAGTCTTACCTCTCCTCTGTGCCGGGCTCTCGCTCGGCGCCAATTTGGTCTACCCTAGCGCCCGCCTTCTTCCCCCTTCAGGAGTTCTCCATGTCGACCGGCTGGATCGTCCTCGGCGTTATCGTCGTCCTCGTGTTCTTTGCCTTCGCCGCCTACAACCGCCTGGTGGCGCTGGGCCAGCGCGTCGGCCAGGCCTTTGCCGATATCGACGTGCAGCTCAAGCAGCGCCACGATCTGATCCCGAACCTGGTCGAGACGGTGAAGGGCTATGCCTCGCATGAGCGTGGCACACTCGACGACGTCATCAAGGCGCGCAATTCGGCGATGTCGGCGCAGGGGCCGGCGCAGGTGTCCGCGGCCGAGACCCAGCTCTCCGGTGCGCTCGGCCGGCTGATCGCGCTGTCGGAGGCCTATCCCGACCTCAAGGCCAACGCCAATTTCCAGCAACTCGCCAGCGAGCTGTCCGACCTCGAGAACAAGATCGCGGCCAGCCGCCGCTTCTTCAACAGCGCGGTCCAGGAATACAACACCGGCATCCAGCAGATGCCGGCCGCCTTGTTCGCCGGCATGTTCGGCTTCACCAGGAAGGACTTCTTCGATCTCGGCGCCAGCCGTACCGAGGTCGAGGCCACGCCACAGGTGAAGTTCTGAGTTAAGCCGATAGGCCGGCAGGGCATCGCGTCATGGCCGCGTATGGTCTCTACACGCACATCGCCTCGAACAAGTTGCGTTCGATGCTGCTGCTCGCCGGCCTGTTCGCGCTGGTGTATGTGCTGGTCTATGCCGGCGCCCTGATCGCCGAAGTCGTCATCAATGGCGACGAGACCGTCGTCCATTATCTGAGACGCGCCTTCTATGATCTGAAAGTCGCCGCGCCGGTTGCGACCGTCGTGGCAGCGGCCTGGATCGTAATCGCCTATTTCTTCCACCAGTCGATGATCGATGCGGTGACCGGCGGCCACGACGTCACGCGGCAGGAGGAGCCGCGGCTCTATAATCTGCTCGAAAATCTCTGCATCTCGCGCGGCATCACGATGCCGAAGCTGAAGATCATGGAGAGCCCGGCGCTGAATGCGTTCGCGACCGGCCTCAACCCGCGGCAATATTCGGTCACCGTCACCACCGGTCTTCTCAATGCGCTTGATGACAAGGAGATCGAGGCGGTGCTCGGCCACGAGCTGACCCACATCAAGAATGGCGATGTGCAGCTCATGGTGGTCGCCGTCATCATCGCGGGCGTGGTCGGGTTCTTCGGCGAATTGTTCTTCCGCCTGTTCACGAATTTCAGCTGGAGCTCCGGCGGCTCGTGGTCGTCGGGCTCCTCCTCGTCGTCACGATCGTCCTCGTCGTCGAGCGACAGCAAGAGTTCCGGGGGCGGCGCGGTGATCGTGATCATCATCGCGGTCGTGCTGATCGTGGTGGCCTGGCTGTTGTCGCAGGTGGTGAAGCTCGCGCTGTCGCGCTCTCGCGAATATCTTGCGGACGCGGGCTCCGTCGAGCTGACGAAAAACCCGGACGCCATGATCTCGGCGCTGCGTAAGATCGAGAACCACGGCGAGCTGCCGGGCGCAACCTCGGCGGTGATGGAGCTCTGCGTCGACAATCCGCGCGAGGGTTTTGCCGATTTGTTCGCGACCCACCCCTCGGTGCAGTCGCGGGTCGACGCGTTGGTCAAGTTCGCCGGCGGCCATGATCCTGGCCCGCTGCCGCCTTCCGCCGACGAGACCGAGGAGGCCGAGGAGCCGGACACGCAAGCCGAACGGCAGAACACCCCACCGCCGCTGCGCCAGGGTCCCCGGCAAGGTCCTTGGAGCGACGCAGGCGGCACGGCCAGTCCGCCACCCGTGCCGGCACCCAGCTCCGCCGGAACGGCCGGCAGCAATCCTATGGGTCCTTGGGACCGCCATTGAGGCGATTTGACGCCACGCGCGGCAGGATTCGTGGCGATTGGGAAAAACCTCGGGAATTGCCGTAACTGGGGCCTGCGGAATTGAATTCTCCCTTGTTTCTGCCATGTTCGCGCCCAACAGCAGACTTGGGACATCTTTGCGACATCGATTTGGGGCCCGGCCGATTGCGACTTCGCGATCGGGGGGCGCGTTAGGGGACAGCAATGGCAAAGCCGGCAGTGGTTGTGGTGGGCGCGGACAAGGGCGGGGTCGGCAAGACCACCGTGTCGCGCACCTTGCTCGATTATTTTTCCGCCAACAACGTGCCGACGCGCGCCTTCGACACCGAATCGCCGCGCGGAACCCTGAAGCGCTTCCACCCTGACATCACCGAGATCGTCGACATGACGACGACGTCGGATCAGATGAAGATCTTCGATACGCTCAACGCGACGAGCCCGTCGGTCACCGTAATCGACGTCCGCGCCGGCCTGCTCTCGCCGGCGCTCGCCTCCTTGCGCGACATCGGTTTCCTCGACGCCGCCAAGGCCGGCCAGATCACCTTTGCCGTGTTCCACATCCTCGGACCCTCGATCGCCTCTCTGGACGAAATCGCCGAGACCGCGGGCTTCATGGGGGGCGCCAAATACTTCCTGGTGAAGAACTTCATCAACGATACCCAGTTCTTCCAGTGGGATCAGGCGACCTACCAATCGTATTTCAACCGCATCAAGGACGCGACCGAGCTGACCATCCCCAAGCTCAACGAAATGGCCTATGAGCAGGTCGAGGTGTCCTCCGTCCCATTCCTGAAATTCGTCGCCAACAAGGGCATCAACGACGAGGCCGCGAACTACTCGTTCGTGCTGCGCGGCTATGTCCGACACTGGCTTGCGAACGTCTGGAGTGAGTTCGACCGGATCCGGCTGACCGATATCGTCGGCTCGACGAAATCCGGGGCCCGCAACAGCGAAAAATAGTTGCGCAAGCCGGGCGGATACGGCTGGATTGGTCGCCGAGTTCGACTGATATAGCTATCGATGCCCGCGACGCCCCTCTACATCATTTGCTCGCCCCGCCCGCAGGTCGGCAAGACCCTGCTGGCGCGGCTTTTGAGCGAATTTTTGCTGCTCAAGAACGGCAACGTCGTGGCCTTCGACGTCAACCTGAAGGAGCCGTCGCTGCTCGACTATCTGCCGAAGATCACGGAGACCGCCGACGTGATCGACACCTATGGCAAGATGCAGCTGATGGATCGCGTCATCGTCGATGACGGGGTTGCCAAGGTGATCGACCTCGGCTTCCATGCCTTTGACGAGTTCTTCAAGATGACGGAGGAGATCGGCCTGTTGAAAGAGGCGGCGCGTCGCCACGTCGCGCCGATGATCCTGTTCGTCGCCGACACCGACCGCGTCTCGGCCCGCGCCCACGAGATGCTGCGCGAACAGATCCCGCGGATCAACCTGATCACGGTGGACAACGAGCACATCGTGCGCGGTGAACTACCGGCCGCGATGGCTACCGGACGGGTATTCCGACTGCCCGCGCTGCCCGGGTTCCTGAAGACCTATATCGGCCGCCTGAACTTCTCCTTCACCGGCTACCTGCGCCAGGAGAAGGATGCCTCGACCGAGCTGCACCAGTGGACCCGGCGGAACTATCTCGCCTTCCGCGAGCTCGAGCTCAGCCTGATCCTGCAACGGTCTTGAATATTTTACCCGGATAATATTGACATCGAGCGGCCCTGCCGTTACTGAGTTGACGCACCAGCGTCCTCAGCAAGGCCTCTTCACCGTGACCATCGACCGGAAAGCAGCGATCGCCGCCTACAAGGAGCGGAAGACCGTTGCAGGCATCTACGTCGTCCGCTGCGCGGCCTCGGGCGAGGCCTGGATCGGCCAAGCCCCAAACCTCGAGACAATCCAGAACCGCATCTGGTTCTCGCTGCGCCAGGGTAGCCACACCTGCCGTAGCCTCCAGGCTGCGTGGAACACGCATGGCGAGGCAGGCCTGACGTTTGGCGAATGTGAGCGTCTGGAGGATGAGGAGACCGCCTATGTCCGGAATGCGCTGCTCAAAGAGCGCACGCTGCATTGGCTCTCGGAGCTGAAGGCCGAGCCGATCTGAACGTCGCCAGCGGCGCCGTTGCCGCTCAGTGCCCCTCGAACGTCATCAGCGTGCGCACCGGCACGTCCATCGCGCGCAGCTTGGCGGCGCCGCCGAGATCCGGCAGGTCGATGATGAAGCAGGCGGCGACCACATTGGCGCCGATCTGGCGCAGCAATTTCACCGCGCCTTCCGCGGTACCGCCGGTGGCGATGAGGTCGTCGACCAGGATCACGCGCTCGCCGGGCTGGATGGCGTCGACATGCATCTCCATCTCGTCGATGCCGTATTCGAGAGAGTAAGCGATGCGCACGGTGGTGTGTGGCAGCTTGCCTTTTTTCCGGATCGGCACGAAGCCGGCCGAAACCTGGTGCGCCACCGCGCCGCCGATGATGAAGCCGCGCGCTTCCATGCCGGCGACCTTGTCGATCTTGTTGCCGGCCCAGGGATTGACGAGTTCGTCGACCGCGCGTCGGAACGCACGCGCATCCGCAAGCAGCGTGGTGATATCGCGGAACAAGATCCCGGGTTTCGGGTAGTCCGGGATGGTGCGGACGCTCGCCTTCAGATCGTGGTCAAAAGTCATGGTGCCTCTCAATCAGCGCGCGCATCCAGGCGGAACGCGTTCTCGACAATTCGTAAGCCCACCTCGCCGCTGAGCGACATCAGCGATTCCGGATGGAATTGCACGCCGGCGACCGGCAGGGTCTTGTGCTCCAGCGCCATGGCGACGCCGTCCTCGGTGCTGGCGGTGACGGATAGCACCTCCGGCATGCTGTCGCGCTCGACGTAGAGCGAGTGATAGCGGCCGATGATGATCTCGTTCGGCAGATTGCGCATCAGCCGCCCGCCGCGCACCTGCACCCGCGAGGGCCGGCCGTGGGCGGGATGCGTGAGCTGCCCGAGCTCGCCGCCGAAATATTCGCCGATCGCCTGGACGCCGAGACAGACGCCGAACACCGGCAGCTTGTTCTCTAGCGCCGCGTCGATGGTCTTCTTGATCCCGAAATCCTCAGGCCTGCCGGGGCCGGGCGACAGCACCAGCAAATCCCATCGCTTCTGCTTGAGCATGTCGAGCGCATGCACATGTCGGACCACGGTGACGTCGGCACCGACCTGGCGGAAGTAATCGGCCAGCATATGCACAAAGCTGTCGTCATGGTCGATCAGCAGCACCCGCTTGCCGCTTCCGGTGGCATCGGGCGCGAAGGCCGACAGCGGCTTCGGCGGATCACCGCGCAACGCCTGGAACAGGGCCGCGGCCTTGACCTGGCATTCGCGGTCCTCGGCGGCGGGATCGGAGTCGAACAAACAGGTGGCGCCGACACGCACTTCCGCGAGGCCTTCCTTCATCCGGATGGTGCGGATGGTGAGGCCGGTGTTGATGCTGCCGTCGAAATTCACCGCCCCGATCGCGCCGGCATACCAGCGACGCGGCGAGCGCTCGTGATCCTCGACGAACTGCATCGCCCAGAGTTTTGGTGCGCCGGTGACGGTGACGGCCCAGGCATGGGTGAGGAAGGCATCGAGCGCATCGAAGCCGGGACGCAGCATGCCTTCGACATGGTCGACGGTGTGGAAGAGCTTTGAATAGGTCTCGATCTGCCGGCGCGCCAGCACCTTGATCGTGCCGGGAACGCAGACGCGCGCCTTGTCGTTGCGGTCCACGTCGGTGCACATGTTGAGCTCGAACTCGTCCTTCTCGGAGTTCAGGAGCTGGCGGATCTGCTCGGCATCGCCGATCGCATCGGTACCGCGCGCGATCGTGCCCGAGATCGGGCAGGTCTCGACCCGGCGTCCGTCCGAGCGCACGAACATTTCCGGTGAGGCCGAGACGAGAAATTCGCCCTCGCCGAGATTCATCAGCGCGCCGTACGGCGACGGGTTGATGACGCAGAGCCGCTGGAACACTTCCGCCGGCGAGCGGTCGCAGGGCTCGGCGAAGAGCTGCCCCGGCACCGCCTCGAACAGATCGCCACGCGCAAAGGCGGCGCGCGCGGTCTCGACCGTAGCCTGATATTCGCCGGGCGCGTGATCGGCAAAACCCTGGCGCGGTGTCTTGAGATACGGGCTCTCGGCAGTCTCGTGCGGCAGGCCCGCGGTGGACTTGCCCTTCCAGGCGAAATCGTAAGTGAGCACGACGCCGCGGCCCGTGGCGCGGTCATAGGCGAGCAGGCGGTCGGGGACGTAGAGCACGATGTCGCGCTGGTCGCTCTCGCGCGCGCGCTTCTGTACGAGATCCTCGATCTGGAACACGAGGTCGTAGGCGAAGGCGCCGAACAGACCCAGCACCCCGTCGTCATTAGCGGAGAAAGCGGCGACGAGATCGCGCACCAGCGACATCACGCTGGCGCGCCGCGTGCGCTGGTCTTCGTCGATCGGGGCGTCGCCGCGGATGATATGACCGGCAAGGCGCGTCGGCGTCTTCTCGGAGATAGCGACGCAGGGTTCGCGCAGGACGTCGGCAAGGAAGGCGATCAGGACCTCCCCGCGCGCGTTCAGCGCTTCCAGCTTGAAATTGACGCCGGTGGTCTCGAGCTTGAGCGGCGGATCGGAGAAGCCGAGGTCAAAACTCTCGTAACGGCCGGGCACGGTCGTACCCGACGACAGCACCACGCCGCGGCGACGGTCGAGCAGGTTGACGAGATCGTCGAGCCGGTTGGCGCCGCCGGAAAACTGCTCCGCCACGCGCGTGACCGCAAGCCCCGCGCGGGTCACATAGTCGCTTCGAGCCGGAAGGGCAAAGACGGTCCTGTTCATGGGGTCCTCTTACGAAACTTGTCGAGGGAACGCCACACAGGACAAACGATCAGGCCGCCGCACTGCGTGGGCGACCTCAGACGATTTTGGGAGAATAAATCGCACCGGCCACCTCTCAGGAGGTGCGCCACCAAAGACGGGCTGGGCGGACGGCGGTGCTCATCGGCGGATACTCACCATGGCGCGGGAACGACGTCAAGAGCCGCTGGGCAGGCTCGACCGGCAAAATGGCGCAAATCGCAACGAGCGTTATCGCCGGTCTTGCAGGCTGGCGCGCCCCACGGCCGCGTCGCCGGCATGACGCTCGATTGCGTCTCGCATGACCGTGAGCACGAGCTCGCCGTCAGATCCGATGACCTGGGCGCGGTCGCCAAAGGTTTCGACCAAAACGCTGGTCTCTCCTGTGACCGCACACCAACTCGCTCGATCGTCGCTCACACTCAAGGCCGTGATCGCCGCGGCGGGATCCAGACTTAACTTCCGCAACAGCAGGTCGATCGCTTCGGCCGCAAGGTTTTGCTCGGCAATTCTCAAGAAATTCTGGATCGTGTCAGTCCCCACAGTCGACAGCCGCGCGCCCACTATCGTAGGGGGCGTCGCAAGTTCATAAAGTCGTCCACCCGCCTCGTCAAAGACGCATAGCCGCGAGCCCTTGTTGGTCCTTACGCCGAACGCCGTGCATTGCTGCCCCTCCACATCCGTGTCGAATCCTGGAAGCACCATGACCTTGAGCTCCGGGTCAGGCCTCACCGCCCCGCAGGCCGCCGCGACCGTGATCTGCAAATCGTCAGTCATCTGGAAGCTGATGTGGCGAACGCTTTGCCAGATCCGGCGGTGGGACAGATGTGGGTTAAGCTGCGCAAGCCGCTCGATTTCGGAAGCATACTGCTCCTGCGCGACGGCGTGCAATTCGGGCCAGCTCGCGATCCATCGGGCCGCGAGCGGTATCATTGGTTGCTCTCGTTCTACCGCATAGAAGCGCTTATCAAGCGCGCTGAGCGCCGCGGCGCGGTTTTCGAATCCGGTCTGCAGCGCAGCCTCGTCGGGATGTGCCTCTACCCAGGCGATCATCTCCTGCAAGATCTGGTGTTGCGCGCTCGCTCCCATCGCCTCCAATCCAGCGAGTGCGTCGCCGGACGTCGTTGGGAGCATCGCGAGCCCTGTGTTGCCGATGAACTGGCTGTGACCGCCGTTGCAGACCTGAGCGAGATAGAAGTCGGCATGATAGGCCTGTATGGCCACGGCCGGGAGTTCACCTCTCGTGTAGACGCCGAAATGCTGAATTCGGCTGACATAGTCGACCACAGCGCCAGTGAGATAATGGGCCTTCTGGGGGTCCCGAGCCGCCTCCAGCGCTTCGCGGGACACCACAACCTTGGTCAAGCGGCCGTCCACAATCATCGTGCTCTCCTGCCGTCGCATGGTGGAAACCTCTGCGACTGCACTCTATGATTGCAGTGATCGATTTTCAAACGCGATGCGGCGCTAGCGCAGATCGCGGCGCGCCGCCGCACAGCCTACCCCAGATGCTTCCGGAAAAATTCCGTCGCCCTGCCCCAGGCGAGCTCGGCGGCTTCGCGATCGTGGACGGCCTGGCGTTGCTCGTTGACGAAAGCGTGCTCGGCGTCATAGCGGAACAGCTCCAGCGACTTGCCGGCGGCCTTCATGGCCTTTTCGAAACCGTTGACCAGCTCCGGCGTGCACCAATCGTCCTTGCTGGCGAAATGGGCCTGGAGCGGGATCTTGACGTCGGCGGGCTTGGCCGCCTGCTCGGGCGGGATGCCGTAGAACACCACGCCGGCGGCGAGCTCCGGCACATGCACCGAGCCGATGATGGTGACGGCGCCGCCGAGGCAGAAGCCTGTTAGCCCCACCTTGGCGCCGTTGCGCGACAGATATTGCGTGGCGCCGCGCACCGTCTGCGTGGTGGCGTCCATGAAGTCGAGCGAGTTCATCTCTTTGCCGGCGGCGTCGGTGTCGTGATACGGCACCACCTTGCCCTTGTAGAGATCGGGCGCCAGCGCATCGAACCCGGCCAGCGCGAAGCGGTCGCACAGGCCCTTGATCTGGTCCGACAGACCCCACCATTCCTGGATGACCACCACGCCCGGCGCGTTGCCGCGCGCGGCATTGGCGAGATAGCCCGATGCGTCCTTGCCGTCCGGGCGCTTGAAGGTGATGGCGGTTCCCATGGTGTCCTCCGACGAATTTTTGGATTCGCGGCATTTTGGCGTTTGAGCGCGCGATAGGCAATCGCGCCTGACAACACACTCTCGTGCCCAACAAAAAAGCCCCCTTGCGGGGGCCTCTTCATTCTCGGCTCGGGCCGCTCAGTGCGAGTCGGCCCAGACCTTCTTCTTGGTGAAGTACATCAGGCCGGCGAAGATGATCAGGAAGATGAACACCTGGAAGCCGAGGCGCTTGCGCGCTTCCATGTGCGGTTCGGCGGTCCACATCAGGAACGTGGTGACGTCCTTGGCGTACTGCGCGACCGTGGTCGGCGAGCCGTCGTCATAGGTCACCTGGCCGTCGCTGAGCGGCTTCGGCATCTTGATGGCGTGGCCCGGGAAGTACTTGTTGTAGTAGGACCCCTCGGGGATGGTCACGCCTTCGGGCGCCTTGTCCTCAAACCCCTGGAGCAGCGCCGAGACGTAGTCCGGGCCCTGCTCCTGATACTGGGTAAAGAAGTCGACGATGAACCAGGGGAAGCCGCGACCGTAGGAACGCGCCTTGGTGATCAGCGACAGATCCGGCGGCGCCGCGCCACCATTCGCGGCACGCGCGGCCTGCTCGTTCGGGAATGGCGAGGGGAAATAATCCGCCGGCCGGCCCGCGCGTTCGAACATATCACCAGCGTCGTTCGGGCCATCCTTGACCTTGTAGTCGGAGGCGAAGGCAGCAGCCTGCGCGACCGAATAGCCGGGACCGCCGGCTTCCGCGAGGTTGCGGAAGGCGACGTAGGACAGGCCGTGGCAGTTGGCACAGACTTCCTTGTAGACCTTCAGGCCGCGCTGCAATGCGCCGCGGTCGTACTTGCCGAACGGACCGGCGAACGACCATTTGTTGCTCGGCGGCTTGTCGCTGCCTTCGGAGGCACGCGCGCTGTCGGCTGAGCCCGCAAACAACGCGCCCGCCAGCGCAAGCACGATCGCGCTCGACACCATCGGCGTCGACCTGCTTCCGGTCTTGGCCAGGACGGCGTCCGAGATCGAGTTCGGCACCGGCCGCGGCTTCTCGATCCGCGAGAGCAGCGGCAGCACGATCAGGAAGTAGGCGAAGTAGCAGAACGTCAGGACCCGGCCGGCGATCACATAGATGCCTTCCGGCGGCTGCGCGCCGAGATAGCCGAGCAGGATGCAGACCGCGACGAAGATCCAGAAGAACTGCTTGGCCAGCGGACGGTACTTCGACGACTTCGTCCTGGCAGCATCGAGCCAGGGCAGGAAGCACAGGATGATGATCGCCGAGAACATCCCGATCACGCCCGCGAGCTTGTTCGGGATCGAACGCAGGATCGCGTAGAAAGGCAGATAATACCATTCCGGCACGATGTGCGGCGGCGTCACGCCCGGGTTCGCCGGAATGTAATTGTCGGCGTCGCCGAGATAGTTCGGCATGTAGAAGATGAACCAGGCGTAGAGCAGCATGAAGCAGGAGACGCCGAACATATCCTTGATGGTCGCATGCGGCGTGAACGGAACAGTGTCCTTTTCCGTCTTGGGCTCGACGCCATCAGGGTTGTTCTGGCCGGAGACATGCAGCGCCCAGACGTGGAGCACGACGACGCCCGCGATCAGGAACGGCAGCAGATAGTGCAGCGAGAAGAAGCGGTTCAGCGTCGGATTGCCGACCGAATAGCCGCCCCACAAGAGCGTCACGATGCTCTCGCCGACATAGGGAATGGCGGAGAACAGATTGGTGATGACGGTGGCGCCCCAGAAGCTCATCTGGCCCCACGGCAGCACGTAGCCCATGAAGCCGGTCGCCATCATCAGCAGGTAGATGATGACGCCGAGGATCCACAGCACCTCGCGCGGCTCCTTGTAGGAGCCGTAATAGAGGCCGCGCAGCATGTGGACGTAGACGGCGACGAAGAACATCGAGGCGCCGACGGCATGCATGTTGCGCAGCAGCCAGCCGTAATTGACGTCACGGACGAGCAGCTCGACCGACTTGAAGGCGAGGTCGGCATGCGGCGTGTAGTGCATCGCCAGGATCACGCCGGTCAGGATCTGGATCCCCAGCATGAAGGAGAGGATAGCGCCGAAGGTCCACCAATAGTTCAGGTTGCGCGGGGTGGGATAGACCACGAAGGAGGAGTGCATGAGGCCGAGGATCGGCAGACGTCGCTCGATCCATTGCAGGGCCGGATTGCTCGGCTGGTAGTCGGATGGTCCGCTCATGATGCGATCCTGAGGAAATAGTACGACGAGACGGCGCGAAGCTTCGGACGAGGGCCCGAAGCTCAGCCGATCTGGATTTTGGTGTCGGAAACGAACTGGTACGGCGGCACCGGCAGGTTCGCGGGCGCGGGCCCCTGGCGGATGCGGCCGGACGAATCGTACTGCGAACCATGGCAGGGGCAGAAGAACCCGTCGTAATTGCCTTCATGGGCGATCGGGATGCAGCCGAGATGGGTGCAGATGCCGATCACGACCAGCCACTGATCATGGCCGGACTTGACCCGGGCCTCGTCGGACTGCGGATCGGGCAGGCTCGCCACGTTGACGGCGCGCGCCTCGTCGATCTGCTTCTTGGTGCGGTGGCTGATATAGATCGGCTTGCCGCGCCAGAACACCTTGATGTCCTGCCCCTCGGCGACCGGGCTGAGATCGACCTCGATCGGCGCACCGGCGGCGATGGTCGACGCATCAGGATTCATTTGGGAGATAAAGGGCCAGAGCGCAGCTGCGCCCCCTACTGCTGCAGCTGCCCCCGTTGCAACGAATAAGAAATCACGGCGTGTCGGATGGTCCGCCGAAGACGCTGTCGTCACGATTCCAACCCTTTCTTCTTATGCAGCCGGCGGAACCGCTCCAGGAGCCCCCAAGGTCCCCAGAACAGCCTGCCGGCGCCCGCGGCCCCCCGCGGCGGCAGAACTTCACGTGCCCCCACCAAAACCAGGCGAAAACAGCAGTCCAGAATCGTTCTATTGGCACCCTTGCCGGGCGAG
This sequence comes from Bradyrhizobium sp. Ken64, assembly GCF_055807555.1. Taxonomy (NCBI): domain Bacteria; kingdom Pseudomonadati; phylum Pseudomonadota; class Alphaproteobacteria; order Hyphomicrobiales; family Nitrobacteraceae; genus Bradyrhizobium; species Bradyrhizobium sp. Ken64. The sequence goes on along the minus strand of NZ_JBVVPA010000010.1, from coordinate 124,145 downwards.
CGCAAGCCCGCTATCGGCGCGGGAGCGTGCAATGCACGAATTCCGCGGCCAGCGATGTTTTATTGAGACATTTCGGGCCCGCACTGAACCCAATATAGGCCTTGCACAGCCCATGCAGATCGCACTTTTCCAACCCGACATCCCCCAGAACACCGGTACGATTCTCAGGCTCTGCGCCTGTCTGGACGTGGCCGCCCATATCATCGAACCGGCGGGCTTCCCGGTCTCGGACCGGCATTTCCGCCGGGCGGGAATGGACTACCTCGATCAGGTCAGCATCGTCAGGCACGACTCCTGGTCGAAATTCGAGCAATGGCGGGCGGCGCAGGGCGCCCGCCTGCTGCTGTTCACCACCAAAGGCGCGACCGACTACCGCGATTTCCGTTACCAGACGGCGGACATCCTGCTATTCGGGCGCGAGAGTGCCGGCGTCACCGAGGCGGTGGTCGACGCCGCGGACGCGCGGCTGGTGATCCCGATCGCTCCGGGGCTGCGGTCGCTCAATGTCGCCATGACCGCGGCGATGGCCGCAGGCGAAGCGCTGCGGCAGCTCCGGAACCCGCAAGTTTGATATGTTGAGGAGAGACGGTTGAGTTACGCGGTCAAGGAAATCTTCCTGACCCTGCAAGGCGAAGGCGCCCATGCCGGGCGCGCGTCCGTATTTTGCCGCTTTGCCGGCTGCAACCTCTGGAGCGGGCGCGAGGCGGATCGCAGCGCGGCCACCTGCAAATTCTGCGACACCGATTTCGTCGGCACCGACGGCACGCTCGGCGGGCGCTATGGCTCGGCCGCGGAACTCGCCGACACCATCGCCGCGCAATGGACAGCTTCCACCGACAACCGCTATGTGGTGCTCACCGGCGGCGAGCCGTTGCTTCAGGTCGATACCGCGCTGGTCGACGCGCTCCATGCCCGCGGCTTCGAGATCGGGGTCGAGACCAACGGCACCATCGCCCCGCCCGAGGGGCTCGACTGGATCTGCGTCAGTCCGAAGGGCGGCAGCGATCTGGTGATCCGGCGCGGCCACGAGCTGAAGCTGGTCTATCCGCAGCCGCTCGCCATGCCGGAGGCCTTCGCGAGCCTCGCCTTCGAGCGCTTCTCGCTGCAGCCGATGGACGGGCCCGAGGTCGCCCAAAACACCGCGGGCGCGATCGACTATTGCCTCAATCATCCGCAATGGCGGCTCAGCGTCCAGACGCATAAGTCGCTCGGTATCAGATAGGATTGGTTTTCGAACAGATGTGGGAATTGACGAAATCGTTTCGCTTCGAGGCGGCGCACTCATTGTCGGGAACGACGTTTGGCACCGCCAGCGAAGAGATCCACGGCCACTCCTTCCGGGCCGAGGTGACGCTGCGCGGCACGCCCGATCCCAAAACCGGCATGGTGGTCGACCTCGGCCTGGTCCAGCGCGCCATCGAAGACGTGCGCATGATTCTGGACCATAAGTATCTCAACAAGATCGAGGCACTGGGCACACCGACGCTGGAAAACCTCTCGCGCTTCGTCTGGGAGCGGCTGGCGCCTATCGGCAAGCTCACCCGCGTCAGCATCCACCGCGACAGTTGCAACGAGAGCTGCACCTATTATGGGCCGCAAGGCTGACGACAAGGCTGACGGAATGACATCCACATTGGACCCGAGCTTGATCGAAGACCGCAAGACGCGCGCACGCGCCTGGTTCGAAGCCTTGCGCGACGATATCTGCGCGAGCTTCGAGCGGCTGGAGGACGATGCCCCGCAGAGCCTGTATCCGGGCGAACCGGGCCGCTTCAAGCGCACGCCCTGGCAGCGCACCGATCATACCGGCGCGGCCGGCGGCGGCGGCGTGATGTCGATGATGTCCGGCCGCCTGTTCGAGAAGGTCGGCGTGCATTGCTCCACCGTGCACGGCGAATTCGCGCCCGAGTTTCGCGCGCAGATTCCCGGTGCGGCGGAAGACCCGAAATTCTGGGCCTCCGGCATCTCGCTGATCGCGCACTTACGCAATCCGCACGTGCCGGCGGTGCACATGAACACGCGCTTCGTCGTCACCACAAAAGCCTGGTTCGGCGGCGGCGCCGATCTCACGCCGGTGCTCGACCGCCGGCGCACGCAGGACGATGCCGACAGCATCGCCTTCCACGCCGCGATGAAACAGGCCTGCACGCAGCCGAACGGCGTCGCCGATTACGACAAGTACAAGAAGTGGTGCGACGAGTACTTCCACCTGCCGCACCGCAAGGAGGCGCGCGGCATCGGCGGCATCTTCTACGACTGGCATGACAGCGGCGACTGGGACGCCGACCTCGCCTTCACCCGGGACGTCGGCCGCGCCTTCCTGAAGATCTATCCCGCCATCGTGCGGCGCAATTTCACGACAAGCTGGACCGCGGAGGATCGCGAGGAGCAATTGATCCGGCGCGGCCGCTATGTCGAGTTCAACCTGCTCTACGACCGCGGCACCATCTTCGGTCTCAAGACCGGCGGCAATGTGGATTCAATCCTGTCGTCGCTGCCGCCGGAGGTAAAGTGGCCATGACGACGATGAAGCCCGCAATGAAGCCGCTGCCGCGCGCCATGCTGATCGACATGGACGACACCATCCTCTCGGCCTATGCGCGGCCCGAGATCGCCTGGAACACGATCACAGCGGAGTTCGCGGAGGAGCTCGCGCCGCTGCCGCCGCAACTGGTCGCAACGACGGTGCTCGCTTTCGCGAAAAACTTCTGGGCCAATGCGGACGCCTCGTGGCGGCTCAAGCTCGCCGAGGCCCGCCATCTCACCGTCAAGGGCGGTTTTGCCGCGCTCGCGGCCGCGGGCCACCGCACCCTGCCCGACGACCTCGCCATCCGCCTCGCCGACCGCTTCACCAGCTATCGCGAGGAGGAGATGTTCGTCTTCCCCGGCGCGCATGACGCCATCGACAGGCTCAAGGCGCTCGGCATCAAGCTGGCGCTGGTGACCAACGGCGCCGCCGACACCCAGCGCGCCAAGGTCGAGCGCTTCGAGCTGGCGCATCGCTTCCACCACATCCAGATCGAGGGCGAGCACGGTTTCGGCAAGCCCGAGGAGCGCGCCTATCTGCACGCGATGGACGCGCTCGGCGTCACCGCCGAGGATACCTGGATGATCGGCGACAATCTGGAATGGGAAGTGGTGACGCCGCAGCGTCTCGGCATCTACTCGATCTGGATCGACGTGCATGGCGACGGCCTGCCCGAAGGCTCGATCGTCAAGCCCGACCGCATCATCCGCTCGCTGACAGAACTGGTGCCGGGCTGACTGCAATCGGGGTGCACAAGCAAAAACGTCGAAAACAACCCCATGCACAGTAGACGGCCGCAGCAAAATCAAAGACTTGCGGCAAACGCAAACTGCGGATCTGACAAAATCGGTTGCTCCGTCGGGCAAAACAGGCGCATGGTGTCATGGTCGCGACGCACGGGACGGAAGAGCCCTTGCGCCATCCATCGAACAGGCGCCATTGCCTCTCGTGATGGGATCGCTCCGGCCTAAAGCTCTCTGATCGATTCAGCAGCCCGGCCGGCGCATACGCGCTACCGCAACACATCCACTGACCGAGTAGCCCGTGATCGGCATGTCATGCCGGTTTGCTAGCTTCACCGTCAATCAACCGAAAGGACCATCCATGGAACTAAAAGCCGGCGATATCGTCATGCTGAAATCCGGCGGGCAGCCGCTCACCGTCGCTGACGTGAAGGGCGACGACGTGATCTGTCTCTGGATGGGCGCGGAAGGCGATCTGTTTCGCGAGACGCTGCCGCTCGCGGTGCTCGATCGACTGGAAGAACTCGACGAAGACGAGGACGACGAAGACGAAGAGTAGCCCCTGGGTCGGAGTGCTCGGCTCAGTCCAACCTGATGTCCGCTCCTCTGCCCATAGCGGCACAAGAGCGGACATCGCTAGATGCTTCGAACGTCAATCCAACGGGACTTTCAAACTGGTATCTTTGGTGATAATGCCGCCGCGGTTGCCGATCTCGATCGAGCCATAGCGCTGCTTGAAGCAATCGGGCAGCGGCCGGTCGCCTTCCATGCTGAGCCAAAGGCGCAACAAATGACGCTTTTGGCTAGCAATGGGCCAATCGCGGAATCCGGTCCGGTCATGCAACAAAGCATGATTGTAGACGAACTGCATGTCACCCGGCTGAAGCCGCATGCCGAAATGCAGCGCGGGATCATTTGCGAGCGCGTCAAAGAGATCGAGCGCCTCGACGTGAGCCGGCGTCAGTCTCGGCGCATCGGGAAAGCGCTGCGCACTATCGATATACTGGCGCTGATAGAACCCGGTCAGGAACCCCGCATGCCAATTCAGCACCGGGATTTCAAGATATGGCTTTTCGTTCTCCGGCACCTCGCCTCGCCGGTCCGTCGCGATCGGATCAAACAAGAGGGCGGCAAGGTCGGGACGTCTTTCAAACATCTCGTTGTAGATTGTCGTCGTACTGACCAGGAGAGAATCCCCTCCCTCCATCGCCTCGCGAATGCATAACAATCCAACCACATCGGATGAATCCGTGTGGAATGTCTGCCGTTCCGAAGTTTGATAAATTCGGGTGTTCGGATCCTTCGCATCGGCGCCGGTGTCACGGACGTGACCGAGAATGTGCCCCGCTGCATTCTGAGATCGTGCCGATCCAAGATGCGCGCCCACTCCGCAAAAGATCGTAGCCGCGAACTCCAAGTTATATTTTTCCACCGGGAGGCCCCGGATGACTTCGAAGCCAAGGCCAGCCAGGAGCGTTGTCTTAAGCTCTTCCAGATGCGCGCCGAAGCGGGGAAGCGGAAAGCTTTCCTTCGTGATCTCGGCGATTTTCTTGCTTCTGCCAAGATATGTTTCAGCCGCGCCCTCGAGTTCGGCGATCTCGCCGGCCGCAAGCGATATCAACCATCGACCAGGATTGGCCTTCATCTCAGCGCCCTGCCAGGCAGACGGGATATCGACCTTCCCTGGAGGGCGATGAATCCCGCCGGGCACTGAGACCACATTCATCGTGTTGGCTCCTGGGGATGGACGTCAGAAATAGGGAGGTCGGATCGACGATATTGTGCCGACCGCTTGTTTGCAACTTGGCTGAAGCGCGCCTGGGAAAAAATGGCATCAGCCGGAACGTTCGCGAAGCTGGTTGAGTTGGAAGTCATGCGCCTCGCGCTGCGGTCGTGGCCGCACCGCGCGGCCCCGATAAGGCCCTGCAAGAGGCGAAAGCTACTTTGCGGCGTGCTTGGCAGCACGGCCGCGCGAGGATCGCGATGTACACGACGGCGATATACGATGAGCTGAGACAGATCGAGCGCGACGTCGTCGAAGGAGAGCGGCGGCTCGCGGAGCAGGAAGCGCTGATCATTGAAATGAAGCGCCAGAACGAGGACACAGCCAAAGCGGAAGGCGAACTCGAACGGATGCGGATGGAGCAGCGACGCCGCGATCAGGATCGGCAACGTCTGCTCTCACGGCTGCAACCCTGAACAATTCCGCCCAATGAGGCTGATCCGCCGAAGGCGCCGCCTTTTCTGAGACGCCACACCGAGCTAGGTGCGAGAGTCCGGCAGGGGTTTACACCCTCTGTATCGCCGGATCGATGTCCGAGGGCTGGTAAGCCATGGAATGGCCAAGCAGGCAAACGAGACAGTCCCACCTTCTTCGCTGTTCCAAGTAGGATTCGCACGAATGCGGAAGATCGTCGGTGACACTGACCCCAGCTTGCCGCAGCCGCCGTCGTGCGTTGTCGAACCGGACCTGCCAGAGCTGCCGATCCCCGTCGTCGGCTTCAGCCGATGCTTTCTCGTGCAGGAAAACATTGTTGAGGGTCGAAAGGAGTAGCAGTGCGGAGGACCATAGTTGGGTGACTGCGCCGGATTGCTTGAGCCAATCGGCGTCTTTTGGCAACGCACTTCTGATCAGCGAGACGGCATCGAGGACGATGAGTGACGACCGGGAGACGGAGTAGAACGGTTCAGGGAAGCGGAAGTAGAACAGAACGGGATAGAAGTGGTGAGCTTCTTTGGTATCGGTGACCTCTGCGGCCAACTCGGACAAATTGTTGTAGCCCGCACTCAACTGGTTATTTGCGAACAGATGCGCGAGCAGGTCCGCGGCATCGCCGGTCTCGCCGCAAAGCGCGTGAATCTTGAGGCAAAGCGAGTTCCTGCTCCCGAGCGCGCCGTAGATCTGCATCAGGTAGGTGATGGTGAGCGATATGACTGACGTACCGATCACCGAATTCAGAAGAAACAGCAGTTTCGCTCCGGTGCTTTGCGGACCGAAGTTGCTGCCGCCTACGATCGAGAGGCTGCTTCCGGCGACGTAAAGCGCCGTCACGAAGTCGGTTGGCGTCTCCTGGTTGCTGCCGGTGATGCTGGTCCCGAGCTGAGGGTGCACAATCAGCGCAGCCCCGAGCGCGAGCAGAATAGACCAGGTGAGCAGCAAGGCGACCAGGATCAACGGGCCGCAGAATGAAAGCAGATGGTTGCCGTTGCCGACCGAGGAAAGCCGGCGCAGTGCAAGCCAAACCAGTCTCGCCAGGCGGTCGCTGATAATTCCGGTGCCGGCGCGTGCGTAGAGAACCGTGAGGAATACGTCGGCAAGGACCAGTGCCATCAGCAGCGTGCCGGCTACAGGCTCAACCCAATGGGCCATTTGTCCTCCTCGTCCTAAGCCGCCTCCGGAGCCGTGCGCTTACTGCCGGTTCGGCTCGCGACTTGACCCGACGGTGTTCGCGTCTTCAGGCATGAACTTGAACAGCGTGAAGTTCTTGTCCGTCCAAGCCATGTGGAACCAGGGCGAATCCTGGATGTGCGACGCGGTGACATAGATTGCGCCATCAGGACCTTGCGAGAAGGTGTCCGGCCAGCGCAGGCGCGAATCCGTCAACAGCTGTCGCACGGTACCGTCGCTGGGGTTGAGGACCTTGACGGCATTGTCGGCGATCGAGCTCAGATAGATTTCGTCATGTTCGCCGGTCCAGAGCCCATCGACGGGCTCCGTCGTTGCCACTGTTTCCGGGCGAGCGTGAGCCGCCGCGTCCGCGCTCTGGATACTGGACGTGGCGATCCGGTAGAGAGTCTTTCCGGTCAGGGCCTGCCAATAGAGGGTGTTGCCGTCCTTTGTGAGCGCCAGACTGTCGGCATTGAACAAGGGCTGCCGTCCGTCCGGCCGTCGCAACGGCTGGCCATCTGTCATCACGGTGACGCTCCGATCGAATTGGGTCGAAGGATCGTCGCTGAGGACACGCCAAGCCTGCCCGGACTCGATGTGGAGAACAATCAGGCCGCCGGGCGAACCGGAATCGGTCAGATAGGCGAATTTTCCGTCGGGGGCGATACGGATGTCGTTGAGATAGCTGGCCGGACCAGCGACATCCGCCGCGATCGGAAAGATCCGCTTCACGCTGTTCGACTTCAGATCGACCTCGACGATCTTGGGTCCACCCTTCACGGTCTTCTCGGCATTGGGAGCCGCGGGATCGACGACCCAAAGCGATCCGCGCCGGTCCGCAACGACGCTTTGAACGCAAACGAAGTGATCATTGGGCGATACCTCGGACATTCGCGCGTTGCGCCAGCCGTTCCATTCCTCATTGGGATATGGCTTGGTCGACCCGTCCGGCATGAGTTCGGCCACCGAAACCGGCGTATCCTCTGTCCAGCGCGGGAAGTTGACGAATATGCGGCCGTCCGGGGCGACCGTAACCCCGGTCACCTGATGCTCGAAGGTTGCGACCGATCGCAGCCGACTGTCGCGACTTTCGACAAGAGGCGCGACAAGCCGCTGGGCCTTGGACTTGATATCCTCTGTTGCGGATTGCGCATGAACCGCGGACGAAATGGATAGCACGACTGCTACGCAGGAGCTGAACGCGATTGGACGCATGAGAGGCCCTTTCCAAAAAGTCTAGGGCCCAATCCGGCTTTCCTTCGATCGTTCCTAGGGCTCGCATCGTCAACGTTGGTTCTTGAGAGCAGGCGCAGCCCATTGCTTTCGGCGCGTCCGGCCTTCAGGGAGGTTCCAGTTTCAGAACCGCGCATCCAGCCGCAGGACCGTGGCGGGTAACAGATTGACGCCTTACTTCTGCGACGAGACCGCGCAATCTCTGCTATCCCCACCTTCACTGTTCGCGACCTTCAGGTTCGTGCGCGCAAGTATTGGCAGACCGGCTATGAACATCTCGATCGCGCTCTCGTAACACTCGTCGTAGGAAGGTGTGTCGAAGAACGAGTCCATGACTTCATGCAGGACGAATCCGCGAACGAGGCTGCGGAGGATTCGCAGAGCATCGTCTGCCGCCGTGCCGCGCAATCCGCACTCGGACAGGATTTGAGTCATAAACATCCGCAAGCTCTCCAATGCCTCTCGCCATTCAGCAGTATCTGTCGTGGGAGTCCGAAACGTTGCAGCGGACATTGCCGGGCGCTCGAGCGCATACCATCGCATCGCGTGTGCTGCCGCCCTCAACGCCTCGAAAGATCGCTTGCCTTCGCACGCAGCCTGCAATCGGCCGAGCAGATCGCGATAGCCTTTTATAGCCAGGAATCGGCGCATTTCGTCAATGCTGGACCGCTTCTCACCTGAGCAGCGTTCGAGTTCGGCGACAATGTCGTTTGCGAGCTTTCGCTCCCACGGGCTCGAGAACAAGTGCCCAACGTTGATGTCTGTATTCATCGCTGATCATCCTTCATGGAATAGCACGGGGGCTGCTTGATGTATTCGACCCAGACCTCCTCGCCGTTGCAGCGGGTGCGCCTGCACAACCGCGCAACGACGGTTGGTGCCCATGCGAACTGCAGGACGAATTGGGCGGGCGGCGGATCCTTCACACGCAACTGCGCGCCGGCGTCCCAAACCGTCGTGACTTCGCATTCAGTGCTCTGGCTTTCGTCCGGGCCGACAAGTCGCGCACGTAGTGGCGGATCGAAATGCACTCTCTTTGGTTCGTGTTTTACCTGAGCCGGGAAGCCGATAGTCACCGATCTCAAGGCATCGCCTCTGACAAGTGGTTGCTGCTTCGCCGGCAAGAAAGATTTGGTTTTTAGCTGCCGCTGAACTGGTTGGTTGTGCATCGGAACCCCTCGACTTCGATGTTCGTCCTTCCGTACTTTCACGGTTTCGCGCGAGCTCTCTTTCCTTTCACGCGAGAGCCTGCAATACGAGGCTCCTGGTGCAGTCGCGAAGCTATCCGTTCCGGGGCGGCTTTGCTCGGCCAGGTTGGAACTTCTGTTCGGCTGCCGCACCGTTAAGGAAGGGTGAATTGCAAACCATCTTCACGACCAGGGACGTGCATCCTCGTGATCGCTTCGACTATTGGCACAGCGTGGCGTGCAAGGAGATCGTCGAGCACGAGTCTTTCCCCGACTCGCGGGCTCACTTCGAAGCGGAGATCGAGGTCGGATCGGTAGGGGCACTGGATCTAGTCGCCTTCCAGAATTCTCCGCTCAAGGTGGAGCACGCGCAGGCCCATATTTCCCGGATGAGTTCCGACCAATTGCTTTTCTGTCGAGAAACAAGCGGTCTTGTGAGCGTGGAGCAAGACGGACAGCAAATCACTCTGCATCCCGGCGACATGACGCTGCTCGACCCGGCTCTCCCCTATTCAGCAAAGTTCTCCGAGGATTCGAGGACCTTGGTCCTAAAGCTACCTCGACGTGAACTGCAGGCGCGGGTAGGAAAGACCCGCGGCATGCTCGCACGACAAATTCCGGTGGGCGCAACCGATGACACTCTGATCTCATCTTTCAGCGCAGCGCTGCCAAGTCTGGCCGGACAGGTGCGCCCCGTTTGCGGACGATTGGCTGCTGATTTCATGCTGGATTTGATTGCGTTCTCGCTCGCCAAAGCCGTCGAGAGCACCACGCTCCGCATCTCCTCGACCAAAGCAATGGCAATCCTGGAAATCCGCGCCACGATTAAATCGAGGTTAGCGGATCCCGACCTCGATCCTCAGTCGGTCGCCGATGCCGTGGGCCTTAGTGTCCGTTACGCAAACAACATTCTCGCTTCGCAGGATACTTCCATAGGGCGCCTGATCTTGCGGGAGAGGCTTGAAAAGTGTCGGCAGGCTCTCGAAGAACCTGTTCAATTGCGGCGTAGCGTGAGCGAGGTTGCATTCGGGTGGGGGTTCTCCGACCTGACGCACTTCGGCCGATGCTTCAAGAAAGTCTATGGAATGTCGCCCAGCGACTACCAGCTTTCTCACCGAAAAGGGTAGACAAGCTTTCGCTCAGCTTGCGGCACGAGGCCGGAGCAGAGCGAGATCATCGCCTCCGTCGCGGTCACAGTTCAAATCAGCAAATCATGATGCGCAGGTACAATGGCTTGGTGCGCGCCGTTATTGCCGTGATCGTCCGCGTGTCCGCTCAGTGCATGAGGGACGATCTTGACGAGGTCCTCCGCTTGACCAGGTGGAACGTGCGGATCGAGCAGATCATTGAGCTGTTTCAGCTCAACGACCGTAACGAGAGCAGAAGGAGTTGCGCCGCTATCGAAGCGGAACACCGGTCCTTGGTCCAGGCCGCCGGTCCCCAACGCAGCTTTGGCGGGGTGTGCGTCTTCTGATGCGATTGCAGCGGATTGCGCGGCGTGCTGCGAGTTACCGTGTGCGGGGTTACCGCCGCTTGCGACGCTTGGCTCTCCGATATCGGCTGCTTGCGATGCGTTTGCAGAGGTTGAGTGTAACTCGTTCTCCGAGTTGCCGTGGTCCACGGTGGCCGGTTCTGCCGTCTTCACTGCCCCCGCAGGCTCCGAAGCCGAAGCGTGATGCTCGGCGCCGTGGCCGACGCCGTTGCCCGGCTTGGAGCCAGCTTCAGTCGATTCTGTGGATGCCACCTTTGCAGAGCCCGGCTCCGAAGCGTGCTGCGCATTGCCGTGGCCCGGGTTGGCGGCCGTTGCGGCGCCCGGATTGGTCTCAGCTGCGTCCGGTGCGTTTGCAGCGCTCCAATGCTCGGATTTGCCGTGTTCCGTCCCGCCTGGTTCTGCCGTCTTCGCAGGTCCGTGCGCAGCATCAGAAGCCGAAGCGTGATGATGATCGGCGCCATTGCCGGCGCCGTTGTCCGATTTGGAGCCAGCTTCAGTTGATTCGCTGGCTGCCGCCTTTGCAGACTCTGGCTTCGAAGCGTGCTGCGAGTTGCCGTGGCCTGCGCTGGCAGCCGCTGCGGCGCCCGGATCCATATCGGCTGCGTCCGGTGCGGTTGAGTGCCCGGGTTTGCCGTGTTCCGCGCCCGCTGGCTCTTGCTTCTTCGCTGCCCCTCCCGCAGCCTCTGAAGCCTTATCGTGATGCTCGGCGCCATTGCCGACGCCATGGCCCGGTTTGGAGCCAGCTTCAGTCGATTCGCCGGCTGCCGCCTTTGCAGACCCCGGCTCCGAAGCGTGCTTTGAGTTGCCATGACCCGCGCTGGCTGCCGCTGCGGCGCCCGGATCGATATCGGCTGCGTCCGTTGCGTTTGAGTGCCCGGCTTTGCCGTGTTCCGCGCCGTCTGGTTCTGCCTTCTTCGCTGACCCTCCCGGAGCCTCCGGGCCCTTGTCGTGATGCTCGGCGCCATTGCCGACGCCGTTGCCCGGCTTGGAGCCATCAGTCGATGGGTCCGGAGCGTGCTGCGAGTTGCCGTGGCCGGCGTTGTCGGCCGTTACGACGCTGGGTTGGTCGATCTCATTCGGTGCAGTCGACGAAACGCCAGCGCCCGTATTGGTCGGACCACTGTTCGATGTGACATTTGCAACTGCCGGGGCCGTCGCGCTATGCGCAAGCTCGATGGATGATCCGTGAGCCGACGCAGCAGACGGACCATCGCTCTCTTCCGTTGCATCCGCCGACGCGTCGGTGGAGCTCCCGAGGCTCGTCGACGTTCCCAAGCCGGACCGATGCCCGAACTGGAAACCCGAGCCGTTGTTGGCAAGTATAGCCCAAGCTCCAGCCGTCCCGAGCGAACTCTCGCTCCCCTCGATAGTGGTTTGGACATGGTCCTTGCTCGAAGCAGCCTCATCGGTTTCGGTCGCGGATATCAGCACTGCTTCGAGCTGCTCCAAGGTAGTCGCGACAGCGGCGCCATCTGACTCGGAGGCGACGTCCGCCTCCGCAATGGATACAATCCCCTCCAGATGGATTTCCAGCAGGCCGCGATCGCCGATATCAAGGTTACGATCGGTCGCATTCACATAGACGATCGTTTCGTTGCTTGCGGAGTCGTAGACCCAGGCGAGTGTATGTGGCGGTATAGACTTGGCTGCCGCCGTCATATGCAGCCAGGCAAGCGCTCCGAAAGCCGCAAGATTGATCCTGCCCGGCCCAGATGCGAAGTCGAACACGGTGTCGGAAGCTGTCGACTTGGAGTCGATCGGGGAACGATAAACTACGTTTTCTACGTTGCCGCCTACGCCGATACTGGCCTCGTGACCAAGGTCCGCGCCAACAGGTTTGTGGAGATTGTCACCCGCATCGCCCGCGCCCTTTTGAACCAGAGCGCCTTCTTGAGCGGCGTTGTCGTGTCCAGTGGTCACACCGGCGGAAGACGGATGGACATCGTGCGAAAGGAAACTTGGGGCTGAATGGTCGTCATCATTGGCGGCAGCATGAGTGATCGCAGCCAGTTTTGTGGTCGCACTCTCTTGGGTAACGGCCAGGATGCTGTCGATCGAGGCTTCACGGAGGTCATGCGCGTGCGCGGCGAGATGGGGGTCCTGCAGTGCGTAGATCAACGCACCGGTGAGAATAGCAAAGTTGCCAGACCCTCCGTGCATCGACATCGCATTGGAAAGAAGCCGCGGGAATTGATGTTCCGGGGCCGGGTCGTCACCGATCTGGATGTCGATCGCTTCTCGCAGCAAGCGCGCAGGAAGATCGGGCGCGCTCGATCCAGCAGGACCGTGGTGTGTCCACGGTGTCGCGCCTCCGGATTGCTCGGCCGTGCGCAGCGCTTCCATTGCCGCCGCCGGGTTCGTGATCTGGGCGGCCTTGGCGAACAAGTCTCTCTGGGCTTGCGTGGGCGTCTCGCCGGATTCCCAGACGACGAGGTGCCGGAGAATGCCTTTTTTCCAGGGCTCATACGCGGCGTGCTCGTATCCCGCGTGCTCGTCCGCGTGGCCGACGCCGTTCTCATCCGGGAAGATGCCGTTCGCTTCCGACGCCTTGAGTTCGTCCGCAATTGCGAGCGCCAGAAAGGCCAGGGAGAGCGCGGCCAGGCCGGAGGGGCGTTGCAGCAATGCGATGGTCGCGAGCACGGTTCTGTTGGTGATCTCAAGCTTCTGGAAAATATTGTACAGGTGGACCTTGACCGTCCCGTCGGACACGTTGAGCTGACGCGCGATCTCCTTGTTCGACAGTCCTTCCGCCACGAGCCGTGCAATTTGACGTTCCCGTTGCGTCAACAGCTCCAACATCTTTTCGACTTTGCCGTCGCCCTCCGCTTCCTTGCCGGTTGCCGAGAGATCGGACTTCTCCAGTGCCACACCGCTCTTCGTCATCACCCGCAGTGATCGCAGCATCGTGGCGGGAGAGGCAAACTTAGAAATTGCGCTGCAGGCGCCGGCTGCGATAGCGGAAGCCAGATCGTGGTCGGTGTCGGACTCGGCGAAGAACACCAGGCGCGTGGAGAGCTTCTCAGCTTTCACGATCGCGAGGATCTCGGAGACCGTCAGATCCGGCACCCTGTCGGCAAGAAGCGCGACGTCGGGTGTCAAATTCCGAATTGCTTCGAGGCAGCTTGTCCCATCGCCGGACGTTGCGACGACCTCGAAGTCCGGCTGCGTCCCGAGAACCGACCTCAGTCCCTGCAACACGATCGGCTGCGGATCGACGAGCACAAGCCGGATGGGCTTGAGTATCCCTTGCCTGGCGGATGCGTCCAACATCGATCTTGCCCTCGGCCCGGTCCTCTATGTCCTTCGGCATATGGCCGTGGCCGGGTGGGATACTAAAATCATAGGAGGCTCGGCGGTTCCCGAGCCCACACCAGATTTGGACGCATGTGAGTGAAAATATGTCCTTTGACCCCATGGCCGTTGCTGTCGACTGGCTAGATGCCTATCGCGCGGGCGATATAGAGGCGATCCTGGAGCTCCATGCCGACAATGCCGTTGTGCACTGCGGCTGTGCTGGCCACCAAACCATCACCGGGCGCGAGGCACTGCGTGCCTATTGGGTCGATCACCTCCGAAAATATCCGGCAGGCACGCTGGATGACCTCAATCCCTGGAAGAACGACGGGACGATTATCTCGTACATCACCAGTGCCGGCGTGATGAGTGCACTCTTGGCGTTTGACGCCGCCGGCAGGATCAAGGAACTGGAGTGCAGTCCCTCACACCAGGCCTGAGGCGTGATTCAAGCCGCCAGCGGGACGCGACTTGATTAGATGAGCTGCCTCGCCGCGGCCGAGATCATCACCAGCCCGCCGGTGATCACCGCGACGTCGAGGATCGCGGTGTGGATGTGTACCGGCATCCGCTCGACAAACGCTTTGGCCAGGAACGCGCCGGGAATCGCGATTGCGCCGATCAGAAGCGCAAAGGCGAGCACCTGTGCGGTCACGGCGCCGGCAAGGCCGAACACCGAGATCTTGATGAGGCCCGTGCCGAGCGAGATCATCGCGTCGGTCGCGATCACGGCGGCGCCCTCGAGCCCCGCGGCCATCAGCAGCGACAGCAGGATCACGCCGGAGCCGGAGGTGCCGCCGACCAGCACGCCATAGCCGACCGAACCGGCCGCGAGACCGGTGTCGCCGATCCTGACCTGGCGGCGGCGGAGCACACGGCGCAGCGGCACGCTCAGGATCAGCATGGAGCCGATCACCAGTGCCGCGCCGGCATTGGTCAGCCGTGTATAGCCGTAGGCGCCGAGGGCGGTCGTAACCGCTGCACAGGCCAGCACGATCAGCGCGCGGCGGCGATCGGCGTAACGCAGATAGGCGATCGCGCGGCTGGAATTGGTGAAGATCGCGGAGATCGCGATGATCGGCACCACCGGCTCGGCGCCGACGAGAGGGACCAGCACCAGCGGCATCAAGGCGCCGGTGCCGTAGCCGGCGAGACCACCAATGATCGAAGCAAACAACGCCATCAACGCGACCAGCAGGAGCTGAAAAATCGAGATGTCGGCGAAGCCTGAGACGATGGTCACGTTCTCTCGTCGCGGCTGATTCGTGCCGCAGCTTGATCGGCGATGGAAGCGATTGCGGCTTGCTCCAGGGGAAAATCCGCCGCAAGCCAAGCGTCCTCCGCGAGCGTCAAGACATGTCCGAGCGCGGGTCCTTCCGCCATGCCGCGCGCGATGAAGTCGGCGGCGCGCAGCGGAAATTTCGGCGCAGTCCAGCGCTGCGGCAACTCGGCGAGCGCACGCCATCGCGACGAGCCGACGTCGCCGCCGGCTCGCGCCCAGCCCAGCACCACGCGATCGTGATAGCGCTCCGCACCGAGCCGGTAGAGCAGCCGCCGCGCATCGGCCTCGCCCTTGGTGGCCAGGCGCCACCAGCGGTGCCCCATCGAATCCAGCGCCTTGGTTTCCGCATTGGAGAGCCTCAGGCGCGTGGCGACGCGCTTGGCGTCTTCGGTCACCGCGACCGTCAGCGCGGCGAGCCGCCGCGTGCTGCTTGCGGTGAGGCCAAGCTCGCGCTCGATCGCGATCATCGCCGAGAGCGGCCCGGTGTAGACCACGCCGCCGGTCAGCGCTTGCAGCAATCCACCGTCCGCCATGGCGAGCGCGGCGGCAGAAGCGCCCTGAGCGACGAGCAGCTTCAGCATCTCCATGCGCAGCCGCTCGGCTGACAGGCTCGCCAGGCCCGCGCGTCCCCGGATGCAGGCGAGGTAGCCGTCGCGGTCGGGATCGCCGGCGCCAAAGGCGGCGTGGATGCGGAAGAAGCGCAGGATGCGCAGGAAATCCTCGGCGATGCGCTGGTCGGGATCACCGATGAAGCGCACGCGACGCGCGGCCGCATCCGCGATGCCTCCGACATAATCGTGGACGACGCCGTCACAATCGACCGAGAGGCCGTTCATGGTGAAGTCACGGCGTTCGGCGTCCTTCACCCAGTCGCGGCCGAACGCGACCGTGGCCTTGCGGCCGAAGGTCTCGGTATCCTCACGCAGCGTCGTGACTTCGTACGGTTGCCCGTCGATGACGAGGGTGACGGTGCCGTGGTCGATGCCGGTCGGCACGGCCTTGATGCCGGCGCTCTTGGCCCGCCGCATCACCTCATGCGGGAGCGCCGTGGTCGCGATGTCGATGTCCCCAGGCACGAGGCCGAGCAGCGCGTTGCGCACGGCGCCGCCGACCACCCGCGCCTCCTCGCCATCCGCGTTGAGCATTTGCAGGACGCGCGCGGTCCCGCCCGAAATCAGCCAGGGCGCATCGGCGAGCATGGGCACCGCGCTCATCGGCCGGCCCTATCTTTCCACGCCCGGCACGAGCTTGCCGTTCTCGATATGGGCGGGGACATAGGTCGAATCCGGCGCGGCGCCGGAGTAATGCGCAAAGCCGATCAGCCCCGCGATCACCAGCACGAGCGCCGCCAGCATGAGACGCGCGACGATGGTGGTTGGCCAGGACGATTGCACGAACAGGCCGGAGCGCGTGGCGGCCAGGAACAGCGCATAGACGGCAAAGGGAACGAGGAAGATTCCGATCTCGGTCAGGATCGGTCTGATCATGATGAATAGATCCGCTCGTAGAGCACACGCAGCATGCCGGCCGTCGCGCCCCAGATGTAGCGTTCCGCAAACGGCATCGCGTAGTAGGACCGCTCCATGCCGCGGAATTCCTTGCTATGCACCTGGTGGTTGGCCGGGTTCATCAGGAAGGATAGCGGCACTTCGAACGCATCATCAACCTCGGAATGGTTGATCGTCAGCTCAAAACCCGGGCGCACCCTGGCAACCGTCGGCAGGATGCGGAAGCCAAAGCCGGTGCCGTAGAGATCGAGATAGCCGATCGGCTCGACGAAGTCTCTGGACAGCCCGACCTCCTCCTCGGCCTCGCGCAGCGCCGCATCGAGCGGCGAGCGGTCGATCGCGTCGATCTTGCCGCCGGGAAAGGCGATCTGGCCGGCATGGTCGTTCAGATGCGCCGAACGCTGCGTCAGAAGGATGGTCGGCTCGGGATGATCGACCACCGCGATCAACACCGCCGCCGGCCGCACCGGCTGCTCGCGCGCGATGATCTCGAGCATCTTGTCGGTGCCGGGATCGCCCGAGGCCGGAATGATGTTGGGATCGTAGAGACCGGGCGGAACGTCGAAGCCGAGCCGCGCCGTGGAGCGGGCGAAGAAATCGGCCGCACCGATCACGGCGGGATCGTTCCTGGAAATAGGCTTGTTCAAAGCGCGGCCCTCACCTGCTCCGCATCGGCCATGGCGAAGAATTCGCCGGCCGATTCGACACCGAACATCGGCTGGCCATCGACCATCCGCTCCTCACCCATGTCAACCAGATCGTAATAGAGCGCGCGGGTGACCTTGGCCCAGAGCTCGGCGCGGACATGCAGATAGGGCGTCAGCCCGCCGTCCTTGGCCTGCTCGAAGCGCAGCCGGTGCGCCGCATCGCAGGTGACCCAGTCGTCGACATTGGTGCGGAAGCGGAGCACGCGGTGGTTGTCCTCGCCGTCCTTCTGCATCTCGACCGCCATGAACGGCGCGTCGTCGACGCGAATGCCGACTTTCTCCACCGGCGTGACGAGGAAATGCTTGTCGCCTTCACGCTTCAGGATGGTCGAGAACAGGCGAACCAAAGCATGACGGCCGATTGGCGTCCCCAAATAGAACCAAGTACCATCGGATGCGATTCGCATGTCGAGATCGCCGCAAAACGGCGGATTCCACAAATGCACCGGAGGCAGGCCCTTTTTGGCACCTTCGGCATCGGCAGCAGTTTTGGCAGCGGCAGTCAGCCCCTCGAGACCGCGATCGGCGCTCTGCCCTTGGTTCGCCATGGTTTGCCCTGACTTTGTCATTTGGCACGATCGGTCATTTGGCACGATTGGTGCAGGTTTACGTTGTATCCGGGTGCTCGGTTCCACCCCGCATTTGTCCGGTGTGGAGGTCGCCACTTCGTGATGCCCTACATATCCCTAAGCCGATAAGGTGGGGATAGGTTAATTCAACGAATACATGGCCTTCCTGCAAGTCTAGCATAGGGCCCGCGTCTTGAGTTGAGGACGTGATGACATGACGACGCAAGCGAGCCGCATGGCAGGCTGAAGGAGCTAACGGATGGCGGAGAGTGTCGAGAAGCTCGAAGACGGTGTCGTCCGTTCGGCCGAGCAGGTGTCGAGCCAGATTCGCGCGGCAAAGGATGCGATCGCGTCCGTCATCTTCGGTCAGGATCGCGTGATCGAGAACACGCTGGTCACCATCCTCTCCGGCGGCCATGCGCTGTTGATCGGCGTCCCCGGCCTCGCCAAGACCAAGCTGGTCGAGACGCTCGGCGTCACGCTCGGCCTCGATGCCAAGCGCATCCAGTTCACGCCCGATCTGATGCCTTCGGACATTCTCGGCGCCGAAGTGCTCGACGAGAGCACCTCCGGCAAGCGTGCCTTCCGCTTCATCTCCGGCCCAGTGTTCGCACAACTGCTGATGGCCGACGAGATCAACCGCGCCAGCCCGCGCACGCAGTCGGCGCTGCTCCAGGCGATGCAGGAGCAGCACATCACCGTTGCCGGCGCGCGTCACGATCTGCCGAAGCCGTTCCACGTGCTCGCCACGCAAAACCCGCTGGAGCAGGAAGGCACCTATCCGCTGCCTGAAGCCCAGCTCGACCGTTTCCTGATGGAGATCGACGTCGACTATCCCGACCGCGACGCCGAGCGCCGCATCCTGTTCGAAACCACCGGCGCCGACGAAACGCTGGCGAAGGGCGCCATGACACCTGACGCACTCATCACCGCGCAGCGACTGATCCGGCGCCTGCCGGTCGGCGATTCCGTGGTCGAGGCGATCCTGTCGCTGGTGCGGTCGGCCCGTCCGGGTCCGGACGGCGGCGACACCAGCAAGTTCATCGCCTGGGGACCGGGCCCGCGCGCCAGCCAATCGCTGATGCTCGCGGTGCGCGCACGCGCGCTGATCGACGGCCGCCTCGCGCCCTCGATCGACGACGTGCTCGACCTCGCCGAGCCCGTGCTGAAGCACCGCATGGCGCTGACGTTCCAGGCGCGCGCCGAAGGCCGCACGATTCCGGACGTCATCAAGCAGCTCAAGACACGGATCGGTTGATGGCCGCAGAGAACGGGCACGCAGCGAAGGAGGTCATCGCGATCCGACGTGCCGATGGCGAAAGCCGCACGCTCGCAGCTTCCTTGCCGCGCCTGGTGCTCGAGGCCCGCCGTATCGCCGCCAACGTCATCCACGGTTTGCACGGCCGCCGTCGCGCCGGCTCCGGCGAAAATTTCTGGCAGTACCGCCGCTTCGTCTCCGGCGAGCCGTCGCAGAACGTCGACTGGCGGCGCTCGGCGCGTGACGATCTTCTCTATGTCCGCGAGCTCGAATGGGAAGCCTCGCACACAGTCTGGATCTGGCCCGACCGCTCGCCCTCGATGGCCTTCGCTTCAAAGCAGGCGCGCGAATCCAAGCTCGAGCGGACGCTGATCGTCGCCTTTGCGCTGGCCGAGCTGCTCGTCTCCGGCGGCGAGCGCGTCGGCATTCCCGGGCTGATGGCACCGACCGCGAGCCGCAGCGTCATCGACAAGATGGCACAGGCGATGCTGCATGACGATGCCGACCGCCTGAGCCTGCCGCCATCCTTCGTGCCCGCGGCGCTGGCCGAGACGATCGTGCTGTCGGACTTCTGGTCGCCGATCTCCGAGATCAGGACCACGCTCGCCGGCCTGTCCGGCTCCGGTGCGCATGGCACGCTGGTGCAAATCGTCGATCCCGCCGAGGAATCATTCCCGTATTCCGGCCGCGTCGAGTTCGTCGAGCCCGAGGGATTCGGCGTGATCACCGCCGGCCGCGCCGAGAGCTGGGCGCAGGATTACACCACGCGGCTCGCGCTGCACCGCGACCAGATCCGCGCCGAGACCAACAAGCTCGACTGGCTGTTCACGACCCACGCCACCGACCGCTCTGCCGCTGAGCTGCTGCTGTTCCTGCATGCCGGCATGCAGGTGAGCAAATCGGGCGCCCGCACCACGACCATCAAGGCGGGGCCCGCCGCATGATGGGACTGCCGCTCGCCTTCACCGAACCGCTGCTCCTGATCGGCCTCGTCAGCCTGCCGGTGCTGTGGTGGCTGTTGCGCGTGATGCCGCCGCGGCCACGCCGCATCGAGTTTCCGCCGACGCGCCTGCTGTTCGACATCGCACCGCGCGAAGAGACACCGTCGCGAACGCCGTGGTGGCTGACCGCATTGCGGCTGCTGGCTGCGGCGCTGGTCATTTTCGCCGCCGCCGGCCCGATCTGGAATCCGCAAACGGGCGCGGCCACGAGCAAGGCGCCGCTGATGATCATGTTCGACGACGGCTGGAGCGCGGCATCGAACTGGGACATCCGGATCAGGGCCGCCGACGAGTTGATCGCCAGTGCCGAGAACGACCGCCGTGCGATTGCGCTGGTGCCGCTGTCCGAGCCGAACCGCGATATCACCCTGATGCCGGCGGGCGCCGCGCGCGTCGCGCTGCGGCAGCTGACGCCAAAGCCGTATTCGATCGAGCGCGTCGAGACCCTGACCGCCATCGATCGCTTCCTGAAAGCGACCGGCGACTGCGAGATCGCCTGGCTCTCCGACAGCGTCGACACCGGTCGCGGCGAGGAATTCGTGACGGGCCTCGGCAAGACCATCGACGATCGCAGCCTGACCGTGTTCGAAGGCGGCACCTCGTCGCCGCTGGCCCTGGTCGCGGCCGAGAACGCCGCAGCCAAAATGACGGTGAAGGTGCTGCGCACCGACAGCGGCATCGCAATCGGCACCGTGCGCGCGTTGGACCAGAAGGCCTCGCCGATCGGCGAGGCCCGTTATTCGTTCGGCCCGCAGGACAAGGAAGTTGAAGCTTCGTTCGATCTGCCGGTCGAGCTGCGCAACGACATCACGCGGCTGGAAATTGCCGGCGAGCGCTCCGCAGGCGCGGTGCAGCTGCTCGACAAGCGCTGGCGCCGCCGCGCCATCGGCATCGTCTCGGGCTCCACCAGCGAGACCGCGCAGCCGCTGTTGGCGCCGACCTTCTATCTCACCCGCGCGCTGGCGCCGTTCGCCGACGTGCGGCTCGCCGACAAGGGCTCGCCGCAGCAGGGCATTACTCAGTTCCTCGACCAGAAGCTGCCGATGATCATCCTTGCCGATGTCGGCACCATCGCGCCTGAAATCCGCGAGCGTCTCAATGCCTGGATCGACCAGGGCGGCGTGCTGGTGCGGTTCGCCGGTCCGCGGCTGGCGCAGGCCGAGGACGATCTCGTTCCGGTCAAGCTGCGCAAGGGCGGCCGGACGCTCGGCGGCAGCCTGACCTGGGAAAAGCCGCAACATCTGGCCTCCTTTGCCGCCGACGGTCCGTTTGCCGGCGTGGTGGTCCCCAAGGACGTCACCATCAGCCGCCAGGTGCTGGCCGAGCCCGACGCCGTGCTCGCCACCAAGAGCTGGGCGTCGCTGGAAGACGGCACGCCGCTGGTGACCGGGGAGCATCGCGGTAAGGGCGTGGTCAGCCTGTTCCACGTCAGCGCCGACATGCGCTGGTCGGATCTGCCGATGTCGGGCACCTTCGTCGAAATTCTGCGGCGTGTCGTCGACATGTCCGGCTATACCGCCAAGCCGGGGGCAGGCGTTGCCACTGAAGGGACCGCCGAGACGGTGGCGCCGCTGCATATCCTCGACGGCTTCGGCGCCTTCGGTCCGCCGCCGGCCGCCGCAAAGCCGCTGCCCGCGGATTATCGCGACCGCGCCACACCCGATCATCCGCCAGGCTTCTATGGTCCGGCAGAAGGACCGCTCGCCGTGAACACGCTTGCCAGCGCCGACCGTATCGCAGCCCTGAACACCGCGAGCCTGCGCGCCCGCCGCGCCACTTACACCAATGCCGAACCGCAGGATTTGCGCGGCTGGCTGCTGTCGACGGCGCTCGCGCTGTTCCTGATCGACGCCATCATCGTCGCGGTGCTCGGCGGCGGCCTTGCCGCGCTGCTGCGCCGCCGCGCCGCGCCCGCGATGATCGTCGTTGGGTTGGCTCTCGCGGGCCTCGCCTCGTTCGTGCCGACGCCGTCGCACGCGGACAGCGCGTCCGACGAGTTCGCGATGAAGGCGGTGTCGCAGACCCGCCTCGCTTATGTCGTGACCGGCAATGCCGACGTTGATTCCATCGTCAGGGCTGGGCTATCGGGACTGACGCTGTTCCTGGCCCAGCGCACCGCGCTCGAGGCCGGCGACCCCGTCGGCATCGATCCGGCGCGCGACGAGCTCGCCTTCTTCCCGCTGATCTACTGGCCGATCGTGCCGGGCGCGCCCAAGCCGTCGCGGGACGCCATCAACAAGATCGACGTCTACATGAAGCAGGGCGGCACCGTGCTGTTCGACACCCGCGACGCGGTCGAAGCGCCGCCCGGCGCGAACGGCGCCGCGCAGACCCCCGCCATGCAGACGCTCCGCGAGATCCTGTCCTCGCTCGACGTGCCCGAGCTGGAGCCGGTGCCGCGCGAGCACGTGCTGACCAAGACCTTCTTTCTGTTGCGCGACTTTCCCGGCCGCTTCACCACCGGCCAGACCTGGGTCGAGACCTTGCCGCGTGACGACGACGACGATGGCGCGCAACGGCCGGCACGCGGCGGCGACGGCGTCTCGCCGATCATCATCACCTCGAACGACCTGGCCGGCGCATGGGCCGTGCGGCCCGACGGCCAGTCCATGCTGCCGGTGACCGGCGGCGACCCCCGCCAGCGCGAATTCGCCTACCGCGCCGGCGCCAACATTGTGATGTACACGCTGACCGGCAACTACAAGGCCGATCAGGTGCACGCGCCGGCCCTGATCGAACGGCTGGGGCAATAGGATCTATATGAATTACGGCATCGCATTCACGCCGCTGGTTCCCACGATCGTCCTGTGGCTCGCGCTGGCCGCGATCGTCGTCATTGCGCTCGTGCTGCTGCTGGCGCGTGCGCGCGGCGCTGCCGTGCGCGTGGCCGCGCTGGCGCTGTTCCTGCTGGCGCTCGCCAATCCCTCCTTCACCCGCGAGGACCGCGATCCCCTCACCTCGGTCGCCGCAATCGTCGTCGACAAGAGCCCGAGCCAGAATTTCGGCAATCGCAATCGCGAGGCCGCTCAGGCGCAGGAAGCGCTGGTCGACAGCCTGAAGAAGATCAAGGGGCTTGAGGTCCGCGTCGTCGATGCCGGACAGGCCGACGGAGAGACCGACGGCACCAAACTTTTCGGCGCGCTGGCCTCGGCCTTGTCGGACGTGCCTGTCGACCGCGTCGCCGGCGCCTTCCTGATCACCGACGGCCGCGTCCACGACATTCCGGCCAACGCCGCCGGGCTCGGCTTCCAGGCGCCGGTGCACGCGCTGATCACCGGGCAAAAAGACGAGCGCGACCGCCGTATCGCGGTCATCGCAGCGCCGCGCTTCGGCATCGTCGGGCAGCCCCAGACCATCACCTACCGCCTCGACGACCAGGGCGTCAGCGGCGAGCGCGCCAAGGTCACGGTCCGCAGGGACGGCGAGGTGATCAACGAGCGCACGCTGGGAAGCGGCCAGAGCGCAAGCGTCGATGTCGACATCAAGCATTCCGGGCCGAACATCGTCGAGATCGAGGCCTCGCCGCTCGAGCGGGAACTGACGCCGGTGAACAACCGTGCCGTCGTTGCCATCGACGGTGTGCGCGACAAGCTGCGCGTGCTGCTGGTCTCGGGCGAGCCGCATTCGGGCGAGCGCACCTGGCGCAATCTGCTCAAGTCCGATGCCAGCGTCGATCTCGTCCACTTCACCATTCTGCGGCCGCCGGAGAAGCAGGACGGCACGCCGATCAATGAATTGTCGCTGATCGCATTTCCGACCCGCGAGCTGTTCCAGCAGAAGATCAACGAATTCCAGCTGATCATCTTCGACCGCTATGCGCGCCAGGGCGTGCTGCCGATCGCCTATTTCGACAACATCGCACGCTACGTGCGGTCCGGCGGCGCAGTGCTGGTCTCGGCCGGCCCTGACTACGCCTCCAACACCAGCATCTGGCGCACGCCGCTGGATTCGGTGCTGCCGGCCGAACCGGTCGGGGTGACGGAAAAGCCGTTCTACGCGCATCTGTCCGACGTCGGCAAACGCCATCCCGTCACGCGTGGCCTCGAGGGTTCGGCCTCCGAGCCGCCGCGCTGGAGCCGGTTCTTCCGCACCGTCGATACCCGCAATGCGGTCAACCCGCCCGTCATGACGGGCGTCGACGGCAAGCCGCTGCTGTTCCTGTCGCGTTTCGGCGAGGGCCGCGTGGCGCTGCTGCTCTCCGACCACATCTGGCTGTGGGCGCGCGGCTATGAAGGCGGCGGCCCGCATCTCGACCTGTTGCGGCGGATGTCGCACTGGCTGATGAAACAACCTGATCTGGATGAGGAAGCGTTGCGCCTGCAGGTGCAGGGCAAGAATCTCGTGGTGGTGCGCCAAACCATGGCGGACAGCGTTCAGCCGGTGAGCGTGACCTCGCCGTCGGGCGTGTCGCGCGACCTGACGCTTGCGGCCGGCGATCCCGGCGAATGGCGCGCCAGCCTGCCGGCGAGCGAGCTCGGCCTGTGGCAAGCCACCGACGGCACGCTGAAGGCGCTGATCAATGTCGGCCCGACCAATCCGAAGGAGTTTTCGGAAGTCACCTCCACCACCGAGACGTTGAAGCCGCTGACCCAGGCCACCGGCGGTGACGCCGTGCGGGTGGTCGACGGCGCCAGCGTCGAGCTGCCGCGCATCCTGCCGGTCCGCTCGGCGAGCGTCTTCCACGGTGACGGCTGGATGGGCGTGCGGATGCGCGACGCCAGCGTCGTGAAGGGCGTCGGCGTGCTGCCGATCTTTGCCGGCCTGATCGGGTTGCTGCTGCTGCTTGGCGCGTTTGCTGCGACGTGGATCCGCGAAGGGCGCTAGGCGGCTCACGCGCCTCCCTTCGCTTCACGCGGAGTTACTCGACCATGACAGACCCACTTCAACCAATCGGTTCTGGAGCCGAACGAACGCTCGACCAGCGCACGTTCAGCTCGCCTCGTCAGACAACGCGCTACATCCAGTGCGGGCCGGCAGACGGACCGTTGATGATCTTCGTCCATGGCTGGCCGAGCATCAGTTTGATGTGGCGCGCGCAGATGGGCGCGTTTGCCGCCGACGGTTGGCACTGCGTCGCTCCCGATCTGCGCGGCTACGGCGGCTCTTCCACCCCTGCAGCCAACGACGCCTATACCATCGAGAAAATCGTGACGGACATGGCCGAACTCCATGATCACCTTGGCGGCAAGCCTGCGATCTGGGTTGGCCACGACTGGGGCTGTGTTGTGGTCGGTGAGTTGGTCGCGCATCAGCCCAAGCGCAGCCGCGGAGTCGTGCTGAGCTCGCTGGCGTATCAACCCGACGGGCACGCCCTGCGCACAGTCGTCCCGCTGGTCGACCGAAAGATTTATCCGGTTGACCAATATCCGGACGGCCAATGGGATTACTACCGTTACTACACCACGCACTTCGAGGCGGCGGTCGCCGACCTCGATGCAGATTTGGCAGCATCGCTGGCGTCGATCTTTCGGCCAGGCGACCCCGCCGGCATCGGCAAGGTTTCGCCGAATGCGATGGTCACGCGCAATGGAGGGCGCTTTGGCGCCGCGCACCGCGCCCCGCTGATTGAGCCCGATCCGGCTCTCTGGCCGCCGGCGGACTTCGACGTGCTGGTGCAGTCGTTCAAGGCTCATGGCTTCCGCCCATCCTGCGCGTGGTACCTGAACGACGACGCCAACATCGCCTATGCGCGCAAGGCACCCAGTGGCGGCCGCCTGTCGCAGCCGGTGCTGTTCGTTAACGGCGACTTTGATCAGATCTGCAGCATCACCGGAAATCGCCAAGGTGACCCGATGCGGGCCGCCTGCCCGGACCTGACCGTGACGAGCCTGCCCGCAGGGCATTGGCTGCCGCTGGAGCGCAAGGCAGAACTCATCGAGGCCATCCGCATCTGGCTCCAGAGCAAAAAGCTCTGATGCCGTAGGCTTTCAGTTGCCCGCACGACACAGCGAGGAGCCGGCCCGCTCGGGTCGGCTCGACAGCGGTTGACATCCACTGACCGATCGGGCGATGTTACATTATAACGTCGCGGGATCAGGGATGGTCCCTCGCGATGTGGGGTGGCGTTTCCATATGAAGTGGTTCCGGTCGAATATCAGGCACGGCGCCCGGCTCGCGATCTTCGCGATGCTGGTGCAGTTCGCGCTGACGTTCGGCCACAGCCACTGGTTCGCCCAGGCTGCTCCCCTCGCCCAGCCCTCGCTGCAGCAGACCGACAGCAACCAAGGACTGGCTTCGATCGACCGCGCCGCGGTCGAGCGGCAATCGCCGTTGGCTCCCGACCGGGAGCACCCGGGCGAGGACAATTGCGCGATCTGCGCATTGGTCGCGATGGCCGGCACCGTCATGTTCGCGGCGCCGCCTGTGTTGTTGCTGCCGCAGGCGATCGAGCTGCTCTACCGCACCACCGACGCCGAATTCGTCCACCTGAAATCGGCCGGCACGGCATTCCAGCCCCGCGCCCCTCCCGCGTCCTGACTTCCAACAACGCTTGATCACGCCCGGGCTCGCCGCTTTCAGGCGCGTACCCGGGAGCAGTTGAAGTCGAATTCCGTCGTGCAGCGACGGCAGGCCGCCGCCGATCAGCAGACCATCATGCGGACGGCGCCTGATTGGAATCAAGACCATGTCATTTGAATTGCGACGCGTGCAGCATCTCGCCGGAGCAAGCCTGCTCCTGCTCGGCGCCGCCGCCACATCCGCGCTCGCCCAAGAACCTGTACAACAGCCTTCGCAGGATAAGTCGTCGACGGAAATCCCTGCCGTCACCGTGACGGCGCCAAGCCCGATCGTGCGTAGAGCCGTGGTGCCGACCCGCAGCCCGGTCCGCGTCGCCCACACCGGACGATCGCGCAGCCGCCAGCCCGCGGCGGAAGCCACGCCGGCGGCAGCGGCTACCGCCGCCGCACCTCAGCAGGGCGTGCTGCCCATCGTGACCAACCAGTTCGCGACGGTCACGGTGGTGCCGAACGAGGAGATCCGCCGCGAGGGCGGCGGCCAGCTCGGCGACCTCCTGTTCTCGAAACCCGGCATCACCGGATCGAGCTTCGCGCCCGGCGCCTCCAGCCGGCCGATCATCCGGGGGCTCGACGTCAACCGCGTCGGCATCGTCGAGAACGGCACCAATGCCGGCGGCGCCTCCGATCTCGGCGAGGACCATTTCGTCCCGATCGATCCGCTCGCGACCAACCAGGTCGAAGTGGTGCGCGGGCCGGCTGCGCTGCGCTACGGCTCGACCTCGATCGGCGGCGTCGTCAGCGCCACCAACAACCGCATTCCGGACGCGCTGCCCTCCTGCGCGCCATCGTTCCAGGCCTACGGCATGCCCACCAAGGCGCCGCTCGCGAGCGCCGCGACGTCGCCTTGCGTCACCGCTGAAACGCGCAGCGCGTTCAGCTCGGTCGATCGCGGCGTCGAGAGCGGCGTGCTGCTCGACACCGGCGGCGGCAATTTTGCCTTCCATGCCGACGTCTACGGCCGCAACACCACCGATTACAGCATTCCGAGCTACCCGTATCTGAATGATCAGACGCGGACCGTCGCCAACGGCCGCCAGCCCAATTCGGCGACGCGCTCGGACGGCGCCTCGATCGGCGGCTCCTACTTTTTCCAGGGCGGCTATATCGGTGCGGCGATCACGCAGAACGACGCGCTCTACCACATCCCCGGCATCGACGGCGCCGACCACAACACGCGGATCGACGGCCACCAGACCAAGATCAACGTCAAGGGCGAGTACCATCCCGACGCCGCCGCGATCGATGCGGTCCGTTTCTGGGCCGGCGCGACGAACTACAGGCACAACGAGATCGGGCTCGCGGACACGACCGACCCGACGACGGATGGCGTGCGGCAGACCTTCACCAACAAGGAGCAGGAGCTCCGCACCGAAGTGCAGCTGATGCCGTTCAACGCGCGCTTCGCCGAGGTGACGACGGCGTTCGGCTTCCAGGCGGGCCACCAGGAGCTGACCGCGCCAAGCCCGGATGATCCCGGCGCGCTATTCAATGGATTGTGGGACCCGAACCGGAACTACCGGGTCGCGGGTTACGTCTTCAACGAGTTCAAATTCACCGAACAGACCAAGGCGCAGATCGCGGGCCGGATCGAACATGTCGAACTGCACGGGTCGACGCCCGATTTCCCCGCAGATTTCCTGCCCGACGGGACGCCGCAAACGAGCACCGTCCGCAATCCGTCTTTCACGCCGAAGAGCGGCAGCATCGGCTTGCTGCAGGACCTGCCGGGCGGCATGGTCGGCAGCATCACCGCGCAATATGTCGAGCGTGCGCCCAAGCCCGCCGAACTGTTCTCGCGCGGCGGCCATGATGCGACCGCGACCTTCGACATCGGCAATCCGAACCTCACCATCGAGACCGCGAAGTCGGTCGAAATCGGCTTGCGCAAGGCGACCGGACCATTCCGGTTCGAGGCGACCGCCTATTACACGCACTTCGACAATTTCATCTATCGCCGCCTTACCGGCGTGATGTGCGACGGCGATTTTGCCTCCTGCGGCGCGCCCGATGCAGAGCTGAACCAGGCGGTCTACTCACAACGCAATGCCAACTTCCGCGGCGGCGAATTCCAGTCGCAGCTCGACGTCGGTGCATTCCAGGGCGGCATCTGGGGCATCGAGAACCAGTTCGACGTGGTCCGGGCCACCTTCACCGACGGCACCAATGTGCCGCGCATTCCGCCGGTGCGGCTGGGCGGCGGCGTGTTCTGGCGCGACGACAACTGGCTTGCCCGCATCAACCTGTTGCACGCATTCGCTCATAACGACGTCGCCGTGATCGCGGAGACGCCAACGGCGGGCTACAATTTGCTGAAGGCCGAGGTCAGCTACAAGACCAAGCTCAACCCGAATGCATTCGGCGCGCGCGAGATGCTGCTGGGCCTCGTCGGCAACAATCTGTTGAACGAAAACATCCGCAATTCGGTGTCGTACACCAAGGACGAGGTGTTGATGCCCGGCATCGGCGTGCGAGCGTTTGCGAACTTCAAGTTCTGAAAGCGAGATAGCTGGCCGGACTTCATCGCGCGTTGACTAAAGCGGCTGCTTCAGGGGCGTCCTCTGCCGCCTCCTGAAACAGCACGGCGAACAGCAGGGTCCACAATGTCAGGAGAGAAATGGGGATCGTGTAATATGGCGTCGCGATCGGATAGGTGAAGAAGAAGGTGAGGTTGAGCGCCAGATTGGCCATCGTGAGCAGCGCGACGCGACGCGTGCCGTTCGCCTGCCGCAACAGCCAGATCGAGCCTGCAATTCCGACCACGATCAGCAGGGTCTGGAGCGGGTCGGCGAAATAGTCCCGGACCACCGCGAACGAAAAATCCAGCGGCCTGACATCGGGGTTGTTGCCATAGGTCGACGCGAACGGACTGCCGGCGTTGACGGCGTAAGAGACGATGGTCGGCATCACGCCGGCCAGCAATGCGACGCCGAACACGAGCCCCTGCAAGAACCTGGACAACGTCCGTTCCGCAAGGAACGCGACGAGGAGAAACAGGCCGTAGCCGGACGCCAGGAAGAGGTTGGCCAACCGGAAATCGACGGTCAATCCGAGCAGGAAACCGATCGGCGCCAGCAGCCAGATCTTCGGTTGAGATCGCGGGCCCGCCAGCCATCGCGCCGTGAGACATCCTGCGAGCGCGCACACGACGACGGTCGGGGCCATCGAATAGCTCGCCTTGACCGGATTGACCATCAGGTAGATCGCAAGACAGCCGAACGTCCCGGCCATCAAGACCGACCTCATGCTGCGCGCGAGAGAAAGCGCAAACAGCGCAAAGCCGAGGACGACAATGGTCGCCAGCATGTACATGGGCACGACCTGGTGACCCGGCGGAAACAACGCCAACACAAGGCCGACACCCGGCGGGTATTGAATGACGACCTTCCCCGTGGCCGGCATCAGATTGTGACAGGGCGCAGCGGTCGTATCGTTCCAGTCCGGGTAGCCGATCTCCTTCAGCTTTGCTTTCTGATAGCCATCGTCGTCGCGGGTGAGGTTGGTGTCGAATCCCTCCACCAGTCCGAACCGCTGGAACAGATGCGCCTGCCTGAGGTAGCAGATGTCGTCATAGACGCCGCGATCCTCGTTCCATCGCATCATGGTCCAGAAATGGCCGACCAGCACCGCGAGAAACAACACGGCGAAGACGGCTTTGCTGGAGTGGATTTTCTTCATCGGGATCATGCTGGGGCGGGAGGTCGCTGCTTCAGCGGAATGCAAGATAGAGATTGGACGATAGCGGGCCGAGCGACAAACCGGTGTAGCCCACCGTCGCTGACTTAGAGATGGAAGAGTTGGCGGCGAGCCCCAGCAGCCGTTTTCGCGTCATGAGGATCAGGTTCTGCTCGTCGGTCCATTCCGACTTGCCGGCGATCGTGCAGGCGATCCTGAAGGTGCCGTCCAGATAATGCGCCAGCGGGATGGCCGTGTGGTGCTCGACCGGAAAGAACCTGTTGGGCACCGTGATGAACACCCGCCGCGCGACGCGGCAAAGCTCCGCGACCAGGAGCACCTGGTTTCCGTGGCTGCCGGCATGTTCGAGCACGGCATTGGACGTCGCGACATCGAACGCATTGTCGTCAAACGGCAGCCGCGTATTCGGTTCGATCTGCACGTAACGGCAACGCGGAAAAGCCGCCTTGAATCCTATTCCTTCGCCGAGGCCGCAGGCCGTGATCTTGTGCTGATGCGGGTAGCTTCGCTCCAGCACGTTTGCGCCGTCGTTAATCACGTCGGATACGCCGACATCCAGGATCTCGTCCGCCGCAGACGGCTGCATCCGGGCGATGAAATCCTGGAAGATGCGGTCGCGCGCCGCGATCAGCAGCTTTTCCGCCGTGCTCCCGGACGCCACTTCCCGGTAATATTGCTGATCGACCGGCACCGCCCTACCTTCATGTGAGCTTCGAAGTGATGGCGCGTCAGGTGCGCGTCTTGCTCCAGTCGGGACCGACCGGCCCCGACACACCTTCGAACGCACCCTCGACCAGCTCGATGACGAGGAGCCGGTTGTAGTCAACCGGGCCCGGCATCGTGACGCGTCCCTTGGCGACCTGCTTGAAGCCGACGCGGCTGTAATAGGGCTCGTCGCCGACCAGCAGCACCAAGCGATGGCCCTGCGCCTTCGCATCCTTCAGCGCGCGCTCGAGCAGCAACCGGCCGACGCCGCGGCTGCGGAACGGAGGCTCGACCGTCAGGGGCCCGAGCAGCAGTGCCGGCGTGTCGCCGACGCAAATCGGCAATTGCCGGACGGATCCGACCAGCAACGTACCGACGCGGGCGGTGAAGGATAGATCGAGCACATGATCCACATGCTCGCGGATGCGGTACGCGCTGAGCACGAAGCGGCCGGGTCCGAAGGTGCGCTCGTGCAGCCGCTCGATTGCCTGAGCATCGCCGGCGGCTTCCGACCGGATGGTGAGGGAGAGATCGTTCATCGCGTCGGCGGGATATCACCTTGGAGGGCAGCGGTCCATACGATTGCGCCCGGCCCCGGAGGCAATTTCAGGTCCGCCCGAGCGGCGGTTGGGATAGGTAGGCGAGCATCTTCATTTCCCGACGGCCACGCGTCACGGTGTCGAGCACGAGCCCCGACGAAGCCGAAAGCAGCGCCATGATCATCAGGCCCATGGAGAGCACGGCGGTCGGCAGGCGCGGGACGAGGCCGGTTTCGAGGAAGGTGATCACCACGGGCACTCCGAAAGCGATCGACAGCAGCGCGAAGGCGATGCCGATCGCCGAAAAGAAGCGCAGCGGCCGCTCCGACCGGTTGAGCTTCAGCATCGTGTTGAAGATGCGCAACCCGTCCTGCCATGTGTTGAGCTTGGAGAAGGAGCCTTCCGGGCGCGCGTAATAGGGCGTCTCGACCTCGGCGACCGGCAACGACAATTCCAGCGCATAAACCGCAAACTCGGTCTCGATCTCGAAGCCGCCGGACAGGACCGGAAAGGATTTGACGAAGCGGCGCGAGAACACGCGGTACCCGGACAGGATATCCTTGAAGGCGTGGCCGAAGGTCGATGCCAGAAAACCGGTGAACAGCCGGTTGCCGATGCGATGACCGCGACGGTAGGCCGCCTGCGATTGATCGATACGCAGACCGACAACCATATCCAGATGCTCATCGATGAGCTGATCGATCATGCGCGATGCGCTCGGCGCGTCGTAGGTCGCATCGCCATCGACGAGCACGTAGATGTCGGCCTCGATGTCCGCAAACATGCGGCGCACGACGTGGCCTTTGCCCTGGCGCCGTTCGCTGCGCACGATCGCGCCCGCCTCGCCCGCGACCGCCGCGGTGCGGTCGGTCGAGTTGTTGTCGTACACGTAGACCTCGGCCGCAGGCAGTGCCTTGCGGAAATCGGCGACGACCGTCGCGACGGCGGCTTCCTCATTGTAGCAGGGCACCAGCACGGCGACCCGAAATGGCCATGACCTCGTCGATTGAGACAATCTTCATCCCTCGTCCATGCGCCGACACCGCAAGCGCGGCGATTTACTAGCACAGGCAGCCATCACCGCCACGTCGCAATCCGCGGCCTGTCGTGAAGGACTTCCGCGATCCGCAGCCGCGTGCCGGGCGTGGTCCCCTCGGGCAGCGCGGTGACCGCGAAGAACCCGCACTCGGCGATCTCGCGGTTGGGCGCGGGCAGGCGATCCTGCTTGAACTGCCTGACGACGTAGACCGCGACATGGTCGCGGCGGGAGACGTGACTGTTGAGGAAGATGCCGTGCAGCACGGCGTCGCCGGTGAGATCGATATCCCCCTCCTCCTTGAGCTCGCGCCGCAGCGCCTGCTCCATGGTCTCGCCGAGATCGACGCCGCCGCCGGGCAGATACCAGCCCGTGACGTAGCTGTGCCTGACCAGGAACACCCTGGTGTCGGCATCCAGCACCACGGCGCGGACGCCGAGAGTCATGCCGCGGACCAGCAGGAAATAGGCGTGGAAAATTCGCCGCAGCAGCGGCTCGAATCTCCGTCGGACGCTGTTCAGACCTTCCGCCATCGGGCTCCCTTGATGCCCCGCTTGCACCTGGCCTGCGACCTTGCCATTACAGCGGGCGAATAGCGAGGCAATCGCCCCCCATGGCCCCCTTCACGCTCGCCCATCTGTCCGACCCGCATCTGCCGCCGCTGCCGAAGCCGCGGCTGATCGAGCTCGCGGGCAAGCGCACGTTCGGCTATGTCAACTGGACGCGCAACCGTCACAAGTACCAGCGCCGCGAGGTGCTCGACGCACTCGTCGCCGACGTGAAGGCGCAAGCTCCCGACCACATCGCGGTCACGGGCGATCTCGTCAATCTGGCGCTGGAGGCGGAGTTCGCGCCGGCGCGCGCCTGGCTGGACGGCGTCGGCCCGCCCGATCGCGTCACCACCATTCCCGGCAATCACGACGCTTATGTTCGCGCCACCTCTCATCGCTTCGGCGAAACCTTCGCGCCCTATATTGCAGGGGACGACGGCCGTATCGGCTTTCCGAGCCTGCGCCGGCGCGGGCCGCTCGCGCTGATCAGCCTGTCCACGGCGGTGCCCACCTTGCCGTTGATGGCGACAGGTACGCTCGGACGCGAGCAGCTCGCGTCGCTCGAAGAGGTGCTCGAACGGCTCGCAGCCGAGGACGTCTTTCGCGTGCTGCTGGTGCATCATCCGCTGAAGTCCGGCGCGCGCCACAAGCGCATGACCGACTCGGCCGAACTGCTGACGCTTTTGCAACGCCACGGCGTCGAGCTGATCCTGCACGGGCACGACCACATTCATTCGACGATGTGGTTCGAAGGCCCCAACGGCAACATTCCCGCAATCGGCGTGCCCTCGGCCTCGTCGCTCGCGCACGGGCACACACCGGCTGCGGCCTACAATCTGTTCACGATCGAGAAGGACAACACCGGCTGGCGTTGCGAGCAGACGGTGCGGAGCGTGGGGACTGGACTTCGGATCGGGCAGATCAAGCATGTGAAGTTGATCTAATTTAGTTCGCCGTCATTGCGGGCGTGATCCGTAGCCCGGATGGAG
Organism: Bradyrhizobium sp. Ken64; assembly: GCF_055807555.1. Taxonomy (NCBI): domain Bacteria; kingdom Pseudomonadati; phylum Pseudomonadota; class Alphaproteobacteria; order Hyphomicrobiales; family Nitrobacteraceae; genus Bradyrhizobium; species Bradyrhizobium sp. Ken64. Next base: position 89,925 of record NZ_JBVVPA010000010.1, on the reverse strand, counting down.
CGGAGCGTAATCCGGGGCGGTGCAATCTGGAGCGAGAGGTGTCCCGGATTGCGCTGCGCTCCATCCGGGCTACGAGAGGTCACCAGCTCCGCAGGGCCGCGAGCACGGCAACGCCGAACAGCGCGGCGGCGCCGAGCAAAAATCCGAACACGAACGGCCAGAGGCGCGAGCGGCGCCGCGGCGGTGCGACCTCGGGCTTCGGCTCGGGCGGGACCACCATCGCATGCTCGCGCTCGATCATGCGGCGCGCGACGTAGTCGGTCACGGCCTCGACGATGACAGCGGTGTCGTGCGATTCGGCGAGCACGATGCGGCCGAAGCGGGTGTCCTGCACGAAGCGGTACATCCGCTTGTCGCGCCCCATCACGATGTGCGCGACGACATCGATCCAGAGCCTGGGCGTATCGCCCTGGCTGATGCCGCGATCGAACAGGTCGATCTGGTCCGGCACCTGCGCGAACAGGGGATCGAGCGAATCGTTAAGGATCTCGAGCCGCGCCACCTCGGCATCGCGCAAATCGACGACGACGCCGGTCCGGTCGGCGGCCTCGATCCGCGCGCGCAACAACGCATCGCGCAGCCGCACCGGGCGCGGCTGGCTGGGATGGATCCCGCTGGTCTCGGGCTCTGACATTGGCGGCCTCGTCCTCACTTGGCGGGATTAACCTATCAGCAACCAAAGTGTCCGCAAAGGGCCTACAATTCCAGTGACTTACGGCGCCCACAAATCTTTCACCTGTGCCAAAAACAGACGGTCCCACCCGGCTTGCGCCGGATGGGACCCTCCGTCCTTGGACGTCTTCTTATTCAGATTGGCATGTTAGTCAGATTTCACGCCGAGACCCGCGACGGCTCTTCCACGATCGAGAAGCGGACGCCGGCCTTGTGGCGGTTCTCTTCCGAGACCGAGCGCCAGGCGTCCTCGGCCTCCTTGCGGGTCTTGAACGGACCCTGCACCTGGGCCGAACCTTCCACCAGCTTGTGGAAGTTCATCGAACCGAACTCGCCACCGATCACCCAGAAATTGCTGTTGGTCATTGTCAGTCTCCTGTCGATTAGCGTGATGCGTTAGCCGAACTGGTTCATCGTGTTGTGGGCGCCGCCCGCCTTCAGGGCAGCCTCGCCGGCGAAGTATTCCTTGTGGTCGTCGCCGATGTCGGAGCCCGCCATGTTCTGATGCTTGGCGCAGGCGATACCCTGACGGATCTCGGCGCGCTGGACGTTCTTGACATAGCCGAGCATGCCCTGGTCGCCGAAATATTCCTTCGCCAGATTGTCGGTCGAGAGCGCCGCCGTGTGGTAGGTCGGCAACGTGATCAGGTGGTGGAAGATGCCGGCACGCTTGGCCGAATCCGCCTGGAAGGTACGGATGCGCTCGTCGGCTTCCTTCGCCAGCGGCGTATCGTCGTATTCCGGCTTCATCAGCTCGGCACGATTGTACTTGCTGACGTCCTTGCCCGCTTCCTTCATCGCGTCGTAGACCTGCCAACGGAAGTTGAGGGTCCAGTTGAACGAGGGCGAGTTGTTGTAGGCGAGCTTGGCGTTCGGAACCACCTTGCGGATCCGGTCGACCATCTTGGCGATCTGCTCGATATGCGGCTTCTCGGTTTCGATCCAGAGCAGGTCGGCGCCGTTCTGCAGCGAGGTGATGCAGTCCAGCACGCAACGGTCTTCGCCGGTGCCCGGGCGGAACTGATAGAGATTGGAGGGCAGCCGCTTCGGACGCATCATCTTGCCGTTGCGGTTGATGATGACGTCGCCATTGCGGGCGTTCTCCGCCGTCACTTCCTCGCAATCCAGGAAGCTGTTGTACTGGTCGCCGAGGTCGCCGGGCTTGTGGCTGACCGCGATCTGCTGGGTCAGGCCGGCACCGAGCGAGTCGGTGCGGGTCACGACGATGCCGTCTTCGACGCCGAGTTCGAGGAAGGCGTGGCGGCAGGCCCGGATCTTGGCCAGGAACACCTCGTGCGGCACGGTCACCTTGCCGTCCTGGTGGCCGCACTGCTTCTCGTCCGAGACCTGGTTCTCGATCTGGAGCGCGCAGGCACCCGCCTCGATCATCTTCTTGGCGAGCAGATAGGTCGCCTCCGCATTGCCGAAGCCGGCGTCGATGTCGGCAATGACGGGCACGACATGGGTCTGGAAGTTGTCGATCTTCTCGATCAACTCCTTCTCTCGGGTCTTGTCGCCTTCCTTGCGGGCCTTATCGAGGTTGCGGAAGATATCGTTCAGCTCGCGCGAGTCGGCCTGACGCAGGAAGGTGTAGAGTTCTTCGATCAGCGCCGGCACCGAGGTCTTCTCGTGCATCGACTGGTCGGGCAGCGGGCCGAACTCGGAGCGCAGCGCCGCGATCATCCAGCCGGACAGGTACAAATAGGTGCGATCGGTCTTGCCAAAGTGCTTCTTGACCGAGATCAGCTTCTGCTGGGCGATGAAGCCGTGCCAGCAGCCCAGCGACTGCGTGTACTTGGTAGGATCGCCGTCATAGGCGGCCATGTCGGCCCGCATCAGCGCCGCGGTGTAGCGGGCGACGTCGAGGCCGGTCTTGAAGCGGTTCTGCAGGCGCATGCGGGCGACGGCCTCGGCCGACACCCCGTTCCAGGTCGGCTGGGTCTCCAGGAGCGACCGGGCCGCCTCGACCTCACTTTGATACGAGGCGGGGGCCTGGAGGGTGCTGATGCCGCGGGGCTGGTAATTCATGTGCCTGATCCTTTCACCGGCGATGGCGACCAGCCATCGACATTCTTGACAATGCATTGCGAGATGCGTGTCAGAAGCTAAACGCGAGAAAGCTCAGCTCGTACAGTAGGCTTGTATTTGAATGGTGATGTCATGTAACATCGGTACTTGTAATAGATGTCACTTTGTAAATCTTGTAAATTAAACAGGTCAGCAAGGCTGTCCTTGATGCCCTCTTCTGGAGACCTGAAAATGCCCGCCGGTTCCAGCAAGAAGCTCTTTGTCGGCCCGCGCTTCCGGCGCATCCGACAGCAATTGGGGCTGTCGCAGACCCAGATCGCCGAGGGGCTCGGGATCTCGCCGAGCTATGTCAATCTGATCGAGCGCAACCAGCGTCCGGTGACCGCGCAGATCCTGCTGCGGCTGGCCGAAACCTACGACCTCGACCTGCGCGACCTCGCGACCGCCGACGAGGACCGCTTCTTCGCCGAACTCAACGAGATTTTCTCCGACCCGCTGTTCCGCCAGATCGACGTTCCCAAGCAGGAACTGCGCGACCTCGCCGAGCTCTGCCCGGGCGTCACCCACGCGCTGCAACGGCTCTATGCGGCCTATACCGAGGCGCGGCAGGGCGAGACGCTGGCCGCGGCACAAATGGCCGATCGCGACGTCGGCACCCGCTATGAGGCCAATCCGGTCGAGCGCGTCCGCGAGCTGATCGAGGCCAACCGCAACTACTTTCCGGAACTCGAGCAGGCCGCGGAGACTCTGCGCGACGAACTGAACGTGCCGGCCGAAGAGCTTTACGCGGCTCTCGCGGCACGGCTGCGCGAGAAGCATTCGATCCAGACCCGCATCATGCCGGTGGACGTGATGCGCGAAACGCTGAGGCGCTTCGACCGCCACCGCCGCCAGCTCCTGATCTCCGAGCTGGTCGACCCGCCCGGCCGCGCGTTCCAGCTCGCCTTTCAGCTGGGCCTGGTTGAATGCGCACAGCATCTGGAGACCATCATCGGCCGCGCCGGCCCGCTCGACGACACACCGCGCCGCCTGTTCCGGATCACGCTCGGCAACTACTTTGCGGCCGCCGTGATGATGCCCTACCCGGCTTTCCTGGCCGCGGCGGAAGCGCTGAATTACGACATCCATCTGCTGGCGCAGCGCTTCAATTCCGGCTTCGAGCAGGTCTGCCATCGGCTCACCACCCTGCAGCGGCCGAACGCGCGCGGCATCCCGTTCTTCCTGCTTCGTGTCGACAATGCGGGCAACGTCTCGAAGCGATTTTCATCGGGCACATTCCCGTTCTCGAAATTCGGCGGCACTTGTCCGTTGTGGAACGTGCACTCGACCTTCGACACGCCTGATCGCCTGCTGAAGCAGGTGATCGAGCTGCCGGACGGCACGCGCTATTTCTCGATCGCGCAGATGGTGCGTCGCCCCGTCGCGCCGCACCCGCTGCCGCAGCCGCGCTTCGCCATCGGCCTCGGCTGCGAGATCCGTCACGCCGCGCGCCTCGTCTACGCTGCCGGCATCGATCTGGAGAAAACGGAGGGCACGCCGATCGGCGTCAACTGCCGTCTCTGCGAGCGCGAAAACTGCGCCCAGCGCGCCGAGCCGCCGATCACGCGCACGCTGATCCTGGATGAGACGACGCGGCGGGTGAGCTCGTTCGCGTTCTCGAATGCACGGGAGTTGTAAGGGGACGGCTGCGCGCTGAGTGGCAAGCGCACGCCATTCACTCCGCTGTCGTCCTGGACAAGCGAAGCGCAGATCCAGTACCCATTACCCCGGAAGCGAGTTTGGCGAAGATTCGTAACTACGATCTCGTGCCACAACGACTCGCTGGGGTAATGGGTCCTGGCTTTCGCCAGGACGACATCGGGGAAGCAGCAATCCGCCCAATCCCTACGCCAGCGTATGCACGATCACCGGCCCCGCGGCGGCGCGGGCGTCGCCTGCAAGCAGTGCGCCCAGATCCTTCTCGATCCAGGCGATCGCACGCCTGTTCGCCTCCTCCGCCTGCTCGAACTTGTCGAAGATCGAAATCGCCGTGACCGTGTCGTCGCCGGCGTAGACGACGTAATAGGCGCGGAAGCCGTCGACGTCGCTGATGATCGGAACGGCGCCTTCCTTGATACGGCGCGCCAGCTCTTCGGCGCTCCCGCTTTTCGCCTTGGCCTGACGGATGGCGGCATACATGGCATCCTCCCTTCCGGCTATCTGATGTGGGGCTTGGTACCCGGATCGCATGCTACGCCGAAGCGCGCGGACAATCCACGCTTGGTTAACCCGACACTAATTCACTTCCGCGATCTGCAACCATCGATTAAGCACGCCTCAACATCGCTGCCTTAGTCTCGCCCCACTCACTTTTCGCAAACAACGGCGGCTTATTCTGCCGCGTGAAGTGACATCAGGGGGTTCATCATGCGCATTGCGTTGCTGCTGACCGCGACCGTTGTCGGCGCGCTCTTTGCCAATCCGTCCCATGCCGGACCGCTCGATGCGTCCGCCGGCGCAGCGCAGGCGCTACCGCCGGGCTTCCAGAGCTACCGCGGCTACATGTTCGACCTCTCGGAGAATTCCGACCGCAAGGATGTCGACAAGCTCACCGAGAATGTGAAGAGCCAGATCGACGTGGTCGAGGCTGCCGGCCTCTCGCCGCGCGTGCTGCGCTTCTTCCGCACCGTCCCGATCATCGCCAGCGAGCTGGCCTGCCTCGACGAAGGCGCCGCGACCGCGTGCTACGGCCGGGTCACGCCTGATATCCAGCGCACCGCTCCCCGCACGCTGACGGTCTGGGACCCCAACAAGCAGCGCTGGAGCAATCCGAACGCCGTCGACCTCGCGGTCGATTCCGGCCTCGGCGTGATCATGCTGCGGCCGGACATGATGCGGTACGAAAAGGAAGCCGTGCTGCTGCACGAGCTGCTGCACGCCTACCACGCGCGGCTGTTGCCGGACGGCTACGCCAACAAGGGCGTGATCGGCTATTACGCCTACGCAAAGTCCAAGGATCTCCTGCCCAAGGAATCCTATGCGCTGAAGAATCACATGGAATTCTTTGCGGTGACCGCCAGCATCTTCCTGGCCGGCAAGAGCGAATTCCACGACCCGAAGTCGCGCGAGGCGCTCAAGGAGAAGTTGCCGGACTATTACAAATATCTGGTCGGCGTGTTCGGCTTCGACCCCGATCCGGCAGCGACGAGCGGCCCAGTCGCCTCGCTGAAGTAAGACAGACAAGGCGCGCCTGCGCCGAACACACCAGGGCCGCGTCAACAACGCGGCCCTTTTCTTTTCAAGCTGAGAGTTGTCTTTTCGGGCTGAGAATTGGCAGGCCGTGTGACAGACGGCACAGTCGCCCGATGACGTATCTGGCATCGTCAAGTTCATGAGGGCTGCATCAGGCAGCCTCAAGTGGAAAGATGCCATCATGACAAAGCTCGCCTTCTCCGCTATCGCCGCCCTTGTAACCGTCACGACGCTCGTGGGCTCCGCCCAGATCTCCCCCGCTGCCGCCGGTAGCCTGGACTGGCTCGGTAACGACAATTACGTGCGCTGCCTGAAATATGTCAGCTCTCTCGCCCATGGCGATGCCGCTGCCTACGACCGCGGCCGCAGGGCCTGCAATCGGCAATACTATCCCGGCCATCCCGGCTACGACTACTGAACGGCAAGGATCGACTGACAAAGAGCCGCGCAAACAGCGCGGCTTTTTTGTTTTGGTCACCGGAAGCTGCGGATGACGGGTGGCCGGGAATTGCCAAGGTGGGGCCCGATCTGCATAGTCCGCCCGCATCGATACTGATTTCGAAGAGGATAGAACAACATGGCGGACGCCGACCTGGATGTCGTGATCCGGCAACTGGCCAGACAGCTGCATACGGGCCTGATGTCCCGCGCCAAGGAGCGGCGGGATCGATTCAACGGCCTTGCGGCCAAGGCCAAGGGCAAGGAGACCGGCGACCGCTTCAAGATGATGGCCAAGGCCACCATGGAGCAGGCCATTGCCGCCGCCAAGCGCCTGCAGATGTCCGCCGACAACGTCGCCGACAGTTACGCGCGCTCGATGCGGATCGCCGCCAGCACGCCGGTCGCAGTCAAGGTGGAGAAGAAGGCTGCCAAGGAGAAGCCGGTGAAGAAGGCCAAAGCCAAGAAGGCGAAGTAGGCGCGCACTTTCTTCCTTCTCCCCTTGTGGGAGAAGGTGGCGCGAAGCACCGGATGAGGGGTTGTTTCCGCGAATCCAACTGCAGCAGACTCACGCGCGGAGAGATACCCCTCACCCGTCTCGCCGCTTCGCGGCGAGCCACCCTCTCCCACAAGGGGAGAGGGTTGCAGCGGCGCACGCAGCTCTAGATATCTCTACCGCCCTGGCGCGGCGAGCCGGGTCGGCTCGGCGCGCGCCAGTTCGGCGAGTTTTGCGCGCGCCGCATCGCGGGTGTGGGCATCCTTGCCGGCAGGCAGCGCCAGCGCGGCCTCGAAATCGGCGCGCGCCTCATTCGCCTGGCCGCGGGCGAGGAAGGCGAGGCCGCGGTCGAGCCGAGCCTGCGCATCCGACGGGTCAACGCGGACCGCGGTGTTGTAGCTCAGAATCGCGCGATCGAGATCGCCGGTGGCGGCGAGCGCGAGACCGCGCTGGTGATAGGGCGCGGCGTGCCTGGGATCATGCGCGATCGCCTCGTCGTAATCCTCGATCGCAAGTTCAAGGTCGCCGTTCTGCCGGCGCGCCAACGCCCGATCGCGATAGAGCGAGGCGCGGTTGGGATTGAGATGGATGGCCTCGTCGAAATCCGCGATCGCCCGCCGCCAGTCGCCATGGCGCAGCGCGATCCGTCCGCGCCCCTCATAGGCGAAAGCGATCAGCGAGCCGCGCAGCGGCGAGAAGCCGATCACCGCCGAACAGATGTCGGGCTCGTCCTCGTCCCCGCAATTGACGACAGTGTGCGTGGACAGGCCAATCAGCACGCCCAGGACAATCAACAATGGTACCGCAGCTTTGGTCATCTTCGACGGCGGCAGGCAAAGGGCCGGCCACGCATCCCCTTTCGCAGGAACTGTCACGGCAGGGTGTTAACACCGGCCGAGACCGTCCTGTGTGCGGCAGGTCACAAAGCGCGCAAATTCGGGCGGCTTCAGCGTCGGCCCCAAGGGCCGCGTGAAGACGAGCGGCCCCACGGGCTTCGCGGCGGGTAGTTCTCATTGGCGCCGACCGACGGCGACGCCTGCGCGCCGAGCTCGGCTGCGAGCTGCTGAAGCGCCGCGATGCGATTCTGCGTCGAGGGATGGGTGGCGAACAGATTGTCCACGCCGTGGCCCGACAGCGGATTGATGATGAACATGTGCGCGGTGGCGGGATTTCGCTCCGCCTCCAAATTCGGGACCTGATGCGCCGCGCCTTCGATCTTCACCAGCGCCGATGCCAGCCACATCGGCTGACCGGCGATGCGAGCGCCGAGATTGTCCGCGGCGTATTCGCGGGTGCGGCTGATCGCCATCTGCACCAGCATGGCGCCGATCGGGGCGAGGATCATCATCAGGATCGAACCGACGATGCCCGGACCATTGTTGTCGCGGTTGCCTCCGAAGAACATGCCGAACTGCGCCAGCATCGAGATTGCACCCGCAATGGTCGCGGTCACAGTCATCAGCAGCGTGTCGTGGTGCTTGATATGCGCGAGCTCGTGCGCGATCACGCCGGCGAGCTCCTCGCGGCTGAGTTGGCGCATCAGCCCGGTGGTGACCGCAACCGCGGCATTCTCGGGATTGCGCCCGGTGGCAAACGCGTTGGGCTGCGGCTCGTCCATCAGGAACACGCGCGGCATCGGCAAGCCGGCGCGGCCCGCAAGCTCGGCAACGAGCCCGACCAGCTCCGGCGCGCTGCTGCGGTCGACCTCATGGGCGCCATACATCGACAGCACCATGCGGTCGGAGTTCCAGTAGGTGAAGAGATTGGTCGCCGCGGCAATGACGAGCGCAATCATGGCGCCGCCGGCACCACCGATCAGATAGCCGACACCCATGAACAGGGCGGTGAGGCCTGCGAGCAGCATTGCGGTACGAAGATAGTTCATGGCCGTCTCCCGGGCCGGCCGTGGCCGCTGGAGGCGCTGCGGGCCGGCAAGCATGAGGTAGGGATGACCCCGGCCCGCCCGCAAGGTTTCCGGGTGCGTCGCGGAGCCGCGGCTATTGACCCAGGCAGGGACCCAAGGGCACGATCGAAGCCATGCACTTCGAGATTCTCGGCGAGATTACCGAGATCGAAACCTTCGCCAGCGGCTCCGGCATCCGCGAGGTCGCCCGGCTGCGTCGAATCTATGGGCGAGGACGTTGGCGAAAGCGCAAGGGCATTGCCCGGGTGCGATTATCCGATGGCTCTACCCACATCGCTGAGATACATTGGTATGAGGCTGCCGGCATCGGCCGCAAGGAATTCAAGCTCAAGGGCCTGCTCTGAATCATGACGAAGTCGCGAAGCAAGCAACTGGTGATCTGTGTGGACAATGAGGGGTATGCGGCCTCTCTCGAGAAGCGCAAGATCTATGAGGCGTTGCGCGACCCCGCGGCCGACAAGCATGGCATGCTGCGCATCATCGATGAGTCAGGCGAAGATTATTTGTATCCGAAGACGTTGTTCCGCTCCATCGCGTTGCCACTCGCCGTCAAGCGCGCCGTATTAGCGGCCTAGCGCTCATCCACCCAGTATCAGAGATATCGATGCCGACGAACTGCCTTGGTTCTCGCCTTGCGGTCGCAACGATCGCGGCCGCCGCCCTGCTCACGCTCGCCCTTCCCGCCTCTGCCCAGCTTGCACCGCCGTCCGCAAAACCTGCAGCCCCCAGGGCCACTGCGCCCTCGCCGCGCGCGGCGTCGTGCCATAACGGGGCGAATTTCGATCGGTTTCTGGCCGACGTGAAACAACAGGCCGTTGCCGCCGGCGTGTCGCAGCGGACGCTCGCGGCGACCTCGCCTTACCTCGTCTACGACCAGGGCATCGTCAATCGCGACCGCGGCCAGCGCGTGTTCGGCCAGCTCTTCACCGAATTTGCCGGCCGCATGGCCGCGCCCTATCGCATGCAGAACGGCCAGCAGCACATCAAGCAACATGCGGCGGCGTTCGCGCGCGCCGAAAAGGAATACGGCGTGCCGCCGGCGGTGATCGCCGCGTTCTGGGGACTGGAGAGCGATTTCGGCGTCAACATGGGCAATCTGCCGACACTGAAATCCCTGGTGTCGCTGGCCTATGATTGCCGCCGCTCGGAGATGTTCGTGAACGAGACCATCGCGGCGCTGAAGATCATCGACCGCGGCGATTTGCATCCCGACGAGATGGTCGGCTCCTGGGCCGGCGAGCTCGGACAGACCCAGTTCCTGCCCGTGCATTACGTCAACTATGCCGTCGACTATGACGGCGACGGACGACGCGATCTGCTGCGCAGCGAGGACGACGTGATCGGCTCGACCGCGAACTACATCGCCAACGGATTGAAGTGGCGGCGCGGTGAGCCGTGGCTGGAGGAGATCAAGGTGCCGCAAAACCTGCCATGGGATCAGACCGACCTCACGGTGCAACTGCCGCGCTCGAAATGGGCGCAGCTGGGGGTCACCTATCCCGACGGCAAGCCGCTGCCGAACGACAATCTCGCGGCCTCCGTGCTGCTGCCGATGGGACGCTTCGGTCCGGCCTTCATGGCGTACCCGAATTTCGCGGCCTACACGGAGTGGAATAACTCGCTGATCTATTCGACCACCGCGGGTTATCTCGCCACTCGCATCGCGGGCGCGGCTCCGATGCGAAAGCCGTCCACACCGGTCGCGCAGCTGCCGTTCAACGAGCTCAAGCAATTGCAGCAGCTTCTGGTCCAGGCCGGTTTCAACGTCGGCAAGGTCGACGGCGTGCTGGGCCAGCAGAGCCGCGCCGCGGTGAAGGCGATGCAGATCAAATACGGTCTGCCGGCGGATTCCTGGCCGACGGCCGAGCTTTTGGCCCGCATGCGCGGTGGCACGGCGCAGGCACAGCCGGCGGGGATGGTGCGGTAGAATTTTCGCACTGCACAAGCCCCTCCCGCGATTGTATTTTTCCATGAGGTTCCCATGTGAGTGGCTCAGGTTTCTCCTGAGATTTCCCACCACAGAGCGAGCATCACATGTCCTTCCACGACGCCGTCGTTCCCGCCTATTTGCAAATGCTGAACAGCCTGACCGGCCTGCTCACGAAAGCCGAGGCGCATTGTGCGGCCAAGAAGGTCGACCCGAGCGTCCTGCTGGGCTCCCGCCTGTTCCCCGACATGCTGCCGCTCTCGAAGCAGATCCAGCTGGTCAGCGATTTCGCAGCCAAAGGTTGCGCCCGGCTGACCCATAGCGACGTGCCCTCCACACCGGACACCGAGACCAGCTTTGCCGAGTTGAAGCAGCGCCTGGCGAAGACCATCGACTACGTAAAATCGTTCAAGCCGGAGCAGTTCGAAGGCGCTGATACCAAAGACGTCACCTTCCCGGCCGGCCCCGACAAGTCCATCACCATGAAGGGTCAGCAATTCCTGAGCGCGTTCTCGCTGCCGAACTTCTATTTCCACGCCGCGACCGCCCACGGCCTTCTGCGCCACGCCGGCGTCGAGATCGGCAAGCGCGATTTCCTCGGGGCAAACTGATAAGCGATGATTCAAGCAGCCGCGGCGGGAGATCAAATCTGCTGCCGCGGCTGAAATTGCACATGATTTATGCTGCGCGGCTCCACTGCGCATCTCGCCTGCAGTTTCCGTATGGCTCCTCCCTTGCGTTGATTGCCGCGATGCACAAGTGTTCCGGACCTCTCACCTCCTGGAAGCATTCTCATGAGCCGTTCGACCAAATTGTTTGAGACCTACAAGCTCGGCCCGATCACGCTTGCGAACCGTTTCGTGATGGCGCCCCTGACGCGCAACCGCGCCGTTCCCGGCACTTTCGTACCCGGCGCGCTCGCCGCCGACTATTACGCCCAGCGCGCGTCCGCAGGCCTCCTGATCACCGAAGCAAGCCAGGTCTCGCAGCAGGGCCAGGGCTACCAGGACACCCCCGGCATCTATTCCAAGGAGCAGGTCGCCGGCTGGCGCAAGGCCACCGATCAGGTGCACCAGCGCGGCGGCAAGATCTTCATCCAGCTCTGGCATGTCGGCCGCATCTCGCACGTCGACCTTCAGGCCAATGGCGCAGCCCCGGTGGCGCCGAGCGCGGTCCGCGCCAAGGGCAAGACCTTCGTCAACGGCGGCTTCGCCGACGTCTCCGAGCCCCGTGCGCTCGAGCTTTCCGAAATTCCGGGCATCATCGACGATTTCAAGCGCGCCACGAAGAACGCACTTGAGGCCGGCTTCGACGGCGTCGAGATCCACGGCGCCAACGGCTATCTGCTCGAGCAGTTCGCCAAGGACGGCACCAACAAGCGGACCGATGCCTATGGCGGCTCCATCGAGAACCGCGCGCGGCTGATGCTGGAAGTCTCCAGGGCCGTCGCGGCGGAGGCCGGCGCCGATCGCACCGGCATCCGCATCTCGCCGGTGACGCCGGCCAACGATATCACGGATTCGAACCCGCAAGCCCTCTACGACCATATCGTCGACGGTCTCGCCGCGCTGAAGCTCGTCTATCTCCACGTCGTCGAAGGTGCCACCGGCGGTCCGCGCGACATCGCGCCGTTCGACTATGCGGGCCTGCGCAAGCGCTTCGCTGGCGCCTACATCGCCAACAACGGCTATGATTTCGATCTTGCCACCAAGGTGCTGGACGCGAACGCGGCCGATCTCATCGCCTTCGGCAAGCCTTTCATTTCCAACCCCGATCTGGTCGAGCGGCTGAAGACGGGCGCGGCGCTGAACGATTGGGACAAGAACACGTTCTACGGCGGCGGCGCGAAGGGATACACGGACTATCCGACGCTGGCGGCTGAGCCGGCGGAGTAAGCGGGCACAGCTGTCATACCCGCGAAGGCGGACATCCAGTACGCCGCGGCTTCTCGATTCGATCACGACCGCCTCTGGAATACTGGATCGTCCGCCTCAGTGCGCAATCGCGCACAAGGCGGACGATGACAGCGGAGGAAATCGAGAGAGTACTACGTCACCCAAAACAAGAAAAAGGCCGGGATTGCTCCCGGCCTTTCGTCGCTATGAGACGTGCCTTACTGCAGCGAGGCGCGCTTCGGGGGCTGGGCCGGCCACGACTTGATCAGGGTGTCGTAGTCGACCGTTTCGCCCTTCGGCTTCTCGTTGGCGAGCTTGCGCTGCGGAGCAATCGTGCCGTCCTTCTGGGCCTTGGCGAACCAGAACTCGGCCGTTTCCTTCTTGTGCAGCTTCGGACCGCAGGCACCCTGCACGCCCGACTTCTCCAGACGCTCCATCACGGAGTCCTGGGCCGCGGCGAGCGAGTCCATCGCGGCTTGCGGCGTCTTGGCACCGGACGACGCATCGCCGATGTTCTGCCACCACAGCTGCGCCAGCTTCGGATAGTCGGGCACGTTGTTGCCGGTCGGGGTCCACTGCACGCGTGCGGGCGAACGGTAGAACTCGATCAGGCCGCCGAGCTTCGGCGCACGCTCCGTGAACGACTTGTCCCAGATGTCGGATTCACGGATGAAGGTGAGACCGACATGGCTCTTCTTCAGCGACACCGTCTTGGAGACGATGAACTGGAGATAGAGCCAGGCCGCCTTGCGGCGATCCGCCGGAGTCGACTTCAGCAGCGTCGCCGAACCCGCGTCCTGGTAGCCGAGCTTCATGCCTTCCTTCCAGTACGAACCGTGCGGGGACGGAGCCATGCGCCATTTCGGCGTACCGTCCGCGTTCATCACGGCGATGCCCGGCTTCACCATGTCGGCGGTGAAGGCGGTGTACCAGAACATCTGCTGGGCGATGTTGCCCTGCGCCGGCACCGGACCCGACTCGGAGAAGGTCATGCCCTGGGCCTGCGGCGGAGCATACTTCTTCATCCACTCGAGGTACTTGGTGATCGAATAGACCGCGGCCGGACCGTTGGTGTCGCCACCACGCTCGACCGAGGAGCCGACCGGACGGCAGCCTTCCATGCGGATGCCCCATTCGTCGACCGGCAGACCGTTCGGGATGCCCTTGTCGCCGTTACCGGCCATCGAGAGCCAGGCATCGGTGAAACGCCAGCCGAGCGAGGGGTCCTTCTTGCCATAGTCCATATGGCCGTAGACCTTGACGCCGTTGATCTCCTTGATGTCGTTGGTGAAGAACTCGGCGATGTCTTCATAGGCCGACCAGTTCACGGGCACGCCGAGTTCGTAACCATACTTGGCCTTGAACTTCGCCTTGTAGTCGGCGTTGGTGAACCAGTCGTAGCGGAACCAGTACAGGTTGGCGAACTGCTGGTCGGGCAGCTGGTAGAGCTTGCCGTCCGGCGCGGTGCCGAACGACTTGCCGATGAAGTCGTTGACGTCGAGCATGGGATCGGTGACGTCCTTGCCCTCGCCGGTCATGTAGTCCGACAGCGCGATGGTCTGGCCGTAGCGGAAGTGAGTGCCGATCAGGTCGGAATCGTTGATCCAGCCGTCGTACACGTTCTTGCCGGACTGCATCTGGGTCTGCAGCTTCTCGACGACGTCACCTTCCTGGATGAGGTCGTGCTTGAGCTTGATGCCGGTGAGTTCGGAGAACGCCTTGGCCAGCGTCTGCGACTCGTATTCGTGGGTCGTGATGGTTTCGGAGACCACGTTGATCTCCATGCCCTTGAAGGGCTCGGCGGCCTTGGCGAACCACTCCAGCTCCTTCTTCTGGTCTTCCTTCGACAGCGTCGAGGGCTGGAATTCCGCGATCCACTTCTGGATCGCGGCGTCGTCGGCGGCGCGCACCGGCGCCGAGACGGCCAGCGACACCGCGACGATGGCGGCGACGCTGGACATCGTCAGAAAGCTATTCTTGGTCAATGAACGTTCCCTTCTCCTAAACTGCCGCATGTTATTCCTCCATTGCAGCGACAAACTTTTTACAGACCCGGGTTGGTCCCGGATCTGGCCGTTCCTTCGCGGGCTAGACCGTGCGAAAAATGAGCACGGCCGTAGCCAACGAAATTCCTGATGCGATCCAAAGCCGCGAAATTTCAACTCCGTCCTCGCCGATCGGCAGCGTGGCGAGGGCGTCAGTGCCGGCGAAAGCGATCCAGAGCAGATGGATGACCGCTGCCGTGATCAGGGAGATGAACAGGCGGTCGCCGCGCGTGGTCGGGATGCGCAGCACGCCGACGCGTTCGGCTTCGGGATAAGCCATCCCGAGCCAGGTCATCACGGCAAGCGTGCAGGCGAGCGCGACAAAGAAGATCGCGGTCGGCGGCGTCCAGGCCATCCATGCAATCCATTCCATTGATGCCCCCTACACCCGACCGAGCGCGAAACCGCTCGCGATATAATTGCGGACGAACCAGATCACGAGCGCGCCCGGGATGATGGTCAGCACGCCGGCCGCAGCCAGCAGGCCCCAGTCCATGCCCGCAGCCGACACCGTGCGCGTCATGATCGCCGCGATCGGCTTGGCCTGCACCGAGGTCAGCGTGCGCGCGAGCAGCAGCTCGACCCAGGAGAACATGAAACAGAAGAAGGCGGCGACGCCGATGCCGCTCGCAATCAGCGGCACCAGGATCTTGATGAAGAAGCGCGGGAAGGAATAGCCGTCGAGGAAGGCGGTCTCGTCGATCTCGCGCGGCACGCCGGAGACGAAGCCTTCCAGGATCCACACCGCCAGCGGGACGTTGAAGATGCAGTGCGCCAGCGCGACCGCCCAGGGCGTATCGAACAGCCCGATCGCCGAATAGAGGTTGAAGAACGGCAGTGCATAGACCGCGGCCGGCGCCATGCGGTTCGACAGCAGCCAGAAGAACAGATGCTTGTCGCCGAGGAAACGGTAGCGCGAGAACGCGTAGGCCGCCGGCAGCGCCACCGAGATCGAGATGATGGTGTTGAGGACGACATATTCCAGCGAGTTGATATAGCCGGAATACCAGCTCTCGTCGGTGAAGATGCGCTTGTAGTGCTGGAGCGTCGGGGCGTGCGGCCACAGCGTCATCGTCGAGACGATCTCGGCATTGGTCTTGAAGCTCATGTTGACGAGCCAGTAGATCGGCAACAGCAGGAAGATCAAGAACAGCGCCATGATGAGGCGACGGCCGGGGATCGAGTGCATCACGCGGCTCCTTCCTGCGGCTTCCGCTCGGCGCCGGCATTGGTCATGACGGTGTAGAAGATCCAGCAGACGATCAGGATGATGAGGTTGTAGACCAGCGACAGTGCGGCAGCCTTGCCGAGGTCGAACTGGCCCAGCGCGATCTTGACCAGTTCGATCGACACGAAGGTCGTCGAATTGCCGGGCCCGCCACCCGTCACCACGAACGGCTCGGTGTAGATCATGAAACTGTCCATGAAACGCAGCAGCACGGCGATCAGTAGCACGCGGTTCATCTTCGGCAGCTGGATCGCCTTGAACACCGCCCAGCGCGAGGCGCCATCGATCTGCGCCGCCTGATAATAGGCTTCGGGAATCGACTTCAGGCCGGCGTAGCAGAGCAGCGCGACCAGGCTGGTCCAGTGCCAGACGTCCATCACGATGACAGTGACCCAGGCGTCGATGTCGTTGGAGACGTAATTGTAGTCGATGCCGATGGCATTGAGGACATAGCCGAGCAGGCCGATGTCGGGGCGGCCAAAGATCTGCCAGATCGTGCCGACCACGTTCCACGGGATCAGCAGCGGCAACGCGAGGATGACGAGGCAAGCCGCGACCGTCCAACCCTGGCGCGGCATCGACAGCGCGACGACGATGCCGAGCGGCACCTCGATTGCGAGGATCACCAGCGAGAAGAACAGATTGCGGCCGAGCGAGGCCAGGAAGCGGCCGCCGAGATCGCTCGAGGGATCGAGCAATTCCTTGAACCAGCCGACACCATTCCAGAAGAACTGGTTGTTGCCGAAGGTGTCTTGCATTGAATAGTTCACCACCGTCATCAACGGCAGCACCGCCGAGAAGGCGACGACCAGGAACACCGGCAGCACCAGGAACCACGCTTTTTGGTTGACGGTCTTGTCCATCAGGCGGCTCCCTCCACCAGAAGGCTGTCGGCATAGACGTGGACGTGCGACGGGTCGAATTTCAGGCCGGCCGTGCCGTCCGGACTGGTGAAGCCGGCCGGCGCGCGCGCTGCGAGTTTTGCGTCACCGAGGCGCGCGCGCGCGAAGCGGATACGGCCGAGGTCGTCGACGCGTTCAATCTTCGCACTGAGCAGGCCGGGCGCAGGCGCGACGGCCTCAACGAATTCCGGACGGACGCCGATCTCGATCTTCGCGCCATCAGGCAGCTTGTCGTAGCTGCGGTTGAGCGTGATCACGTGATCGCCGATCTTGGCCTCGCGGCCCCTCACCTCGGCCGGCAGGACGTTCATGCCGGGCGAGCCGATGAAATAGCCGACGAAGGTGTGCGCGGGCTTGTCGAACAGCTCGGCCGGCGTGCCGCTCTGCACCACGCGGCCGTCATGCATGACCACCACGGTGTCGGCAAAGGTCAGCGCTTCGGTCTGGTCGTGGGTGACGTAGATCATCGTCAGGTCGAGCTCGCGATGCAGCGCCTTGAGCTTGGAGCGGAGCTGCCATTTCAGCTCGGGGTCGATCACGGTGAGCGGCTCGTCGAACAGCACGGCGGCGACGTCGGAGCGGACGAGGCCGCGGCCGAGCGAGATCTTCTGCTTTGCATCGGCGGTGAGCCGCGTCGCCTTGCGGTTCAGATAGGGCTCGAGGTCGAGCAGGCGGCCGATCTCGGCGACGCGCTTGTCGATCTCGGCCTTCGGCACGCCGCGGTTCTTCAAAGGGAACGCCAGATTTTGCCCCACCGTCATGGTGTCGTAGATCACCGGAAACTGGAACACCTGGGCGATGTTGCGCTTCTGGGTTGACAGCGGTGTGATGTCCTCGCCGTCGAACAGGATTTTTCCCCGCGACGGCGTGATGATGCCGGAGATGACGTTGAGCAGCGTGGTCTTGCCGCAGCCGGACGGCCCGAGCAGCGCGTAGGCGCCACCCTGCCGCCAGGTCATGGTGACAGGCTTGAGAGCAAAGCTGTCCTGCGGCGCGTCATTGCCGCCGTAGGAGTGCGCGAGATCGACGAGGTCAATGCGGGCCATGTCGCATCTCCCTCAGGCTTTTTTCTTTGACGCGTTTTCTTCACGCGAACCGCTCGGCACTTCGCTTGAAAACGCTATGGGACCGGGAGCGGCGACCAAACGGTCTGCCGCATCGAAAACGAAGACGTCATTGGGATCGAGCACGGCATCGAGCGTCTGGCCGGGCTCGAACTCGTGCACGCCGTGCAGCACGGCCACCCAGTTCGATCCGTCGCGGGTCAGATGCACGAAACTCTCCGAACCGGTGATCTCAGTCACCGTTACCGTGGCATGGAAGGCGTGGCGGTCAGTCTCGCCATTGGCAAGCGCGAGCTGATGGGCGCGAAATCCGACGCGATAAGCGCCGTCCGCGAGCGAGGAATAGAGACCAGACGCCGGCGCGGCAATGCCACCCGCATATTGCACGGAGCCGTTCTTCTTCTCGATGCCGACGAGATTGAGCGGCGGATCAGAGAACACCTGCGCGACCCGCAAGGTCTGCGGCCGCCGGTAAACGCTCGGCGTCTCGCCGATCTGGAGCGCCTTCCCCTCCCACATGCACACCGTGTTGCCGCCGAGCAGCAGCGCCTCGGTCGGCTCGGTGGTGGCATAAACGAAGATCGCGCCGGACGCCTCGAAGATGCGCGGCAATTCGGTGCGCAGCTCCTCGCGCAGCTTGTAGTCGAGATTGGCGAGCGGCTCGTCGAGCAGCACGAGGTCGGCGCCCTTCACCAGCGCGCGCGCCATCGCGGTTCGCTGCTGCTGGCCGCCGGAAAGCTGGAGCGGCGTGCGCTTCAGGAACGGCTCGAGCCGTAGCAGCCGGGCGGCTTCCGCGACCCGCGCCTCGATCTCGGCGCGCGGCTTGCCCTGCACGCGCAAGGGCGAAGCGATGTTCTCGTAGACAGACAGCGAGGGGTAGTTGATGAACTGCTGATAGACCATGGCGACCGAGCGCTGGCGCACGTCGACACCGGTGACGTCCTTGCCATTGACCAGCAGCTTGCCCGATGTCGGCTTGTCGAGGCCAGCGAGCAGCCGCATGATCGAGGTCTTGCCCGACAGCGTCGGCCCGAGCAGCACGTTGAGCGTGCCGCTCTCGAGCGTCAGCGAGACGTCGCGGATATGTGGGATACCGTCGACAGTCCGGGTCACGTGATCGAGTGTCACGGTCATGAGCGTCCTCCTGCTTCCAGCAGGGGACTTTGCTGCACGGCGTGGGTCCTGATCCAGTCGTCAAGCGCCGCGATCTCGTCGGCACTTAGTCGCAGGCCGAGCTTGGAACGGCGCCAGACGACGTCGTCGGCGGTGACGGCCCATTCGTTGGCCATGAGATAGCGGACTTCGCGCTCGGTCAGCGTCGCACCGAAGGCCTGGCCGAGATCGGCCGCCGATTTCGCATCCCCAAGCAGCTTGATCGCCCTCGTGCCATAGGCGCGTGCGAGGCGCCGCGCATGCTCGTGGCTGAGGAAAGGATAGCCGCGCTGAAGCTCGGCGATCAGGCCGTCGACGTCGGACACGCCCATGTCGCCGCCGGGCAGCGGCCATTTGCCGGTCCAGCCTTCGCGCGCTTTCGCACTGCGAAGATAGGGCGCGAGCCGCTCCAGCGCCTCCTCGGCGAGACGGCGGTAGGTCGTGATCTTGCCGCCATAGATCGACAGCAGCGGCACGCCGCCGGGCGTGTCGAGCTCGAACACATAATCGCGCGTCGCGGCCTTGGCTTCGCTGGCGCCGTCGTCGTAGAGCGGACGCACACCGGAATAGGTCCAGACCACGTCGTCGGGCGTGACAGGCTTGGCCAGATATTCGCTTGCTGCCGTGCAGAGATACTGGATCTCCTCGGCCGTCGCCTTCACCTTGGCGGGATCGCCGTCATAGTCGCGGTCGGTGGTGCCGATCAGCGTAAAATCGTCCTGATAGGGAATGACGAAGATGATGCGGCCATCGGCATTCTGGAACATGTAGGCGCGGTCGTGGTCATAGAGTTTTTTCACGACGATGTGCGAGCCCTGCACCAGGCGTACCTTGGCTTTCGCGTTGACGCCGGCGCCGCGGCCGAGCACATCCTCGACCCAGGGCCCGCCGGCATTGACCAGCGCACGGGCCTGGATCGACGAGCGCGCGCCTGTCAGCGTGTCGATCATGCCGACGGTCCAGATGCCGTCTGATTGTTTGATATCCGTTGCGCGCGTGCGGGTGCGGATCTCGGCGCCCTTGTCGGCGGCATCGCGCGCGTTGAGCACGACGAGACGGGCGTCGTCGACGAAGCAGTCGGAATATTCGAATGCGCGGCCGTAGCGGTTGGGGATCAGCGGGCGGCCGACCTCGTCACGCCCAAGGTCGACCGAGCGCGTCGCCGGCAACAGATGACGGCCGCCGATGTGGTCATAGAGGAAGAGGCCGAGGCGCAGCAGCCAAGCTGGCCTTAAGCCCGCATGGTGCGGCAAGACGAAACGCAGGGGGCGGATGATGTGGGGCGCGATGCCCCAGAGAATCTCGCGCTCGATCAGCGCCTCGCGGACCAGCCGAAACTCGTAATATTCGAGATAGCGCAGGCCGCCATGCACCAGCTTGGTCGACCAGGACGAGGTCCCGCTCGCCAGATCGTTCATTTCGCACAGGAAAACCGTGTTGCCGCGGCCCACCGCGTCGCGCGCGATGCCACAGCCGTTAACACCGCCTCCAATAATGGCGAGGTCAAAAATACGCTCCAACAGACGCATCCCCCGGCGACCGCCCGTTCAATCGAGCGGTTACTTTCGTTTTTGATTAGATCACACCGGAAAACGAAAGCAAGATGAAAGAGA
The DNA here is from genome assembly GCF_055807555.1 of Bradyrhizobium sp. Ken64. NCBI lineage: Bacteria > Pseudomonadati > Pseudomonadota > Alphaproteobacteria > Hyphomicrobiales > Nitrobacteraceae > Bradyrhizobium > Bradyrhizobium sp. Ken64. The sequence continues at coordinate 69,310 of NZ_JBVVPA010000010.1, read as the reverse complement.
GGCGAAAGGAAGTGAAAGCGGAACTTTTAAGTGGGCAAATGAGGTGGAGAAATCGGCAGGCCGAGCGCCGCGATTAAGGGCAAAGGCTCGATCGAATGGCATGGGGCATGACTCGCATCAACCAGAGCGCTCGATCCCTTGAATGTAGCAACATGCCTACATATACTTGGCGGACGTATGGCACTGCTACGGCGAGGAGGCGCTGACGATGGTGACAACGCTAACCAGTCGAGAATTCAATCAGGACACCAGCGGCGCGAAAAAGGCCGCATCGCAGGGCCCCGTCTTTATTACGGACCGCGGCCGTCCGGCCCACGTCCTGCTGTCAATCGAGGATTATTTGCGTCTGAGCGGCGGGCACATGAGCCTTGCCGAAGCTCTTGCGCAAGCGAGCGCGGACTTCGATTTCGATCCGCCTCGCATGGCAGGTGAGATTAGGGCTGCCGATCTCGACTGATGTTTCTGCTGGACACCAATGTCATTTCCGAACTGAGGCGGCCAGATAAAGCTGATCGCAACGTCGTCGCATGGGCCAATGCAATTCCCGCGGCGAATTTTTTCATGTCCGCCATCTCTATCCTTGAAGTTGAACTGGGCGCGCGCTTGATCGAGCGCAAAGACGCGGCGCAAGGTGCCGTCCTGCGCACCTGGATCGATGGCCAAATTCTGGTTCGCTTTGAGGGGCGGATCCTGGCCATCGATACGGCCGTGGCGCAGCGCTGTGCGCAACTCCACGTTCCCAATCCTCGGGCGGAACGCGATGCTCTCATCGCAGCGACCGCGCTTGTTCACGGCTTAACGGTTGTCACGCGCAATGTGGGGGATTTCGAACCAACGGGCGTCCCGCTACTCAATCCATGGGACGCCGCATGAATTCTACCTCAGCCGCACCACCGGCGCGCCCTCGGGCGCTTCTTGTGCCTCGCCTTGAGCATCATCGACGTCGGCCCCCTTCGGCATCGCCGCCATCACCTCGATGCCCTTGCCGTGGCAGATGGTGGCGAGGCGCTCGGGCAATTCCTGGTCGGTGACGAAGGTCTGGATCTGGCTGATATGCGCGATGCGGACCGGCGCGCTGCGGCGGAGTTTTGTGGAATCGGCGACCAGCATGACGCTGCGGGCGTTGGCGATGATGGCCTGCGCCACCTGCACCTCGCGATAGTCGAAATCGAGCAGCGCGCCCTCCTCGTCGATCGCGGACGCTCCGATGATGGCGTAGTCGACCTTGAACTGGCCGATCAGCTGCGTCGCGGTCGAGCCGACCACCGCACCGTCGGCGCGCCGCACCGTGCCGCCGGCGACCACCACCTCGATGCGGGGATGGCGGTAGAGCAGCATGGCAACGTTCAGATTGTTGGTGATGACGAGGAGGTCCTCGTGCGAGGTCAGCGCGCTCGCGACCTCCTCGGTCGTGGTGCCGATATTGATGAAGAGCGAGCAGCCGTTCGGGATCAGCGATGCGGCCGCGGCTCCAATCGCCTTCTTCTCGTCGGCGGCGACGAAACGCCGTGCCTCATAGGCGAGGTTTTCGACGCCGGAGGCGATGATGGCGCCGCCATGGATGCGGGTCAGCGAGCGGCGCTCGCAGAGGTCGTTGAGATCCTTGCGGATGGTCTGCGCCGAGACCTCGAACCGGCGCGCCAACTCCTCGACCATGACGCGGCCCGAGGCTCGCGCGATGTTGAGGATTTCGGCTTGGCGATGGGTCAGTCCGGTCACGGCGATGGCCTCAAGTCAGGAAGCTGCATGGTGCGGCGGTTCGCGCGCTCGGTCAATGCGCGCGCCGATCACGGTTAACGGACGAAGGTTCTCACCACGCCATTGCGGCAGCGAGGCGCGCGAGCAGGTCCGGATCGTCGAAGGCGCTGGCGGAAGCGATAGCCCCGGCGGCGACGAGATCAGCATGGCTGAGGCTGGTCCGGATGCCAATTGTCGGAATACCGGCCGCTGCGGCCGATTGCACACCGGTGCGGGAGTCCTCGAACGCGATCGAGGCCATCGCGCTGGCGCCGGCAAAGCGCAACCCTTCCTGATAAGGCAGCGGATGCGGCTTGCCGTGCGACAGCTCGGCGCCGATCACGAGCGCCTTGAAGCGGTGCGTGATGCCGAGGCCGGACAGCAGCAGCTCCGCATTGAGTCGCGGGGCGTTGGTCACGGCCACCATGGGAATACCGGCCGCATCCGCCCTGTCGAGCAGCGCCATCAGGCCCGGCAGCGGCTCGATCTGCCCGGCGACAAGTGTGCGGAAGACTTCCTCCTTCTCATCGAGGATCATGGCACGCCGTTCGGGCGCCTCGTCGGGCAGAAAGCGCTCGCCGATCGATACATTCGCGAAGCCTTGCAGCTCTCGGGAGAAGCGCGCGTGATCGAAGACGTGGCCGCGAGGGCCGAGCACCTGATTGAAGGCCTTCAGGTGCAGCGGATCGGTGTTGGCGAGCGTACCGTCGATGTCGAACAGCAACGCCCTGCCGATAGCCTCAATCATGTCCGTACTTTCCCGAATATATGACGCATCAATACGAAAGCCGTATCAATACAGCGCCAATCGCGCAATGACGCACGTGCATGACCAATACGCGACACTCGACAAAGTCGCACGTGGCTGCAACACTCCGTGCAAGATCAAAAAGGAGGAAACGATGACGATCAACCGACGCGATCTGGCTCTTTCGACTCTTGCAGTCCCAGCTCTTGCCGTCTCCACTCTTGCAGTTTCAGCGCTCACGACACCGGTGCTGGCGGCCTCGGCGGACGAGGAAGCCGTGGCGAAGAAGGTCGAGGCGTTCCGTCTCGCGCAGATCGCGGCCGATCCCAAGGCGCTCGGCGCCCTCTGCGCCGACGAGGTGAGCTACAGCCATTCCAGCGGCAAGGTCGAGGACAAGGCGACCTTCGTCGCCAACGCCACCGACGGCAAATCCAAATTCCTGTCGATCGAGTACAAGGACCCGACCATCAAGGTCGTCGGCCCCGCCGCGATCGTGCGTTTCCACTGGGTGGCGGAACAGGAGATGGCGGCCGATGGGAAAAAAGTGCCGACCAACCTTCACATCCTGATGAACTGGCAGAAGCAGGGCGACGACTGGAAGCTGCTCTCGCGGTCTGCGACGAAGTTGTGATTCGAGTTCTTACCCTCTCCCCTTGCGGGAGAGGGTGGCTCGCCGAATAGCGGCGAGACGGGTGAGGGGTCTCTCTCAGCGAGTGAACCTCTCACAGTTGAATTTTCTGAAACAACCCCTCATCCGGCGCTGCGCGCCACCTTCTCCCACAAGGGGAGAAGGGATAACGGTGTTCGCGGCTACTACGCCGCTTCCTTCACATCACCGTTAAGCAGCTTGCGCGCGGCGCGCTCGGCTTCGCGGGCGTTGCGGAAGAGCTGGCCTTCGAGACGGTTGAATTGGTGGGACGATGCGAAGAAGCAATAACCGCCCTGGCCACGAACAACGATTCCCGCGGTCTCTGAATCAACTTCGATGATGTAGCTGTCCGGCATGGCCCGTAGATTCCTCAGTGCGGGCAAATAACCGGATCGCCGCCCGAAAGTTCCTCGGGCAAATCAGCCGGTTTCCACCCCGAATCGACACGCGATGTAGTACGCTGGGACCTCATCCGTTTTATGACTGGTTCTTGGCAAAGCCGCGGCGCCGTGACTCAGTCGCGCCGCGTTTGGCCGCGCCGCACGCGAGCTGAGACGCAACGCCGCGCGCGATTACGTCGCGATCGCAGTGTCGGTCGGGCGAACCGGTTGCGGACGACCGTGCTCGTCGATCGACACGTAGGTGAAGTTGCCGTCGGTGACGAGGAACGGTTGCTGCTCGCCGCGGCGCAGCGCCCACGCTTCCAGATGCACGGTGATGGAGGTGCGCCCGACGCGAACGAGGTTGGCGTGAACCGAAACGAGATCGCCGACATAGACGGCCTTGCGGAAATTCATCGCCTCGATGGCGACGGTCACCGTGCGCGACTTTGCGACCTTTGACGCAAACACGCCGCCGCCGACGTCCATCTGGCTGAGCAGCCAGCCGCCGAAGATGTCGCCGTTTGCGTTGGTGTCGGCAGGCATCGCCAGCGTGCGGATGCAGAGATCGCCGCTCGGCCCGGCATTGGCTTGCTCGTTCATGCCGCTCTCGCTTGAAGATTGCTCACTTGAAGTTGTCCCAGCCCGGATCCGGTGCAAAGCGCTCGCCGAATCTCCCGGCCAGCGCGCGCAAGGTGGATACGACATGATCCACGCCACGCGTGCGCGCATAGTTCAACGGTCCGCCACGGAATGGTGCATAACCGGTGCCGAAGATCATGGCGCCGTCGACCATGTCGGCATCATCGACGATGCCCGCGCGAAGCGCCGCGACGCAGACGTTGGACATCGGCAGCACCAGGCGGTCGATCATCTGGTCGGTGACGCGTGGACCCGTCTCGGGCAACGGCGCCTTCTCGGCCTTGCCGTCGCGCCAGACGTAAAAGCCCTTGCCGGTCTTGCGGCCGAGTTCGCCCTTGGCGACCTTCTCGCGCAGCCAGGCCGGCGTCGGCGGCAGCAGATCGCCGAACTTGGTGCGCAGCATGTCGCCGACATCGAGACAAATGTCGAGCCCGACCTGGTCGGCCAGTTCGATCGGCCCCATCGGCATGCCGAACTGCTCCGCGGCGGCGTCGATCAGGCGCTGGTCGATCTTCTCGTCCAGCATCACCATCGCTTCCAGCATGTAAGGCGTCAGTGCGCGGTTGACGAGGAAGCCCGGCGAGCTCTTCACCGACAACGGCAGCCGATCGATCGCGCCGACGAAGGCGAGTGCCTCCTTTAGCACCTGCGCATCGTTGCCGTCATGGCTGACGACTTCGACCAGCTGCAACCGCGACACCGGGTTGAAGAAGTGGAGGCCGACCAGCCGCTCCGGCCGCGCCAGCGTGGTGCGCAAATCCTGGAGTGGAATGCTCGAGGTGTTGGTCGCGAGAATCGCGCCCGGCTTCATCCGCGGCTCGAGCCCGGCATAGACCTTCTGCTTCAGTTCGAGCTTCTCCGGAACCGCCTCGATGATGAGATCGGCGTTGCGGACGCCGTCCCCGTCCATGTCGGGGATCAGGCGATCGAGCGCGTCGCGCACCTCGGTCGGCTTGCGGATGATCTTGCCGTAGAGCTCGGCGGCGCGCTTGACCGCGCCCGCGATCGGCTCCGCCTTCATGTCGGCGAGCGAGACGCGCAGCCCCTGCCCCGCGCACCAGGCCGCGATATCGCCGCCCATGGCGCCGGCGCCGATGACGTGGACATGCTTGATCGTGTTGCCGGAGCCTGCCGCCTTCTTCATCTGCTCCCGCAGGAAGAACACGCGGATCAAATTCTGCGCGGTCGGCGTCACCATCAGCTTGGCGAACGAGGCCTGCTCTGCCCTGAGCATCGCGGCCTTGCTGCCGCCATGGGTCTCCCAGAGATCGATCAAGGCATAGGGCGCCGGATAATGCTCGCGCGACGCGGCCTTCGCCGCCTCCGAGCGCATCCGCCTGGCCAGCAGCCCGCGCACCGGGCCGAAATTAGCCGCACGCGTCAGAAAGCCCGGCCGCGCCCGCTTGAGGCGGCCGAACAGCGCATCCTTGACGGCATTGCGAACGTGGCGTTCCTGCGTCACGGTGTCGAGGAGGCCGAGCGATTTGGCACGGCGGGCATCGATGGTGCGGCCGGTCAACATCAAGGCCATGGATTGGGTCGGATTGACCAGCGCGGTGAAACGCGCGGTGCCGCCGAGCCCGGGATGCAGGCCCAGCATCACCTCGGGGAAGCCGAAGCGCGCGCCGTCGATCGCGATGCGCGATTGGCAGGCGAGCGCGACTTCGAGCCCGCCGCCGAGGCAGAAGCCGTGGATCACCGCGACCGTCGGCAGCTTCAGCGCTTCCAGATGGTCGACCACGGCATGGGCGGCGCGGATCCGCGTCTCCACCATCCCGGCATCATCGGCGCCGCGAAATTCGTTGACGTCGGCGCCCGCGATGAAGCCGGACGGCTTTGCGGAGCGGATCACGAGCCCGGCAGGACGCTCGGTCTCGATCGCCGCAAGCACGGCGTCGAACTCCTCCATCACGTCCGAGGACAGCGTATTGGCGCTGGCGTCAGCGCGATCGAACAGCAGCCAGGCGACGCCGTCGGCGTCGCGCGTCAGCTTGAAGTGCTTGTAGGGACTATCGGCAGCGGGCTTGGGCCCGAGCTCCAGCACGCGGTCGCCGAGCGCGGTCATGATCCTGGAATCCATGATCACACCGCCTCGATCAGCATGGCGCCGCCGAGCCCGCCGCCAATGCATTCGGTGGCAACCCCGCGCCGCGTGCCGAGCCGCTTCATCGTGTTGACGAGATGCAGCACGATGCGGTTTCCGGAGGTGCCGACGGGATGCCCGAGCGAGATAGCGCCGCCATCGACATTGAGTTTTGCGCGGTCGATCTCACCGGCCGCGCCGTCCAGCCCCAAGATCTCGCGGCAGAACTTGTCGTCATTCCAGGCGGCGAGGCAGCCGAGCACCTGGGTGGCGAACGCTTCGTTGAGCTCCCAGGTCTCGACGTCCTGGATGGTGAGATCGTTGCGCTTCAGCAGCGGCGTCGCCGACATCACGGGACCGAGACCCATGATGCTTGGATCAAGTGCGGCCCAGTTGCTGTCGATGATGACGGCCTTCGGCGTCAGCTTGTGCCTGGCGACCGCTTCGTCGGACGCCAGGATCACCCAGGACGCGCCGTCGGTGATCTGCGAGGAATTGCCGGCAGTGACCTGGCCCCAGGGACGCTCGAACACCGGCCTCAGCTTGGCGAGCGTCTCGGCCGTCGAGTCCGGACGCACGCCATCATCATGGTCGAAGAACTTTCCGTCACGGGAGAACGCGGTTTCGACTTCGCCCTTGAGAAAACCTTCTGCCTGCGCATGCGCGAGCCGGCGATGGCTCTCGGCGGCATAGGCATCGGACTGCGCGCGGGTGATGCCGAAAAAATGGCCGACGACTTCGGCCGTCTGGCCCATGTTCAGGTCGGTGATAGGATCGGTCAGCCCGCGCTCCAACCCGATGATCGGTTTGAGATAGCGCGGCCGCAGCTTGAAGGCTGCGGCAAGCTTCGCGGCGACGCCCCTGGCGGTGGCAAGGCCGGCGAACCAGCGCACGCCGGAATTGGGCCAGACCAGCGGCGCGTGGCTCAAGGCCTCGGTGCCGCCGGCGAGGATCATGTCGGCATGGCCCTCGCGGATGTAGCGGTAGGCGGTGTCGATCGACTGCATGCCCGAGCCGCAATTGATCTGCACGGTGAAGGCGACCATGTCCTCGCCCATGCCGAGCCGGAGCGCGGCCACGCGAGCAGGGTTCATCTCGTCCGCGATCACGTTGACGCAGCCGAGGATGACCTGGTCGAAGGTATCAGGCGAAAACGGCTGGCGCGCCAGCAGCGGCCGGCCGCATTGCACGGCGAGGTCGACCGGCGTGAACGGCCCCGGCCCCGAACGCGCCTTCAAAAACGGCGTCCGGCTGCCGTCGACGATGAAAACCGGTCGTGCCATCAGCTCGCCGCCCTCTGTTCACCGAGTTCCTGGAAGAACTGATGCACGTCGCCGGATTTCTTGTAAATCGGCGACAGCGCCTCCGGCGCAAAATCGTCGACCTCGATCACTTCAGTGACGGCTTCGCGGGCCGCGGCCAGCTGCTCGCCCTCCGCCTGCGTGATCACGCCCTTGGCCACCGCATCCTTCCATTCGCTCATATGAGCCGCGCGCATGCGCCTGGCGATGGCGTCCGTGCCTGCGACCAGGTTGAACGCGCGTTCCAGCCGGGCGAAGCCGCCATCGTCGTCGACATAAGCGAGGTCGGGCGTGAGGCGATCGCGCGCGGCCGACGGCTCCAGCACGAGGCTCGCGCATTGATGCACGACCCGGTCGGAGGGACCCAGCACGCGGGCGCCGAAGGGCTGGACCACGAACTTGAGAATGCCTGCGACGAAGCGGTTCGGCAGATTGGCGAGAATCTCCGCAAGCCGGTTCTCGATGGTCCGGAAGCCCGTCGCCATGCACCATTCGAGCGCGGCAAAGTCCTCCTTCTGCCGGCCCTCGTCCTGCCAGCGTTTCAGCGCGGCCGAGAGCAGATACAGCTCGGACAGGATGTCGCCGAAGCGCGCCGACAGCATCTCCTTGCGCTTGAGCGCGCCGCCGAGCGTCAGCAGCGCCATATCGGCGCAGAGGGCAAACGCCGCGGAGTAGCGCGAGAGTTGACGATAGAATGGCCTGGCGTCGCCGGCGTCGGGTGCGAGCGCGAAGACACCAAAGCTCCAGCTCCGGCCGAACGCGCGCAAGAGTGTCTCGAAGCTGTGGCCGACATGCTTCCAGAACGCCTTGTCGAAGGCGGTGAGCCCGCGCTCGCGATCGGCATCCGCGAGCGCATTCATCTCGTCGAGCAGATAGGGATGGGCGCGGATGGCGCCCTGTCCGAACACGATGAGATTGCGGGTGAGGATATTGGCGCCCTCGACGGTGATGCCGACGGGGACGGCGCGGTGGAGATTGCCGAGATAGTTTTTCGGACCGTCGATCACGGCCTTGCCGCCATGAATGTCCATGGCATCGTCGACCGCGGTGCGCATCCGCTCGGTCGCGTGCAGCTTCATGATACCGGAGATGACGGCGGGATGGATGCCGGCATTCAGCGCGGCGCAAGTGAGCCGTCGCGCCGCGTCGAGCTGATAGGCGGTCGCGACGATGCGGGCGAGCGGCTCCTCGACGCCCTCGAATTTGGAGATGGAGATGCCGAACTGCTCGCGGATGCGGGCATAGGCGCCGGTGGTGCGGGCGGCATAGGCGGCGCCGGCGGCCGAGAGCGACGGCAACGAGATGCCGCGGCCGGCGGCGAGCGCCGTCATCAGCATCTTCCAGCCCTGCCCCAGCCGCGCCTGGCCGCCGATGACGTAGTCGAGCGGAATGAAGACGTCGCGGCCCCAATTCGGGCCGTTCTGGAACACCTGCATCGAGGGCAGATGGCGTTTGCCGATTTCGACGCCGGGCAGGTTGGTCGGGATCAGCGCCACGCTGATGCCGAGCTCTTCCTGGCTCCCGACGAGATGATCGGGGTCATAGGCCTTGAAGGCGAGGCCAAGCAGCGTCGCGACGGGACCGAGCGTGATGTAGCGCTTGTGCCAATTGAGCTTCAGGCCCAGCACCTCCTGGCCCTCGAAGGTGCCCTTGCAGATGATGCCGGTGTCGACCATCGAGGCGGCATCAGAGCCGGCCTCGGGGCTGGTAAGGCCGAAGCAGGGAATGTCGCGGCCATCGGCAAGTCGCGGCAGCCAGCGCTGCTGCTGCTCCTTCGTGCCGAAGTGCATCAGGAGCTCACCCGGGCCCAACGAGTTCGGCACCATCACCGTCACCGCGGCGGCGATCGAGCGGGTCGAGATCTTGCGTACCACTTCCGAATGCGCATAGGGCGAGAAGCCGAGGCCGCCGAACTCTTTCGGAATGATCATGCCGAAGAATTTTTCGCGCTTGATGAAGTGCCAGACATCGGGTGGCAGGTCGCGCCATTCCCAAAAGATCTTCCACTCGTCGAGCATGGCGCAGAGCTCGTCGACGGGGCCGTTGAGGAAGGCCCGCTCCTCTTCGGTCAGCGTTGCCTGCGGGACCTTCAGCAGCTTCGACCAATCAGGGTTGCCGGTGAAGAGATCGGCGTCCCACCAGACGTCGCCGGCCTCCAGCGCCTCGCGCTCGGTGTCCGACATCGCCGGCAGCACGCCGCGCGCCCAGGAGAAAATCGGCTTTGTCAGGGTGTCGCGGCGGAAGCTCATGGCGGACCTCATGCATCGGCGCGGTGATGGGGCATTTTAGCGGAAAGTGGCCGGCGGAGGTGAACACTTCACCTGCGAAAAGACGCGAATTGACGCGGCTGGGCGGCCGCCCAGGGCCATAACGGCCGAGGCGTGGTGGCAGTTCCGGGAGAGGGCCTGGCCGCGCCAGTCCTCACGTCATTCCGGGGCGCGCGAAGCGCGAGCCTGGAATCCATGGTGCGGCAGCGTCGGTCGATGAATGGATTCCGGGTTCGCGCTTAGCGGCGCGCCCCGGAATGACGGGATGGAGAGAGAGGCGCCTAATCCGGCCGCACCATCTCGAACATGTTTTCCGGCTTGATCTCGAAATAATCACCGCTGCGGCCGGCGCGGACAATCGGGCGGGCGGCGGCGGTCTGGTAGACGCCGTCCTTGATCATGGCCTTGTCGATGTGGACGGCGACGACCTCGCCGAGCGTCAGCCAGGCATTGGCTTCCTTGCCGTCGGCGCCCTTGAGCCGGACGATATCGGACACCTTGCATTCGAAGGCGACGGGACTCTCGCCGACGCGCGGCACGTTGACGAGCCTGCCGGGCACGGCGGTGAGGCCGGCAACCTCGAACTCGTCGACCTCAGGCCCGACGTGCGCCGCAGTCGCGTTCATGTGCCTGGCCAGGTCCATGGTGGCCAGATTCCAGACGAACTCGCCGGTCTGCTGGATGTTCTCGACCGTGTCCTTCCAGTTGGTGGAGGAGAAGCCGATGATCGGCGGGACATAGCAGAACGCGTTGAAGAAGCTGTAGGGTGCGAGGTTGACGTGGCCCTTGGTGTCGCGCGAGGAAATCCAGCCGATCGGCCGCGGCGCGACGATGGCGTTGAAGGGATCGTGCTTGAGGCCGTGGCCCTTGGCGGGCTCGTAGAAGTGCAGGTCTTTGTCGGTCACGGGCGCTTTTCCTGGTCCTTGTAGCCCGGATGGAGCGAAGCGTAATCCGGGGCCGCAGCACAACGCTCAACCATCCCGGATTGCGCTTTGCTCCATCCGGGCTACGTCGGCCTGCTTATAGGAGGAAACCCGTCGCCGCGTCAGTGCCGCGGGGACAATCCCGCGATGACGAAATCGATCATCTGGTCGATGGTCGGGCCCGGCTTGGTAGCGCACTGGGCGATCATCTGGGGGTGGAAAAACCGCATCATCGCGGTGCAGGCGCAGAGCGCGGCCAGTTGCAGGTCCGGCGCCTCGAACTCGCCGGAGGCCACACCTTGCGCGATCATCTGGCCGACGACCCCGCCAATGCACTCCATGTGGTTGACGCAGACGTCCCAGTCCTCCTGCATCGCGATCTCGACCATCTCGTGCAATTTGGAATCGCCGACATAGCGCTCGGTGTTCATGCGATGGATGGTGGTGAGCAGTTCGCGGAAGCGCGGCAGTACCGGACCGGGCCTGGCCACGATCCGCTGTGCTTCCAGCTCGACCTCGCCCATCAGCGAACGGGCCACCGCCTGATGAATCGCCTTCTTCGATTCGAAGAAGCGATAGACGTTGGCGGGGCTCATCTTGAGCTCCTTGGCGATGTCGCCGACCGTGGTCTTGAGATAACCGATCTGGCGGAACAGCCGCTCGGCCACCTCGAGAATACGATCCCGGGTGTCGCCTTCGATATGTTCCGAAACCAATGTCATCTGTCAGGACTCGTCAATCAGCAGTTTATCTTCACTTATTCAGCCGCCTCAGCAAGCGGAATTGCGTGCTGGTCATCGCTCCCATGCTGCGGCGCGGCAGGCTGCTCGGGCGTGCCCGCCTCATCCAGGCTCTTGCGGAACCAGAGGGCGTAGAGACCCGGCAGGTACAGCAGCGTCAGGAAGGTCGCAACGAACAATCCGCCCATGATGGTGATGGCCATCGGGCCCCAGAACGCCGAGCGCGACAGCGGGATCATGGCGAGGATGGCGGCAAGCGCCGTCAGCACCACCGGACGGGCGCGGCGGACGGTGGCCTCGACGATCGCCTCGCGGCGGGTCAGGCCGTGCGAGACGTCGGTCTCGATCTGGTCCACCAGGATGACCGCGTTGCGCATGATCATGCCGGCGAGCGCGATCAGCCCGAGCAGCGCCACGAAGCCGAACGGCGCGTTGGCGATGTTGAGCCCGAAGGAGGCGCCGACGATGCCGAGCGGCGCGGTCAGGAACACCAGGATCAGACGCGAGAAGCTCTGCAGCTGGAACATCAGCAGCGTCAGCATCACCATGACCATCAGCGGGAAGAGAATGAAGATCGAGGCGTTGCCCTTGGCGGATTCCTCGAACGCGCCGCCCGCCTCGATGCGGTAGGCCGGCTCGAGGTTGTCCTTGATAGCCTTCAGCTTCGGCGCGATCTGGCCGGTGACGTCGGGCGCCTGCACGCCGTCGACGACGTCGGAGCGCACGGTGATCGCCATGTCGCGGTTACGCCGCCACATGATCGGCTCCTCGTGGGCATACTCGATCTTGGCGATCTGCTGCAGCGGCACGGCCACGCCGTTACGCGAGGTGATGGTGAGATCGCCGACAGCGCCGAGGTCGAGCCGTTCGGACGAGACGGCGCGCGCAACCACGCCGACCTTTTCGATGCCGTCGCGCACGGTCGTCACCTGTGAACCCGAGATCAGCATCGACAGCGCCTGCGACACGTCCTGCGGGGTCAGGCCCATGGCGCGGGCGCGGTCCTGGTCGACGACGAGCTTGAGGTAAGGCGACTGCTCGTTCCAGTCGAGCTGGACGTCCTTGACGCTCTTGTTCTGCCGCATGACGTCGCGGACCTGGTAGGCGATCTCGCGCACCTTGTTGGCGTCGGGGCCGATGACGCGAAACTGCACGGGAAAACCAACGGGAGGACCGAAATTGAAGCGGTCGACCCGCACGCGGGCCTCGTTGAGCGCGCCGTCGGCAACGGCGCTTTCAAGCTTGGCCTTGATGCGCTCGCGCGCCTCGACGCCCTTTGCGACGATGACGATTTCGGCAAACGCCTCGTTCGGAAGCTGCGGATTGAGGCCGAGCCAGAAGCGCGGCGAGCCCTGCCCGACATAGGCCGTATAGGTCTCGATGTCCTTGTCGTCCTTGAGCATGGTCTCGGCCTTCTTCACCGCCTTTTCCGTGACGTTGAAGGCGGTGCCTTCGGGCAGGCGAAGCTGGAGGAACAACTCGGGGCGCTCGGACAGCGGGAAGAACTGCTGCTGGACATGGCCGAAGCCGACGATCGAGGCGATGAAGACGCCGACGGTCGCAGCCACCACGGTGATGCGGTGGTTGACGCACCACTGCACGATGGCGCGCAGGCCCCGATACATGCGGGTCTCGTAGACCGCGTGCGGATCGTGATTGTGGTGCACCTTGATGTTGGGCAGCAGCATGACGCCGATATAGGGCGTGAAGATCACCGCCACGAACCAGGACGCGACCAGCGCGATCGCCACGATCCAGAAGATGCTGCCGGCATATTCGCCGACCGCGGAATTGGCAAAGCCGATGGGGAGGAAGCCAGCGGCAGTGACCAGCGTTCCCGTGAGCATCGGAAACGCAGTGGATTCCCAGGCAAAGGACGCCGCACGCATGCGGTCCCAGCCCTGCTCCATTTTCACCACCATCATCTCGACGGCGATGATAGCGTCATCCACCAAGAGGCCGAGCGCGATGATCAGCGCACCGAGCGTGATGCGGTGCAGGTCGAGCGACATCGTGTTCATGACGACGAAGACGATGCCGAGCACCAGCGGCACCGACAGCGCGACCACGATGCCGGTGCGCCAGCCGAGCGCGAGGAACGACACGAACAACACGATGACCAGCGCCTCCATGAAGGAGTGCACGAATTCGCTGACGGCGTGCTCGACCACCTTGGGCTGGTCGGCGATCAGCTTGATGTCGACGCCCTGCGGCACCGCCTTCATGAATTCAGCCGTCGCCTTCTCGACCTCCTTGCCGAGATCGAGGATGTTCGCGCCCTTGGCGGTGACGACGCCGATGCCGATCGCGGCCTTGCCTTCCTGGCGCACGATGAAGCTCGGCGGGTCGACATAGCCATGGGTGACGGTGGCGATGTCGCCGAGGCGGAACACGCGACCGTTGCTCTCGACCGGGGTTTCGGCGACGGCCTTGGCGCCGTCGAGCGCACCGGTGACGCGCAGCGGCACCCGCTGCGACGAGGTCTCGACCGTGCCGGCCGGCGTCACGTTGTTCTGCTTGGCGAGCGAATCGAACAGCGCCTGCGGCGTGATGCCGAGCGTGGCGAGCTTGGCATGGCTGAACTCGACGAAGATGCGCTCATCCTGGTTGCCGTAGACGTCGACCTTGGTTACGCCCGGCACCTTCAGAAGGCGCTGACGGAAACCCTCCGAGACCTTCTTGAGCTGGGCGTAGTCGGCGCCGTCGCCGGTCATCATGTAGAGGATGGAATCGACGTCGGAGAACTCGTCGTTGACGACGGGTCCCAAAATCCCCGAAGGCAATTGGCCCTGCACGTCGGCCAGCTTCTTGCGCAGGAGATAAAAGAGATACGGCACGTCCTTCGGCGGCGTGGAATCGCGGAAGGTGACCTGGAGCGCGGTGAAGCCGGGCTTGGAATAGGTCTGCACCTTCTCGAAGTAAGGCAGCTCCTGGATTTTCTTCTCGATGGGATCGGCGACCTGCGCCTGCATCTCCTGCGCGGTCGCGCCCGGCCATAGCACGGAGACGTTGACCACTTTCACCGTGAAGAACGGATCCTCGGCACGTCCGAGCTTCTGATAGGAGAAGAACCCGGCGACGCCGAGAATGAGCATCAGGAACAGGATCAGCGTCGGATGGCTGACGGCCCAGGCCGAAAGATTGAAGCGCTTCATCGCACTCTCCAAAGATGATCCGGTTACAAAAAAACGACAGCCACTCTGTTCAACGCGTCGTCGCGAGGCAGCGAAGCAATCCAGGGGGCTGGGCAGGTTCTGGATCGCTTCGCCGCTTCAGCCAAAGCATTTGCGCTTGGGCCGAAACTCACCTCACACGACGTAACTCGTAAGCGAGACTTAAAAGGACAGTGACGAGACGATCCGCACCCTCTGGCCCGGATCGAGCTTCTGCACACCGAGGGCGACGATCTTGGCGCCCTCTTCGACGCCACCGGCGATGACGACGTCGTTGCTCTCGTAGGACTTCACCACGACCGGCTTCAGCGTGACCGCGCCGTTGTCGTCGACGACGTAGAAGGACGGCTTGCCGCCTTCGTTGAACAGCGCCGACAGCGGCAGCCGCGCGACGCGCTCGGTCGCAGCGTCCGACAGCGTCAGCGTCGCGGTCATGCCGAGCGAGACCTTGTCGTCGGCCTCGGGCAGCGAAAACTTGGCGAGATAGGTGCGCGTCGCAGGATCCGCGGTGGGCGCAATCTCGCGCAGCCTGGCCGTATATTTCTTGCCCGGCTCGGACCAAAGAGTGACGCTGGCGGCGCCCGATTTGGCACGTCCGACCAGCGTCTCAGGGATCGCGACGACCGCTTCCTTTTCGGCAAAGCGGGCGACACGGATCGAGGTCTGGCCTGCGGCAACCACCTGGCCGGGCTCGATCAGCGTTGCGGTGACGACGCCACGGGCGTCGGCGTTGAGCGTAGCGTAGGAAAGGGAATTGTTGGTCAGCTCGACCGAGCGCTCGGCCCGGTTGAGGCGGGCGCGGGCCTCGTCGGCGGCGGCTCGGCTCGAATCCAGCTGCGCGTCGGTGGTCCAGCCCTTGGCCCTCAAATCCTTGGCGCGCTGCTCGGCGGCGGCGGCCTGGGCCAGCACACCGGTCGCAGCGGTCTGCTCGGCAACGGCTTGCTCGGCCTGGAGCTTCAGATCGACCTCATCAAGGGTCGCGAGCGGCTGGCCGATCTCGACGGTCTGGCCGACCTCGACCAGACGCTTGGCGACCTTGCCGGCGACCCGAAAGCCCAGATCGCTCTCGATCCGCGGCCTGATGGTGCCGACAAAGCTGCGCTCGGGTTTTTCGGCATCGTAGTGGGCGGTGGCGACGAGAACCGGCCGCGGCGGCTCGGCCTTTTCAGCGACGGTGTCATTGCACCCCGCGAGGGCGGCAGCCATCAGCGCCAGCGAAATACCCGCCAAGAGCCTCGAATAGCTGGACAAAACGGATCGGACGAACATCGGAGGACACTCCCTCGGCTGCAATGAGAGGAATGTCGACTAATCACTGATGAAAGTCAATATTCGTCAGTCATCAGGAAAGCGTGATCGTTAAGAGCTGATGAAGCCGCAATTTGCGCAGCAGCTGACACCCAAAATTCGCAAAACCAGGCTGGCCAGCGTGGCCGGGATCACATGCCCCGCATGACGCAGGCATTCACCCGGCTGAAAGTCCGGTTATTCCGCCCGGTGTGGCCATTGTTGGAGCATTTCGCCCAGAGCGCTTCGACTTCCTTCACACTGCGCTTCTGCCCGGGCGTGCCTGACGGCGCCGGCTCGGTCGCAGCGGGGCGTTCGGCGGGTGGTTTTGCGGCGACAGGCGGGGCCTCGCGCCGCGCCGGGCGCTTCGGCCGGACGCGCTCGCAGGTGTTGTCGTCGCCGAGCTCGTAATTGGCCTCGCAACTGATCCTGACGCAGTCCTCGCCGCTCGGCCGGAAGCCATGCTCGCAGATCAGCGGGCAAACCCGTGCAGGACGCACGCGAATGGACTCCAGCGCATCGACGCTCGCAAGCTTCACATCGAATTTGGTGCCGGCGTTCTTGTTGAAAAGCTGGAGTGACTTTTGCGCTGCCTCATTCCAGGAGCCGCTGATCTCGCCTTTCAGGCAGCCGACCCGGCGCAGTTCGCCTTGCAGCAGACGAGGAATATCGGACGCAGCCTGCTGTGCCGGCTTGGCTGCACTCCCGACATCGGGAGACAAAGCAGCGAGCTGGGTCGCGGCCTTCGGATCGCGCGCCTTGCCGTCGTCCGTGCCAGGCTTCGCCTGCTCCGCAAGCTTGCGCTGAGCCTCCGCAGCCTCTTCGCGTGCCCGCTGCTCGGCCGCAAGGCGCGCCTGTTCGGCCGCCCTTTCAGCAATCTTGGCTTCTTCGGATGCCTTCGCCTTCGCAGCCTGCTCGGCCGCGAGCCTCACCTGCTCCTGCGCCTTTGCCGCAGCCACCTGCCGTGCGCGCTCAGCCTCGGCAGCCTTCTGCTCTGCGGCCTTGGCTTCTGCAGCCTTGGCTTCTGCAGCCTTGGCTTCTGCAGCCCTGGCTTCTGCAGCCCTGGCTTCTGCAGCCCTGGCTTCTGCAGCCCTGGCTTCTGCAGCCCTGGCTTCTGCAGCCTTGGCTTCCGCAGCCTTGGCTTCCGCAGCCCTCACTTCTGCAGCCCTGGCTTCCGCAGCCTTGGCTTCCGCAGCCTTGACCTCCGCAGCCTTGGCGGCGTCCTCGCGCACCCTCTTCTCTGCCGCAAGACGCGCCTGTTCGGCTGCCTTGGCTTCTTCGGCCGCCTTGGCCTTTGCTGCCTGCTCAGCCACGCGCCGTGCCTGTTCCTGCGCCTTGGCCTCGACGAGCTGCCGCGCGCGCTCGCCCTCGGCGGCCTTCTGCTCGGCCGCCCTGGCCTCGGCCGCCTTTGCGGCCTCCTCCTCGCGCGCTTTCTTGCTGGCTATGAGACGCGCTTGCTCGGCGACCCTCGCTTCCTCCGCAGCCTTGGCCTTCGCAGCCAGATCGGCGGCGAGCCGGGCCTGCTCTTGCGCCTTTGCCTCGGCAATCTGCCGGGCGCGCTCGACCTCCGCCGCCTTCTGCTCGGCTGCTTTCGCCTCCGCGTCCCTGGCGGCATCCTCACGCCTCTTCCTTTCGGCCGCAAGGCGCGTCTGTTCGGCGGCCCTGGCCGCTTCCGCAGTCCTGGCCGCTGCAGCCTTGTCGGCCGCGATCCTTAGCTGCTCCTGCGCGGTCGCGGACCGCGCGGCGTCTTCCATCAGCTTGCGGTGCTGCGCCTTGGCCAGTTCGGAGTAGAAGCTGTGAGGATAGGGAAGGAGGCCCATACATCCGGCGTGCTGATCTGAAGCGCCAACTCATAGGCGCGGCGGATCTCGGGTTCGGCATCCTTGGCCGGGGCTGCGGCCTCAACGAGCGCAAGATCTTCACCGCCGAGGGAGCCATACAGGAACGGCTCCTGCCTGTTGTTGGTCGCCTTCAGCACGTCGTCGCGCACGAAGCCGAACGCCTTGCGCAGATCGAGCCCGGGCCGCGGCAGATACTTGATCAGCGCGGTCGTGAACGGACTGTTCTTGCTGTCGCCATCGGCCGCGGTCGAGCCGGCCTTGGCGGCAAAGGCAACCAGGGTGTTGGATCCGGCCGGCTCGACCCGCGCGAGCCCGCGCTCGATCGCGCGCGACACCACGGTGCGCTTCATGTTCTTCTTGAAAGGATTGTCCCGGCAGGCGTCGAGAATGACCAGCCGCAGCCGCTTGGCGGGCTCAATCACCGTGAGCAGCCGGTCGAGCGGTATCGCCTCATCATAGGCGTCGATATCGCGCTCCAGCAGTGCATCCGTCGGGATGATGTAGTTGGTCCCGTCGATCTCGATGCCGTGCCCGGCAAAATAGAGCACCGCGATATCGGCGTCGCGACTGCGGTCGGAGAAGTCACGTAGCGCCCGCCGCATCTCGACAGCCTTGAGGTCGCGCCTGAGATCGACCACGTCGAAGCCGGCGCCTTTCAACGTTGCCGCCATCGCCTCGGCATCGTTGGACGGGTTCGTGAGCTTGACGACGTTCTGGTAGGTGGAATTACCGATCACGAGCGCAACGCGTTTCGCCGCCAGCGCCGGTTGGGCCAAAAGCATCAGAGCGCAAAGCGCCGACGCGAATGTGCTCACGGCCCACATCAAAAAAGAATCCCTCAGACAGGCAATTTGGAACCGTAACATCGAACGGTTGAGAAGGCGACACGACCCTCCGAAGAAATGTGAGCGCCGTCACACTTCACAGTGCGGCGCTCACCCCCAATCCGACGAAAACGGTACAATTGACGCCGAGGGCGCCAACGCGCCGTCACCGCCCCTGTTCGGCGAACTCGTGCTTGCTGTCGTGGCCGCCGATGAAGACCAGGATGCCGGCGATCAGCGGCAGCACCGCGAGCACGAGCAGTCCGCTCGAGGTCTGGCCGGTGGCTTCCTTGACCCAGCCGATCAGATACGGTCCGCCGAAGCCGGCGAGATTGCCGATCGAGTTGATCAGGGCGATGGCGCCGGCCGCCGCCGTGCCGGAGAGCCACGCGGTCGGCAGGGTCCAGAACACGCCGAAGCAGCAGAACACGCCGATCGCGGCGACCGTCAGCACGATCATCGTCAGGGTGGGGTCGGTGAGATAGCTGGAGACGCCGAGCGCGACGGCGGTGAGCAGCAACGGGGCGCCGACATGCATCACGCGCTCGCGCGTCGCATCGGAATGCCTCGCCCACAGGATCATCGCGATGGTGCCGAACAGATACGGGATGGCGGTGACGAAACCGGTCTGGGCGTTGGTGAGGCCGAACGCCTTGACGATCTGCGGCAGCCAGAACTGCATGCCATACAGCGCGCCGACGAAGCCGAAATAGACCAGGCTCAGCATGATCACCTTTGGTGAGGATAGCGCCTCACCGAGCGACAAATGCTTCACCGCCTGCTTGGCCGCGATCTCGGCATCGAGCTTGGTCTTGAGCCAGGCTTTCTGCTCGGCCGTGAGCCAATCCGCCTTCTCCGGCCTGTCGGTGAGATAGAACCAGGTGACGATGCCGAGCAGCACCGAGGGAATGCCCTCGATGATGAACAGCCACTGCCAACCCTTCAGGCCCATCGCACCGTCCAGCCCGAGCAGCAGCCCCGAGACCGGGGCGCCGATTACGGTGGAGACCGGCACGGCAATGGCGAAAGCCGCGAGGAAGCGGGCGCGATATTCGGCCGGATACCAATAGGTGAGATAGAGGATGATGCCGGGGAAGAAGCCGGCCTCGGCGACGCCGAGCAGGAAGCGCAGCACGTAGAAGCTCCTGACGCCGCTCGTGAGCGCCATCAGCGCCGAGATGATGCCCCAGGTCACCATGATGCGGGCGATCCAGCGGCTGGCGCCGAACTTTTCCAGCGCCAGATTGCTCGGCACCTCGAAGATGAAATAACCGATGAAGAAGATGCCGGCGCCCCAGGAGAAGATCAGCGGCGTGAATTTCAGCTCGGCATTCATGGTCAGCGCGGCGAAGCCGAGATTGACGCGGTCGAGATAGGAGAAGAAGTAGGCCAGCACCAGGAACGGGATCAGGCGCCAGGAGATGGCGCGGATCGTCGAGATCTCGATTTCCGACTTGGCTGCGCCGGCGGAACCGGCATAGGTCGTGGTCTGGCTCATGGCTTCCCCCATGGTTGTTGCTTTTATGGGCTGAAAGCCGGTTTTGAATATCGCGGGCGAAGAGTCAATGGAGCAAGCAATGCAGTGGGCGCAGCGGGCCACCACGTTGCGCTACGACAGAGACCGGTGATCCACGCCGCGCACAACTACTCCGCCAATTGAAACTTCTCAAAACGATCGAGCTCCTCCTCGATCTTCCGTTTGAGCTCCTTGCGCCCTGCGGTTTTCTTTCCCTCACCGGCCCAGGTCCATTTCTGCATCAGCAGCTTCTTCGCCTGCCGGTCGGTCTTCAGATCGAGCGCGGCGACGATCTCGTCGCCGACCAGCACGGGCAGCGCGAAATAGCCGAGCTTGCGCTTGGCCTTCGGCACATAGGCCTCGAACAAGTGGTTGTAGCCGAAGATGAGATTGGTGCGCTTGCGCTGGATAATCAGTGGGTCGAACGGCGACAGGATGTGAACGAGATCAGGTGGCGCGCCCTCGCCCGGCTCGAGCGCCACCGGCAGTGCCCAGTGCTCCTGCTTGCCGGCACCCTCGATGGCGACAGGCACGAGCTCGCCACGGCGGACGCGCGAGCCGATCAGGGCAGCCACCGCCGGCTTGCGCGGCGCGTCGAGATGACAGACCGAATCGAGGCTCACGACACCTTGCGATCGCAGCGCGCGATCGAGCAGATAGGCCGTGATGTCCTTTGCCGACGCCGGCTTCGGCAGCTTGTCCCAGCCGAAATGGCGCGTCATCAGCTCATAGGTCTTGAGCATGCCCTGGCGCTCGCTGATGGTCACGGCACCCGTATAGAAGGCGAGCTGCAACGCCCGCTTCGAGGGTTTTCGGCTTTGCCAGAGATGCTCCTTCTCGGTGAGCACGTCGTCCTCGATGTCGCGGATCGTCAGCGGGCCGGCGCGCACCAGCCGCATCACCTTGCGCGTGTCGGCAGGCTTCACCGAGGCGAACCATTTGTGCCCCTGCCGGCGGTGCTCGCGCATCGCCGGCAGGAAGAAGCGGAAGTCGCCGGCCGGCACGTAGGAGAGCGCATGCGTCCAATATTCAAAGACGCTCTTGTCGACGCTCTGGGCGTGGCGCAGGTCGGCGCGGCGGTAGGACGGGATCCGGCTGAACAGGATGTGGTGATGGCAGCGCTCGATCACGTTGATGGTGTCGATCTGCACATAGCCGAGATGGGCGACCGCGTCGGAGACGGCTTGCGCGCCGTCACCGAACGGCGCGCGATCGTCCAGCCGCTGGGCATGAAGCCAGATTTGCCGGGCCTGTTTCGTGGTGAGTGGAATCGGTTTGGGCGCGCGGGACATTGCGGAATGCAGTGTAGCGGGATTCGCATCCAGGCAAGAAGCCGATCCAGGAGCGACAAGGAGAAACCGCGCTGCCATCTACTGACAGCGCGGTCGGAAGGTACGCTACCCGCGCCTACTTCATCGACATCGCCTTCTGCGCCTTCATGTAATGCATGCAGGCGCTTTTCATCTTGCCGTTGCTCATGTCGGTGTTGGCCATGGCCATTTCCTTGTTCATGGCCGTCTTGGCCGGCGTATCCGCCGTGCCGCTCATCATGGCGGCGGACTTCATCATATTATCGCTGGTGCATGCCATCATGGCGGCGGATGCCGGTGAAAGGGAAAGGGTGAGCGCGACAAAAGCGGCGGCTGTGAGCAAGATCTTCATCGAAATGTCTCCTCCGTAAAACGAAACCGGCGTCATGCCGGCCTTCGCAATACGTATTCTCCGGCGAAGACGTTTCGTAGAGAAGACAATTTTCTTGCTGCGGTGCGAAGGCGGGGGCTCAGCGGCCGGCTTTCGGGGCCTTGGACCGGTCGCCCACGCTGCCTGTTGCGACATCTGGTTCGCACGAGGCCTTGCCGCGCTCCTCCGCCTGGCAGCGATAGACACTGCCGGTGAGACGATCGACCAGCCACATGTTCTCGTCGGTCGGCGCTTGAAGCCCGACATAGCGGGAGGTCAGCCCCGTGATCAGCGTCGACAGCAGGATCGCCACCGCGATCATCGCTGCCCCGATGTAGATGGGCATGGAACTCAGGGACACGGTCCGATCCGGCGGGCCACTGCGATAGAACTGGTAATCACTTGGCCTCGCCACTGGGTGGAACTCGGCTCCCTTCGTTTGCGCCTGTCGGAGGCTGTGCCCTGCTAGGCGTCCATCTGGCCGAAAAATTGTTCGCAGACAGGCCAACACGCGACGGCTTTGCGACAATCGGTGACCATGGGTTTCCCTGAGTGAACCGGCCCCGGCCCCCGAGCGGCACCTGGGCGCGGCGGTCCTCAGTGATGCGGATCACGACGGGACTGCGACGGCTCGAACGCTCGCCGGGCAGCGTGCGACCACTCTCTTCACGCGTCAGCGTCCGTCCTCCAAATGGACCGCGGGTCGGCCATCCATGAACCCGAAACCGCTTGAAATTTCCTGACATGACCCCGGACGGCCCCGTTTCCACCGTGACCAAGATCACACCAGGGGTTTTGAACCTGCCCTATGCTTGCAGCATCAAATAGCCATCAGGCGTCACAACGAGGATACGACAATGACTGGTTTTAATAAGTCTTTTGCACTGAAGGCGATGACCCTCTCGGCAGTTCTCTCGATGACGGCCAGCCTGGCCATGGCCGGCGACGGCAATGTCTCGACCAGCCAGATCCTGGATGCATTGAAGCCGAAGGCGGCGACCCGCGGTCTGTCCGCAGGTCCGCAGGTCGATCCGGCGGTGCAGGCCAAGGAATCGACCTTCCTGAACACCGTGCGCAACCGCTCGACCCGGTCGCTGTCGACGGGCGAGCGCGAGCAGATTGCCGAGCTCGCCGCGACCAAGCCGAAGATCGATCTGGAGATCCAGTTCGACTACAACTCGGCCGACATTGCCAAGACGTCGGTGCCGGCGGTGCAGGCGCTCGGAAAGGCGCTGTCCGATCCCTCGCTGAAGGGCTCGACCTTCGTGGTCGCCGGCCATACCGATGCGGTCGGCACCGAGGCCTACAATCAGGGACTCTCCGAGCGGCGGGCTGACACCATCAAGAAATATTTGGTGCAGAACTACGGCCTCACCGGCACCGATCTCGTCACCGTCGGCTACGGCAAGACCAAGCTGAAGGATGCCGCCAACGGCGCCGACCCGATCAACCGCCGCGTCCAGGTCGTGAACATGGACACCAAGACCGCGTCGAAGTAATTCACAAGTCATCGCCCATAAAGGCACCGCCTGCCGTTCCCCGGCAGGCGGCGATATCATATCCAGCTTTGGAAGAGCATCAGCCGGTTGAAGCTCTGCATCGACGTGCCGACGAAGGCCGCCGAGATCGGCAGCATGACCGCAAAGCCTGCTGCCGCGACCGCGACATAGGCCCACAACAGCCACCGCGGTAGACCGTCCCGGCGCAGCACGTAGACCAGCGCGAGCGACGCCACGGTCGCGGCCGGCAGATAGTAATAGATGAAGGCGAGCGTACGCGGCAGCAACGCCCAGGCGAGCCAGGACCCGAAATAGAACACCGCGATCAGGAACGCATCCCGGCGACGCGCGACGACGAGGTCGCGCAGCACGACGGCGAGCGCGGGCAGCGCCGGCCACAGCACCAGGGGATTCCCGAGGAAGACGATCGCGGAGACATTGTCGCCCGCGGTCTTGTCGAACAGGAACCACACCGGGCGCGCGAGCAGCGGCCATGAGGGCCAGGCGCTCATATAAGTATGGCCGGCGATGGCAGTGGTGGTGTTGTCGGCGAAGATCCGGCGCTGCGCCTCGACCAGATCCGGCAGCGACATGCCGTAGAGCGGGACGAAGGCCGCAAGATATGTCATCGCGGGCAGGACAATGAAGCAGAGCACGACGTGATGTAATCCGAAGCCGGGCCAGAGATCGGGCCGGTACCAATCCTCCGGCTTCGCGTCGGCAAACAGGGTGTGCCAGCCCTGCATCAGGCGGATCACCGCGACGATGGCGATGCAGATTCCGAGCGGAAACAGGCCGCTCCATTTGCAGGCGACAGCACAGCCGAACAGACTGCCGGCAGCCGCGAACAATGCATGGGGACGATCCTTTCGAAAACCGTGCATGAAGGCGGCAATCGCGAGCAGGCCGAAGCCGAGTGCAAAAATGTCGAGCATCGCGACGCGCGCCTGCACGTACAGCATCTGGTTGCAGCCGGCGATCAGCGCGGCGGCGATCGCAGGCCCTTGCGCGGCGAACAGCGCGAGGCCGCACAGATAGATCGCGACGATCGCGAGCGCGCCGAACAATGTCGCGGGATAGCGCCAGCCCAGCGCGGTGTCGCCGAAGGTCGCGATCGATAGCGCGATCAGCTCTTTCGCCAATGGCGGATGCATCGGATTGAGCATCGGTTGCGACATCGATGGTGCCAGCATCTGCCGCGCTGCCGGCACGTAATGCACTTCGTCGAAGACGAACTTCTCCGGCGTCGTCAGACCGATCAGCAGGGCGAGATGCGCGACCAGGAAAATCGCGACAGCAATCACTGCACTCCGCGACACCTTCGGAACCGCGGGCAAGTCGCGCGGCACTTGTGGGGAAGTTTTGCGTGGCAAATTTGCGTCACCGCCGAGAATAATTGAGATCGCGGTTTTCATTGAACGCATTCTGCCGCAACTGTCACTAAGCATAACGCAGGTCTCGCGCTGCTTGTGATAATTCCGCCACATCGCAAGCGCGCGTGATCCGGTACGATCAGGGACACATCGATCGGTTGCGAAATGAATTTGCGTTTCTGGCTTTTCTCCACGTTGTTGTCGACGGTCTTGTGCGCGGCGTCTTGCGCCCAAGCGCAGACGCGCGTCGGTGAAGCCGTCGTGATTCAGAATGAAGTCGTTCGCGTGGCCACAACCACGACGCCGATCAGCGTCGGCGACAGCATGCTGCGGGACGAAACCGTGCGCACCGGCGCCGGCAGCGCGGCGCGCTTCGTGATGGCCGACAGCACCAATCTGTCGCTCGGTCCGAGCGCGACGCTCAAGCTCGACCGCACCGTCTTCAACGACGAGCACAGCTATCGTGACGTCGCGATCCGCATGACGACCGGCGCATTCCGTTTCGTCACCGGACATTCCGAGAAGACCGCCTACAAGATCACCACACCGCTCGCGACCATCGGCGTGCGCGGTACCACTCTCGATATCCTGTCCCAGCGCGGCCGCGCGGTCGTCGTGCTGCAGGACGGCGCCGCCAGTGTCTGCACGACGAGCCAACAGTGCGTCCAGCTCACCCAGCCCGGCGACACCGCAATCATCACCTCGACCGGCGGCAAGGTCTCTATCAGTAAGACCAATACGCCGCCCTGGACCTTTGCCGCGACCTGCGCCGCGAGCGCGGGACTGTGCGCGGTCAACCAATATGCGGACGCGTCGCCGACCATCACGCCCGCCGCCCATGACGACGGCATGCTGTGCGGGCGCTGACGATGGAAGTATTCAACGTCAGGCGCTTCATGCTCGCAAGCGTGCTGACCGCCGTGGCTGCGTTTGCTTTGATCGCGGTCGATGCCCGTCCGGCGGCAGCCGCCACGATTTGCGAGTCCGAGTGCGGAGGGCCGACGCCCACCCCGGCGCCGAGCTATTCACCCTCGCCGTCGCCGACCCACAGCCCCTCGCCCTCGCCCAGCCCCAACCCGTCATCGTCGCCGAGCCCTTATCCGTCATCCTCGCCGAGCCCGACGCCGACTGGCGCGGATTCCAGCGGCGGCTCGATCGGCGGCCTTGCCAACCAGCGCTTCAACCAGATGATCACCAACCGGGTGCTCGGCACGGTGCTGCTCGGCGTCAATGAGCAGGTCAATTGCAGCAACTGCGTCAGCGCGTTCGGCTCCGCCGGCTCGTTCTCGGCGGGCATCCACGGCCGCAAGGAGCTGACCAACAATCTGTCGCTGCTCGCCGGCATCGCCTACACGCAATATAGCGAGGGCGGCTACAACATCACCAGCGCGCCGATCGGCGCCTTCGCGCTGCGTTATGACTTCACCGACTGGGGCTCGTCGCGTCCGTTCTTCGACGTCGGCACGATCCTGACGCCGTGGGAGAAGGCGCGCTACACCCGCAGCTACAACACGAGCCTCGGACCGGTGAGCGTCACGAGTTCGACCAACGCCGCGAACTACGCCGTCTATGGCCGTGCCGGCTGGATGAGCCGCGTGTCGCCCCGCGACGAGGTCGCCGCCTCGATCGAGGTCTGGCAGCTCTGGCAGCGCGTCTCGGGCTATACGGACAGCGCAGTGGCGTTCAATCCGTTCGACGCCAGCATCGCGACCGGCACCGACCGCACCAGCCTGGTCAAGATCGGCGGCCAGTGGACGCATCTCTACGGCAGCAATATTGAGGCCAACATCAATGGCGGCTGGGTGCAGTCATTCGCTGGCCATAGCGGCATCGTCGCCACCGTGACCGGCGACGGCGTGGTGGTGCCGACCATGGGCAACCAGGGCTGGTTCGAATATGGCGGCCGGCTCGGCTTCCGCGTGCAGAAGGGCTGGATCGTCGACCTGTTCGCCAACGGCACGCTCGGCCCGCAGCCGGTGGGTAACACCATCCATGGCGGCGTGGGGCTGCGGATCAATTATTAGCGGCGGACCTCGCCTCAAATTCCGCTGTCATGCCCCGGCTCGACCGGGGCAATCCAGTACGCCGCGGCCTATGGATTGACCCACGACCGTCTCGGCGTACTGGATCGCCCGGTCGAGCCGGGCGATGACAGTGAGTATGTGGCAAGGGGACGCCCTTCACGCCGCCGACTTGCCCTCGAACGCGCGGCGCAAGGTTTCCACATCCAGCTTGACCATCTTCATCATGGCCTGCATCGCGCGTGCGGCAGCCGCCTTGTCGGGGCTCGAGAGGAATTCGAACATCACCTTCGGCACCACCTGCCAGGCCACGCCCCAGCGATCCCTGAGCCAGCCGCACTGCTCTTCCTTGCCGCCATGGGCCAGGAACGCATTCCAGACGCTGTCGACCTGGGCCTGATCGTCGCAATGGATCATCAGCGAGATCGCGTGGGTGTATTCCATTTTCATGCCGCCGTTGAGCGCGACCAAAGGCTGTCCCGCCACCGAGAATTCGACGACGAGCACGGAGCCTTCCTTGCCGGACGGGCCATCTGAAACATTGCGCTGAACATGCGTGATCGCCGAATTCGGCACGAGCGAGACGTAGAATTTCGCGGCTTCCTCGGCATCGCCGTTGAACCACATGCAGGGAACGACCTTGGACATCGTGAATGCTCCTCTTCGGCTTCTTGCTGTCGTGGGCTTAGATCAGGCGTTCGCCATCTCGGACTGCGCGGCGAAGGCTGCCATGTCCATCCAGTTCACACCCCACATGTGGCCGTCCGGATCCTCGAAGCTGCGGCCGTACATGAAGCTGTATTCGTCTTTCGGGCTGGGATCGGCGACCCCGCCTGCAGCAGCGGCCCTGCCGACGATATCGTCGACCTCGGTCCGGCTGTCCGCGGACAGGCAGAACAGTGCCTGGTTTGAGGTCTTTGCATCCGAGATCGGCTTCGGCGTGAACTGCCGAAATTTCTCGTGGGTCGTCAGCATCGCGTAGATGGTCTCGGAAAAGACCATGCAGCTCGCTGTTTCGTCGCTGAATTGCGGGTTCCTGGCCGCACCGACCGCCTCGTAGAAGGCAGTGGCGCGCTTGAGGTCGGTCACGGGCAGATTGAGGAAAATCATCCTGGGCATCGGAGCTCCTTGGGCGGGGTTCTGCCCAAGGACGGACGGCTGGGCTGCCACCCGACAGCGCTTCCGGATATTTTTTCGCTCTCTAACCTGCGGGGTTCTGTCGCATCGCCCGACGCGGTCTTGGGCCAGCCCTACTTCTTCTCGTTCGGATCGCGGTGAATGGGATCGACCCACAGCACGGTCTCGGGCTTCTCGACCGGCTCGATGTCGAGGTTGATCGCGACCGCCTCGCCGTCGCTGCGCACCAGCACGCATTCCAGCACCTCGTCCGGGCTGGCGTTGATCTCCTGATGGGGCACGTAGGGCGGAACAAAAATGAAATCGCCAGGGCCGGCCTCTGCGGTGAATTGGAGGCTCTCGCCCCAGCGCATCCGCGCCTTGCCCTTCACCACATAGATCACGCTTTCGAGATGGCCATGGTGATGCGCGCCGGTCTTGGCGTCGGGCTTGATGCTGACCGTGCCCGCCCACAATTTCTGCGCACCGACGCGCGCGAAATTGATCGCGGCCGCGCGGTCCATGCCCGTCGTCGACGGCACGTTGGTATCGAGCTGGTTGCCGGGAATGACGCGCACGCCGTCATGCTTCCAGCGATCGTCGTGATCGTGGTCATGGTGCGAATACGAATGGTCATGGCCGGTCATGGGACTTGCTTTCTATTGGTTCCGTGTGCGGCAAACTAACCCAAAGCCGCGACATCGAGCCATAACAAAAACGGAACCCTTGTAACCGTCGGACGTTGTCCCAGCGAGCAAACCGCAGGAGAGTTTCATGGGTAGCACGACCGACAAGATCAAGGGCACCGCAAACGAGGCAATGGGCAAGGCCAAGCAGGGCGTCGGTGAAGCCACCGGATCCGAACGCCTGAAGGGTGAAGGTGCGGTCCAGGAAGTCAAGGGCAAGGGCCAGCAGGCCATGGGCGACGCCAAGGATGCCGCGAAGGACGCGGTCGATCGCGCCGCGGCCGCAGCCAAGCGCGCGACGGAATAAGACGAGATAACACCGTCGCACTGAAAGCGAAAAGACCGGCCGAGAGGCCGGTCTTTTTGTTTACGGGCTCACTTCACCCCGAGCAATTCCACGTCGAACATCAGCGTCGCGTTCGGCGGGATCACGCCGCCTGCGCCGCGGGCGCCATAGCCGAGCTGCGGCGGAATGATCAACGTGCGCTTGCCGCCGACCTTCATGGAGGCAACACCCTCATCCCAGCCGGCGATGACGCGGCCCTTGCCGATCGGGAATTCGAACGGCTCGTTACGGTCGACCGACGAATCGAATTTCTTGCCCTTCTGGCCGTTCTCGTAGAGCCAGCCGGTGTAGTGCATCACGCAGATCTGGCCGGGCTTGGGCGAAGCGCCGGTGCCGGCGACGCTGTCGGTGATCTGCAAACCTGAAGCTGTGGTCATGGTCTTCCCTGCGGTCTGGGCCGAGGCCGTGGTGGAAACGAAATCGGACACGCCGGCGATCACGGTGATCGCGAGTGCCGACATGATGGCGAGGAGCACGCGCTGTAAACGCTGCATAAGAGACCTTCCGTTTGAGGCGCAAGGTGTCTAGCGCAACCCCGACGCCGTTGCCACCCCTCACACCTCGATATTTTCGAGCCGCACGGGCAGCTTGCGGATGCGCTGGCTCGTGGCGTGATAGATCGCATTGCAGATGGCCGCATTGGTGCCGACATTGGCGAGTTCGCCGAGGCCCTTCACGCCTGCCGGGTTGATGTGATCGTCCTGCTCGGAAAGCAGCATCACCTCGACACCGGGCACGTCGGCATTCACGGGCACCAGATAGTCGGCAAGATTGTCGTTGACGTAGCGCGCATTGCGCTCGTCGATCTCGGTGGCCTCCAGCAGCGCCGAGGACATGCCCCAGATCAGGCCGCCCATGAGCTGGCTGCGCGCCATGCGCGGATTCATGATGCGGCCCGCCGCGAACGCTCCCACCAGCCGCGGCGCACGAATTTCATGGGTAAAGCGGTTGACGCGGACCTCGACGAACTCGGCACCGAAGGCATAGGCGATCTTGTCCTTCATCTGATGGCCACCGACGAGCCGCGCGTGCCCGCTGTGCATCGCCGTGAAGGAATCCAGCGGCGCGCCTTCGGGCTTCCACTCGCCATATTCCTCGACGATGCCGACGCCGAGCGCGTCGAAGGCCTTATCGAGATCGAGTGGACGATCGCTCTGCGCCGCCTGCGTGCTCGGCGCCTGGCTGATGCCGACAGTCTCCTTGGCCTTGTCGGCAAGGCTGTCGCTCGGCATCACGGCCTTGAACAGCCTTTGACGAATCCGGTCGCACACCATCATCACCGCCGAGCAGGTGCTGGCAGTCGAGTTCGAACCGCCGGCAACAGGCGCCGGCGGCAGATCGCTGTCACCCAGGAAGACCGCGACCTTCTCCAGGGGCACGCCGAGCCGCTCGGCCGCGGTCTGGGCGATGACGGTGTACGCACCAGTGCCGATCTCGTGACCGGCGATCTCGACTCGGGTACGGCCGTCGCGCTGGAGGCGGACGCGCGCGGCAGACGGCGCCATCTGCGTCGGATAGCAGGTGGCGGCACAGCCGTAGCCGATCAGCCAGTCGCCGTCCGACATCGATTTCGGCTGTGGCGAACGCTGCGACCAGCCGAACGCCCCGGCGGCCTCGTCGAAGCACGCCATCAAGGACCGCGACGTATAGGGCTTGCCGCCGATCGGCTCCACGGTGGTGTCGTTGATGCGGCGGAGCTCGACCGGGTCCATGTTCAGCTTCACCGCAAGCTCGTCCATCGCGCTCTCCAGCGCGAAGAGATACGGCACCTCCGGCGGCGAGCGCATGAAGCCCGGCGTGTTGCGGTCGGCGCGCACGATCGACACCAGACTGGCGACGTTCGGGCAGGCATAGAGCCGTGTCGTCGTCTTGGTGCCGCCGACGCAGTAAGCATCCGGCCGCGACGAAACCTCCGCGCCGTCATGCCTCAAAGCCACCAGCTTGCCGTCCCGACCCGCACCAAGCCTGATCTCATGGCGCGTCTCGGCGCGGTAGGTCGCGATGGTGAAACCCTGGTCGCGGGTCGGCACCAGCTTGATCGGCCGGTTCAGGCGTTTGGCAATGCCGGCGATGATGGCGGTGCGGGGTGTCATCGAGCCGCGCGAACCAAAGCCGCCGCCGACATAGGGATTGACGACACGGACCTTGTCGGCGTCGATGCCGAGCTGCTCGGCGACGCCGTTCTTCAGGCCATAGACATACTGGCTGCCCTCGTAGATGACGAGCTCGTCGCCCATCCAGGCGCAGCTGGTCGTAAACAGCTCCATCGGGTTGTGGTGCTGGGTCGGCGTGTCGTAGGAGGCGGAGAGCTTGACTTCGGCCGCGTCGAACGCCTTGGCGAAATCGCCGACCTCCGGGTCTTCCTTGAACTGTGCGTTCTGTCCCTTTGCCGCTGCCGTGGTGATCCCCGGCGAGTCGAAGCTCGCACTCGGTGCCACGGCCGTGTAGCTGACCTTGACGCGATTGGCGGCCTCGCGCGCCGCCTCGTAACTCTCGGCGATGACGACGGCGATGATCTGGCCGTCATGGGCGATGTCGGCCGATTTCAGCGGCTGGATCGTGGTGCCGGCATAGCCGCCATTGCTGAACAGTTTCGATTCCTTCAGCTTGGGAGCGTTATCGTGCGTGACGATGTCGATCACGCCACGGACCCGTCTGGCATCGTCGAGATCGAAATTGTCGATGCGGCCCTTGGCGATGGCGCTGGTGACCAGGAATGCGTAAGCCGGATTGTCGAGCGGCATGTCCGACGCATATGTCGCCCGGCCCGTGACCTTTGCGGCCGCGTCATAGCGCGGCACCGGCCGGCCCATGTTTGCTTTCGGCTCGGGAGCTGCAGCGGTCATGATCAGATCTCCATGGTTACGGCCCGCTGGAGCGCGCGCGCCACCACGCGCTTGCCGAGCGCGATCTTGAAGCTGTTGTGCTGGCGGCCCTTGGCGTCGGCAAACGCGGCATCGGCCGCACGCTGCGCCAGACCGTCGTCGAATGTCTGCCCCTTCAGCAGCGCCTCAGCCTCGCGCGCCCGCCACGGCACGGTGGCGACGCCGCCGAGCGCGATACGCGCGTCCCTGATCGTGCCATCCTGCACGTCGAGCGCGACCGCAGCCGACGACAGCGCGAACTCGTAGGACTGACGGTCGCGCGCCTTGAGATACACCGAGCGCGGCCAGCGGCCGTGAACGGAGAACGCAGAGATCAGCTCACCAGGCCGAAGCGTCGTCTCGATGTCAGGCGTCCTGCCGGGCGCCTTGTGCAACTCTGCGAACGGCAGGTTGCGCGTGCCGGACCTGCCGTTGATCTCGATCATCGCATCGAGCGCGATCAATGCCTGGGCAAAATCGCTGGGATAGGTGGCGATGCACTGATCGGACGTACCGAGCACCGCATGCATACGATTGACGCCGTCCATGGCGGCACAGCCCGAGCCGGGATTGCGTTTGTTGCAATTCTCATAAGAGACGTCGCGGAAATAGCCGCAACGCGTTCGCTGCATCACGTTGCCGCCGAGCGTCGCCATGTTGCGCAGCTGGGCGCTGGCGGCGAGCTTCAGGGAATTCGCGATCACCGGATAATTGCGCTGGATCTCGGCATGGGCGGCCACGTCGGACATCTTGGCGAGCGCGCCGAGCCGCAAGCCGTCACTGCCGGGCTCGATCGCCGACCAGCCCCGCGCCAGCGGATTGATATCGACGATCGCGGCGGGCCGCATCACGTCCAGCTTCATCAGGTCGATCAGCGTGGTGCCGCCCGCGAGCGGCTGCGCCGTAGCCTTGGTCAGCGGATTGTTCGCAGCCGCGGCAGCGCTGAGCGCCTGCACGGCCATGTCAGGGTCTGTTGCCCTTTGATACGAAAACGATCGCATGCCCCTAGCCTTTCATGATCTCGGGCGCGGCCTGCTTCACGGCGGCGACGATGTTGGGATAGGCGGCGCAGCGGCAGATGTTGCCGCTCATGTATTCGCGGATATCGGCCTCGCTGCCCGCGTGTCCCTCCTTGACGCAGGCCACGGCGGACATGATCTGGCCCGGCGTACAATAGCCGCATTGAAACGCGTCGTTGTCGACGAAGGCCTGCTGCATCGGATGCAAATGATCGTCGGTGGCAAGGCCTTCGATCGTCGTGATCTCCTGCCCCTCGGCCGCGAGCGCGAGCGTCAGACACGACACCACGCGCCGGTCGTCGATCAGGACCGTGCAGGCACCACATTGGCCGTGGTCGCAGCCCTTTTTGCTGCCGGTGAGCTTGAGATGCTCCCGCAGCGCGTCGAGCACCGTCGTGCGCGCGTCGATGCGCAGGCGCTTGTCCTTGCCGTTGACCCGCAGCGTGACATCGACAGGAAGTGCCGGATCCTGGGCGGTCGACACGCTCGCATCCTGCGCGGCCGCACGCGCCGTCAGAGGGACCAGCGCACTGCCGGCGGCGCCCGCCATGAAGGCGCGCCGATCGAATCCGGATGGTCCGGAACCTGGCTTTTCGGACATGGAGGGCCTCCGCCGCTTCGAGCAAGCAGCGCACGCCGGCACCGCTCATCGGCCCTTAACCTGAAGCAATGAACTCCGTTCCGAACGACAAAGGGCGACGCAGCAAATGCCGCGCCGCCCTTCGTCAACTTTTCCTGATCTTGCGCGGGGAACCCCGCACGCGGCGATCAGTATCCCAGCGCGCAACCGTCCTTGCGCGGATCGGAACCGCCGGTGAGCGTGCCCTTGTCCCAGTCGATCCAGATCGCCTGCGCGCCGCCGAGCGGACCGACGACGCTGGTGGTCTTGTGGCCGAGTTTCTTCAGGCCTTCGACGATATCGGCCGGCACGCTGTCCTCGAGCTGGTACTGGCCTTCGTAATGCAGGCCGCGCGGCATATCGATCGCCTCCTGCACGTCGCAGCCGTAATCGAGAATGTTGGTCACCACATGGGTCTGGCCAACCGGCTGATACTGTCCGCCCATCACCGCAAACGGCATCACGGAGCGGCCGCCCTTGGTGAGCAGGCTCGGCATGATCGTGTGCAGCGGACGCTTGCCGCCGGCGATGCAATTGGGGTGGCCGGGCTGGATGCGGAAGCCACCGGCGCGGTTCTGAAGCAAAACGCCGGTCTTGTTCGAGACGATCGCCGAGCCGAAGGAATGCGCGACCGAGTTGATGAACGAGCAGACGTTGCGGTCCTTGTCCACGACGGTGATGTAGATGGTCGAGGGGTTCATCGGTGGCGCGACGTTCGGCAGGTCGAGCATGCCGTCCATGCGGATCTTGTCGATGTGCTCGTTGCAGTATTCCTTGGCGAGTATCCTGGCGACCTCGACCTGCATATGCTCGGGATCGGCGACATGCAACTCGCGATGCATGTAGGCGATGCGCGCGGCCTCGGCTTCGAGGTGGAAACGCTCGACGCTGAGCGGCGCGTATTTCGTCAGGTCGAACCGCGACAGGATGTTCAACATCAGCAGCATGGTGAGGCCGGGTCCGTTCGGCGGGCACTGCCAGACGTCATAGCCCTTGTACATGGTGCCGATCGGCGTCGTCGTCTCGGTGGTATGCGCGGCGAAATCGTCGAGCGTGTGCAGGCCGCCGATTCCGCGCAGGGTCTCCACCATGTCTTCCGCGATCGGGCCCTTGTAGAAGGCGTCGCGGCCGTCCTTGGCGATCGCCCGCAGCGTCTTGCCGAGCTCGGCCTGGCGAATGACGTCGCCGGCCACCGGCGGCTTGCCGTGCGGCAGCAGATAGCGCTCCGTGTTGGTGCCGGCCTTCAGCTTCTCGAACTGGTTCTTCCAGTCGAAGGCGATGCGGGGGGCAACGACGTAGCCTTCCTCAGCGGCCTTGATCGCGGGCTGGAGCAGCCGGTCGAAGCCGAACTTGCCGTGATCGCGCAAAACGGTCGCAAAGGCGTCGATCACGCCGGGGATCGAGACCGCATGCGCGGAGGTCAGCGGCACGGAGTTGATCTTGCGTTCGATATACCAGTCGGCGTTCGCCGCCTTCGGGGCGCGGCCGGAGCCGTTATAGGCGATGATCTTGCCCTCGCCGCGCGGCTGGATCAGCGCAAAGCAGTCGCCGCCGATGCCGGTCGATTGCGGCTCGATCACCCCGAGAATGGCCGACCCCGCGACGGCCGCGTCCACCGCCGTGCCGCCCTCGCGCAGCACCTCGATCGCGGCGAGCGACGCCTGCGGATGCGAGGTCGCCACCATCGCGTTGGTGGCGTGGACCGTGGACCTGCCGGGGAAATGGAAGTTTCTCATCGAATTCTTGCTCTCATTGGCGTCTGGCGCGGATGGCGTGTCGTTTCGGAAAAAGCCGGGCCTACATGACACATTCCGGCCCGCCGGGGCAATGCTGGCATGCCAGGGAAATGGCTGCCATCCGTTGGGAATAGAGCTGCTCGTAGCGGGTTTTCCGGGCGGGCTGCGCCTGCTAAACGGGCGCCATGATTTACAAGGTCGCCGCCTTCTACCAATTCGCCGCCCTGCCCGATTACCGCGAGCTGCGCGAGCCGCTGCGCGCGTTCTGCGCCGGCCTGGCGCTGAAGGGCAGCGTGCTGCTCGCGCAGGAGGGCATCAACGGCACGGTCGCGGGCCCAGGCGAGGCGATCGACGCGCTCGCCCATGAGCTCGCGCACGGCGATATGTTCGGCGGCAGGTTGAACAATCTCGAAATGAAGTTCTCGACCGCCGAGGCGATGCCGTTCGGCCGGCTCAAGGTGCGGCTGAAGAAGGAGATCGTCACGCTCGGCGACGAAGCCGCCGATCCGACGCGGCAGGTCGGTATCTATGTCGATGCGGCCGAATGGAACGCGCTCATCGCGGCGCCCGACACGCTGGTGCTCGACACCAGGAACGCCTTCGAGGTGGCGATGGGGACGTTCGAGGGCGCGCTCGATCCAGGCATCAGGAGCTTTGGCCAGTTCAGGGAATTTGCGGCCGAGCAGCTCGATCCCGCCAGACACCGCAAAATCGCGATGTTCTGCACCGGCGGCATCCGCTGCGAGAAGGCGAGCGCGCACCTGCTCGCGCGCGGCTTTGCCGAGGTCTATCACCTCAAAGGCGGCATTCTCAAATATCTGGAAGAGGTGCCGGAAGCTGAGAGCCGCTGGCGCGGCGAATGTTTCGTGTTCGACGAACGTGTCGCGCTCGGCCATGGTTTGCGAGAACCTAGCTTGCAACAACTTGGCTTGTCCGAACGAAATAAGGACGCGGCACGTGACGAATGAGATCAAGACGCTCGGCGAGCGCATCGACACGCTGGAGACGCGCCTCGCCTATCAGGACGACGCGATCGAGACGCTGAACCAGACCATCACCGCGCAGTGGAAGCAAATCGACGCGCTGACGCGGAGAATCGCAGAGCTCGGCGAGCGGCTGCAGGAGGCCGAGGCGAATGCGCCGGGAGCGGCCAATGAGCGCCCACCGCATTATTGAGTGGTGTTACTGACCGGACGCCTTGAGCAGGAGGTTGCTCACCTCGCCCGACATCATCAGCCGGTTGCGCCCGGCCTCCTTGGCGGCATAGAGCGCCTGGTCGGCGGCCTCGATCAGCGAGACCACGCCGGCCGTGCGCTCCAGCGCCGGCCGGCACGCAGCACCGCCGAGCGAAGCGGTCACGCAGCCGGCCGCATGGTTGCTGGTGTGGACGAGGCCCGCATCGCGGATCGCCCGTCGGATCCGGTCACCGATCAGGGCGCAGCCGGCAGCGTCGGTGTTCGGCAGCAGCATGGCGAACTCCTCACCGCCGTAACGCGCCGCCAGATCGCCGGAACGATGCATCTCGGCGGCGATGATCTGCGCCACCTGCCGGAGGCAGGCATCGCCCGCGGGATGGCCGTATTCGTCGTTGTAAGACTTGAAGTGGTCGACGTCGATCATCAGCAAAGAGAGGCTGGAGCGCTCGCGATAGGCACGCGCCCACTCCTCCTTCAGCCGTTCATCGAAGCGGCGGCGGTTGGCAAGCCCGGTGAGGCTGTCCTCGATCGCGAGCGTTTCGAGCCGGGTCTCGAGCTTCTTCTGCTCGGTAATGTCGCGCGAGATCGCGACCACGCCGTCGACGCTGCCATTCTCCTTGCGGGTCACCCGCATGGTCGATTCGAGCCAGACTTCGGCATTCTGCCGGTGCGCGTTGCGATAGGTGACGCGCACCTCCTCCTTCTCGCCGCGCTTCATGGCATCGACGAGAGCCTGGACCTGCGGCCGGTCGTCCGCGTGAACGCCGGCCAGCGCGAGGGTACCGATCAGCTGATTGGCGCGCCAGCCGACGACGCCAATCGACGACGGCGAGACATAGCGCAGCCGCTCGTCGAGCCCGATACGCGTGACCATGTCGCTGGAGCCTTCGGCAAGCAGTCGGAAATGCGCTTCCTTCTCGACCAGCGCGGCCGCCATACTCTGGCCCCGCTGCAACTGCCGCACCAGCACAGCACCGATGATCGCGAGCAGCATGACCAGCGCGAGCACGTAGAGCATGCGAGAGATCGCCGCAGCACGCCAGGGCGCCAGCAGTTCGTCCTTGTCGACGGTTGCAAGCAGGACCAGCGGATAACGGCCAGAGCGCTTGAAGAAGCTGACGCGTTCGGCGCCGTCGAGCGGCGACTTGAAATGATAGACGCCACCCGGCCGCTGCAGGGCGGCGTCGCGGAACAGCGGCGTATTGGCAACGCTGCGGCCGATGAATTTCTCGTTGCTCGGGTAGCGCGCGATGATCAGGCCGTCGCCGTGTGTCAACGCCACCGAGCTGTTGCGGCCGATCTCGAACTGTTCGTAGAAATGCGAGAGATATCCCGAGCTGATGGTCGCGAGCACCACGCCGCCGAAGCTGCCGTCCGGCTTGTTGAAACGGCGCGACAGGGTGACGACCCACTCGCCGTCGAGCAGGCTCTTCACGGGCCGGCCGACATGGGGCTCCCGTTTCGGCGAGAGCTGGTGATAACGGAAGAACGCGTCGTCGTTGAGCGTCGAGCCGATCGTGCCGGGCGAGGTCAACCAGTTGCCGTGGTCGTCGATGATGGCGAGGCTGTGGATGCGCTCTATCGCCTTCTTGCGCGCCTCCAGCAGGGTTCGAAGCTTGGCGATCGTGGCCGGCTCGGTGCCGTCCATCTCCAGCCGGCTGACGACGCCGACGACGCCTGAATCCAGCAGATCGAGGCTGTCCTCGGCATGCTGCGTCAACGAGCGCGCAACATTCGCCATCTCTGCCTCGGCGCTCTTGAGCACCGCGTCGCGGGCCGCCCATTCCCGCCAGCCGCTGACGCCGAGGATGGCCACGCAGGTCAGCGCGACGAACGCAGCCGCCCGCAGCGGCAGGCGGCTCCATCCGGCTCTTTGCGTCACAGCACTCATGCGGCAGAATTCTCCGAAGATCGGAAACTCTGCTGCTTCTGTTAGTGAAACCTAAAAGGCCGGGAGAAATATGCAACGATGTCCCCGGTTTCCCGTAGTCGTACGGACGCCGGAATCAGCGCATCGCTAACAAGGCTTTAGCAAACCTATCGGAATCCGGCGCACCCGCGGTTAGCTGAAGATGGCCTTAACCTTGTCCCAGAGCGAGGGATTGTCGGCCGCCGCATCGGCCTTCGAGGGCGTTGGCTGGGCGGCACTCACGGGATCGGAAGCGGGGAAGGTATCCTTCAGGCCGGCGTCGAGCTTGGCGTGGCGGTCGGCGGCGAGCGCTTCGTGCAGATCGTCGGCGTGCTTGTCATGCGGCGCGGGGTTGAATGTCTCAGCCATGGTCTCGTCCTCCGTTGGCTGGTCAACGCGGCCCAATTGCGCTTGGTTCCCCTGTTCCGCTCAGGGCTGCGGCGGTGTATCAGGAGCCGTAACCATCTCAGGACCGTTCGTGCCCCAATCTGCGACAAAACCCTTCATCGACGTCCTCTCCGGCCAGCGGCAGATCATTCCGCCGGTCTGGATGATGCGGCAGGCCGGCCGTTACCTGCCGGAATATCGCGAGGTGCGCGCCAAGGCCGGCGGCTTCCTCGATCTCTGCTTCAACCCCGAGCTTGCCGCCGAGGTGACGCTGCAACCGATCCGGAGGTTCGGCTTCGATGCGGCGATCATCTTTTCCGACATCCTGGTGA
Source organism: Bradyrhizobium sp. Ken64 (assembly GCF_055807555.1). Lineage (NCBI taxonomy): Bacteria > Pseudomonadati > Pseudomonadota > Alphaproteobacteria > Hyphomicrobiales > Nitrobacteraceae > Bradyrhizobium > Bradyrhizobium sp. Ken64. Next base: position 30,416 of record NZ_JBVVPA010000010.1, on the reverse strand, counting down.
TCCCCTATGCGCTCGGACGTTCCGTGCGCTTCGAGGTCGGCGAGGGTCCGCGGCTCGAGCCGCTGGATGATCCAGCCAAGGTCGCAACCCTGGCGAAGCACGCCGATTTCGGCAAGCTCGCGCCGGTGTTCGAGGCCCTCAAGATCGTGCGCGGTGCGCTCGATCCCAAGATCGCGCTGATCGGCTTCTGCGGCGCTCCGTGGACGGTGGCGACCTACATGGTTGCCGGCCAGGGTACGCCCGACCAGGCGCCGGCGCGGATGATGGCCTACCGGCATCCGGAGGCGTTCGCAGAGATCATCGACGTGCTGGTCGAGAACTCGATTGAATATCTGCTGGCCCAGCTTGCCGCCGGCGCCAACGCCTTGCAGATCTTCGACACCTGGGCCGGCGTGCTGCCAGCCGCCGAGTTCGCCCGCTGGTCGGTCGAACCGACCCGGCGCATCGTCGAAGGCGTGCGCGCCAAGGTGCCGGACGCGAAGATCATCGGCTTTCCGCGCGGCGCCGGTGCGCAATTGCCCGGTTTCGTCGAGGCGACCGGTGTCGACGCGGTCAGCATCGACTGGACCGCGGAGCCGGCCTTCATCCGCGAGCGCGTGCAGAGCAAGGTTGCGGTACAGGGCAATCTCGATCCGCTGGTGCTGATCACGGGCGGCGCCGCGCTCGACCGCGCGGTCGACAACACGCTGGCGAATTTTGCGCAAGGGCGGTTCATCTTCAATCTCGGCCACGGCATCCAGCCGGAGACGCCGATCGCCCATGTCGAGCAGATGCTGAAGCGGGTTCGGGGCTGATTTATTTTGCGCCTGGGGAGCGGAAAAACAAAAAAACGCGAAAACAACCCCATGCACAGTAGAGAGATTACGCCCGATCAATGACTTAGGGCGGACGGAAATCAGGTGCGCCGTCATCGCATCAGATCGCGCCAGCATTTGACGCGTCGGGCAAAACAGGCGCATGATGTCATCATCGCATCCATGCCAAGCCACGCGGCCGACTTACCGCGGCCGGCTCCGCTCGATGATCTCCGCGGCGCCCTTGGCCAGCAGATCCAGTCCCACCGCACGGCCGAGTTCGCGTGGGCGATCGGCGGGGCCCGAACGCGAGGCTTCGATGATGGTGTTGCCGGAGAGATCGAGCACGGACGCGGTGAGCGACATTTGATCGCCCGCAATGGTCGAAAAGCCCGCCATCGGCGAATTGCAATGGCCGTTCAGCACCCACAGCACCTCGCGCTCGGCATCGGCGCAGGCGTGAGCAGCGGGATCGTCGATCGATGCGAGGATGCGACGCGTCTGCCAGTCCTGTGCCGCGCATTCGACCGCGACGATGCCCTGCCCCGCTGCCGGCAGCATTTCCGCGGCGGAGAATTCGTAGCCGATGCGATGGGAAAGGCCGACGCGGTCGAGGCCGGACCGCGCCATGATCAGCGCGTCCGCAGGCCCCACCGCGCCGCCATCCGGCAGGCGCTGCTTCTCGGCATTGTCGAGTTTTCGCACGCGCGTGTCGGCGGCGCCGCGGAAGTGGATGATCTCGACGTCGGGAAACAATCGCCGCGCATAGGCGGCGCGGCGGACGGCGTTGGTGCCGATCTTGAAACCCTTGCCACGTGATTGACGCAGCGCCTCCAGCGTCACGCCATCGCGCAGCACCAGCGCGTCGTTGGGAGGATCGCGCGACAGCGTGGCGCCGATCACGAGGCCGGGCGTGTCTTCGTTGCCGGGCATGTCCTTGAGCGAATGCATCGCCGCCTGGAGTTCGCCCGACAGCACGGCGGCGCGGATCTGCGCCACGAAGGCACCGCCCTTGCCGCCGTGGGGCAGCAGCTTGCTGGTCTGGTCGAGATCGCCCGTGGTGTCGAACTTGACGATCTCGACGTCGAGGTCGGGCATGGCAGCGGTCAGGCGGCGCGCGATCTCTTCCGTCTGTGCCAGCGCCATCGCGCTCTTGCGTGTGCCGATCTTGAATCGCGTAGCCAAACCCTGGTCCCTTTCCGTGCGCGGATTTACCGCGCATCCTCCAATATCATGTCGGAGGCCTTTTCGGCGATCATGATGATCGGCGCGTTGGTGTTCCCCGATACCAGATCGGGCATGATCGAGCCGTCGACGATTCGAAGGCCTTCCAGGCCCCTCACCTTCAGCCGCTGATCGACCACCGCGAGCGCATCATTGCCCATACGACAAGTCGAGGTCGGATGGTAGATCGTGCTGCCGCGCTCACGGCAATAATCCAGCAGCTCGGCATCCGTGGACACCTTCGCTCCGGGATCGTACTCGTCAACCACGAACGGCTTCAGCGCCGGTGCATGCAATATCTTGCGCAGGATCTTCAGACCTTCCACGTTGGTGGTGCGGTCGGTCTCGGTCGACATGTAGTTGATGCGGATCTCGGGCGGCACTGTCGGGTCGGCGCTTTTGATACGCAAGGACCCGCGGCTTTCGGGACGCAGCTGGCACACCGACGCCGTGAAGCCGGAGAAACCATGAAGCTTTTCGCCCATCTTGTCGGTCGAGAACGGCAGGAAGTGGACCTGGATGTCAGGCGAGGCCAGCCGCGGACTGGTCTTGAAGAAGGCGCCCGCCGTGCCGGCCGCGATCGTCAGCCAGCCCTTGCGGAACAGCGCATAGCGCGCGCCGGCCATCGTGCGGCGGAGCGGATGATTGACGGTGTCGTTCAGCGTGATCTTCTGCGAGCAGCGCATGACGATGCGGACCTGCATGTGGTCCTGGAGATCGTGCCCGACGCCCGGCGCGTCCAGCACGACATCGATGCCGTGCTTGCGCAGGAGGTCGCCGGGTCCGACCCCGGAGAGCTGGAGCAGCTGCGGCGAGTTGTAGGCGCCGCTCGACAGCACGACCTCCTTGCGCGCGCGGGCGCGGCGCAAATTGGCGCCCTGACGGTATTCAACACCGACCGCACGGCGGCCCTCGAACAGCACGCGCTGGCCGAGCGCACCAGTTTCGATCTTGAGATTGCCGCGGCCCTTGGCGGGGCCGAGATAGGCCACCGCCGTCGAGGCGCGGCGGCCGTTACGGGTCGTGGTCTGGAACAGGCCGACGCCTTCCTGGGTGGCGCCATTGAAATCAGGATTGTAGGGCAGACCGGTCTCGACCGCGGCATCGATGAACGCCTTCGACAGCGGATCGGTCACGACCATGTTGGAGACCGGCAGCGGGCCGCCGCTGCCGTGATATTGATCGGCGCCGCGCGACTGGTTCTCGGCCTTCTTGAAATAGGGCAGCACGTCGTCATAGCCCCAGCCGGCGTTGCCGCGCTGACGCCATCTGTCGTAATCCTCGTGCTGGCCGCGGACATAGAGGAGACCGTTGATCGAGCTCGATCCGCCCAGCGTCTTGCCGCGCGGCTGGAACACCTGCCGGCCCTTCAGTTCGGGCTCGGGCTCGGTCTGGTACATCCAGTTGACGGTCTTTTCCTTGAACAGCTTGCCGTAGCCGAGCGGCACGTGGATCCAGATGTTGGAATCCTTCGGGCCTGCCTCGAGCAGCAGCACGCTGTGCTTGCCGTTAGCCGATAGCCGGTTGGCGAGTACGCAGCCGGCAGAGCCGGCGCCGACAATGACGTAGTCGAATTCAGGGTCGGAGAGCATCAGGGAGGAAGTTGCGTTCATGCGCTACTGTTCTTTTTGTTGGTGTGGGCGTTTCCAATCATCACTTAGCACGATCATGCAGCGACGCGCAGCGCCTCGACCAGCGACCTGAATGCACGGGCGTATTCCGCGCCCGCCCTTGCGATATCGGCGCGTCCGGCGCAGGCGACCGCGGCCTCCGTCACCGCGCCCAGCAGCAGCCGGGCCAGCGGCTCGACCGGCTGCCGCGCGATCAGGCCGGCCTCCATCGCCGCCGCAATCGCGCGCGGCAGCTTGCCGCCGAAATGTTTGGCGTCGATCCCGCGCCAGCGCTCCCAGCCGAGCACGGCCGGGCCGTCGCGCAGGATGATCTGGCTGGTCGGGCCCTTGGCGGTCGCGGCGAAATAATGCTGGGTGCCTGCGACCATCGCGGCGAGCACGTCCTTCTCGGCACGGGCCGTGCTGTCGATCTCGGCGACGAGATCGCGCGAGACCTGGTCGAACACCGCTTCGAACACCGCCTCCTTGGTCTTGAAGTGATGATAGACCGCGCCCTTGGCGACGTGGGCGGCTTCGGCGATCTCGTCCATCGTCGTCGCGGCAAAGCCTTGCGTCCCGAACAGGCGGCGCGCCGCCGTCAGGATCGCCTCCGATGTCGCTGCGCGCCGCTCCGCCTGTTTGGCCATGGGTCTGCTGTAGTCGAAACGGACGAGGACAGCCAGTTGACTTTTCGACCGTCGGTCGGTATTTACCGACTATTAGTCGGTTTTACTCGTGAGGTGCGCCATGCCGAGCCGCGATGTCGTCGAAGCTTTTGCCAAACGATTGGAGGACGGGGATTTCGTCGGGGCCATCCTCGACTACTACACGCCGGACGCTGCCACCTGTGAAAACCAGGCCGAACCCCTCGTCGGACGCGACAAGCTCGCGGCCAAGGAGCGCGGCGTGCTGGCAGCCTTCAAGGAGGTCAAGGCAGTGCGCATCGGGCCGAGCCTGATCGAAGGCGACCATGTCGCCACGCGCTGGACCTTCAGCTTCACCAACGCCGAAGGCATCATCCGAACGTTGGATGAGATCGCATGGCAGACCTGGCGGGACGACAAGCTGATCGAAGAACGGTTCTATTACGATCCGAAGCAGATGGGACGCTGAGCCATCTACCGAGGTCTTGCGGCCGCACCAGCGTCGCCGTCACCGATCGACGCCTATTTCGTTGCGATTGGCCGCGTCGGCGTTATCGTGCTGGTGGGTGCCGTTGGTGAAATCGAAAACGTCAGCCAGGTATTCCAGCCCGCCGGCCGGTTCGCGGCAGCGAATTCACCGTATCCCTTCAGATTGAGGTACCCCTGCATGTCTCGAACAGGAAACAGAAAGCCGACCTGAGGGCCTACGCCGAGGACGCGTGACCGGAAGCCACCGAGGATCGGGTGTTGTCCGGCATCGTCGGTGATCTGCTGATAGGCATATCCCACCAGCCCGACAAAGACCTGCTTCGAGAGAAACTGGGAAGCGCCCCAATCGAAGTGAAAATCAATGCCGTTCTGATATTGGGTGTCGTTGTTCTTGAAATTGTAGGTAAGTCCCACGACGGCGGAAAATTCGTGCCCTGCTTGCGGATTGAAGTAGGTGTAACCGCCGCCGCCATCGATAGCGCCGCGGCCAATGCCGAGATTGGCAAGGCGGTTTGGATCGTAGGCGCCGACTGGAATGTCGCCCGTCACATAAGTCATGAAGTTGTGAACGCCTGTATTCCACTTCAGTGTCGCCTGGGGATAGAGGTCACCGATGGAAGTGATGGAGTCACCGATGCTCCCCGAGCGGGTTGCCCCGAACGGTCCGATGCCCGCCATCAGCGTCCCATTGAGGTCGGCGCTCGATCGCCCGAACAGGCCCGTCACGCCGATGGCGAATTGTCCGCCCAGCAGCGGCGTCGCGAACGTGTAAGTCGGATTCAGCAGCAGGAGATCGGCCTGCGCATTGAGATGTAGATCCAGACTGACGTTCACTGTCCTTGGAATTCCGCCCAACCGAATTTCTCTGGCCGCAGCTGTGGCCCCGAACGCCGATATGGACGTGTGATAGTATACCTCCGCCATGGACCAGCCCGGCACCGCGGGGGCTGCCGCGAGGCTACTGAAGCGGCCGGGGAGCCAGTACGAAACACCACTTTCATCCGCGTATGCCGCATCGGACACGCAACCGAGTGGCGCCATAGCAGCGCCGAAACTCAAGAGGATGAGCCAGAGCTGACATGTCTGCCTGGACGTGGCGCGCATCATTTGTCTGCCCCAAATTGCTGGCGAACAATTCGACCTATTTGCGCTAGTGCCTCAGCTCACCTTCCTCGCCGGCGGAAGTTTCCAGGAGTCATCGATGATGGAGGGAGCCTTTTCGCTCGGCCAGTACAGCCGCATCATCAGAACGAAGTCGCCGGAGGGCGCCGGGAGCCAGTTGGACTCCTTGTCCTTGCCCGGGGATTCATTCTGAATGTAGAGATCGGTCGAGCCGTCCGGATTGGATTTCAGATTTTGTCGCGCGCTGATCGAATAGCGGTCGATCGGATTGGCCACGAAGAAATACTCGCCGTTGTACATCGTCACCGACCAGAAGCCGAGCGCCGGCGGAAGCTGGCCCTTGGCAAAGTGCATGACGTATTTATGCGCGCCGCTGTATTTCCGGTCGTCCGCGTCTTTCTGCGAAGTCGGATAGACGGCATCCTGCGGCCGGTTGGCGCCGAGTCCAATGGCGGTGACGAGCGCCCGCATCAGGTAGTCGGTACCGTAGATGCCGGTTTTGGTCGTGAAGGCCCAGCCATTCTCGTCCTTGACGTCCTTGTTGACCTTGAACTGGAGCATGATCCGATCAAAGCCGACCTCGGGCACGCGCTTGACGAAATCCGCCTTGAGCTTGCTCGCGTCGAAGTCCTGGCCCGGTACGATGCCAATCCGAGCGAATTTGGCGATTTGCGGTGCATCCGCGGTCGTAGGCGGATTGCTCTTCATCAGTTCGCAGAGCAGTGTGAAATAGGCCACCGCGCCCATGCGGTTGACCTGCTCGCGCACCGCCGTCTTCATGTCGAGCGATTGATCAACCGTGCCCGCCGGCGGCGTGTACGGTTTGCCGTAGGCGCTCAGCGGCGCCAGCTTGAATTCGTCCTGGAGTTTGTGGACCTCCGCGTAATCCTCCGGCGTTCCGGTGCAATAGATACGGCCAAGCAGCCAAACGATGCTTGTAGGCGATTTGTACTCCGTGGCGCCCGCCGGCAATTCGCCTTTCCAACCAGGGCCTGTGATCGCGCAGGTTTGCGCGCCGGTGCCTGTGGTCCGCTTGCCCGGAACCTGGAACACCGTGGTCCAGCCGTCCAGCATCGGAAACAGCGCGTAACGGTCTTTCATGTCGGGGATGCTGAGCACCCACGGCTCCTTGCCCACATCGAAAAACGCAGTCGTGTAAAGCGTGTCCGCATTCGGCGCCGTCACGTCGCGGAAGGACGCGTCGGGATATTTGCGCAGCTTGATGATCTGGCCCATCGGCGCCCGCGTCCCGACCGGCGTCGCGACGTTGGTGATGATTCTCCGCGTCATCTCCATCGTCACCAAAGGGTAGCCGAAGATATAAGCGTCTGTGGCGAGTGCGAACTCCTCAAGTCCGTCGCCGATGCCGAAGAATTCACCATGCTCGGCACGAGTTGACGTGGCCGTGGAGGCGCTGGCGAGCAGGCTCATACCTCCAATCGTTACATTGCGACGGGTGATGTCCATGGAAATAAACTCCGTTGGCGTAAACCCCAAAATCCCTTTGATCTCGCAAAGTCGGTCAGTTCTCTTGATCTGTGTCAAGCGTGCGTGGGCCGGCGTAGGCGCGCCAGAGAACGTGCAACATTTGCCGCACTGCGACTTGGCTCACATTCTTGGAATTGAAGCTGCGGCCTGGCTGTTCGGAGTGCCGGGTGGTGTGAGGAAGAACCGGAGCGCAAGAATCTCTTCCGGTCCGCCGCGCGGTTGAAGGATACCAGCTTCCATATTGCGCCCGTGTCCGTGGCGCTCTCGTCGGAGAGACAAGCTCCTTCGTCCTCTTGATTCAGATCAATAGGACACAAGCTCGCCCGTCGTCTGATAAATCGACTTCAGTAAGATCTCGCCAGGGGGAGTTCTGCATGAAGATTCTATTTCTAGCCTTCGCGATGATGGGCGGCCAAACAGCGATTCCAGTCAGCGAACGCGTGCCCCAACTCAATGTCGAAGCGACCTGCAAGGCAACCGTAGCCACTGACAAGGCGATGGCGCTGGATTTGCCGCAGTCCTACGACGACTGTATGCGCGACGAAAATTCTGCCCTGCAACAGCTTCATTCCGTATGGCTCACGAATTCCGGCAGCCTTCGAGACCGATGCGAAGGCGAAGCAACGGCTGGCGGCACTGACAGCTATGTTGACCTGCTTACCTGCCTTCAAATGGCCGATTGGGCGAAATCGACGCCGGACACTCCGAAATTGAGGGGAGCGAGCAAGAACAGAAACAAGCTGTGACGCCAAACAGGCGATTATCATCCGTTCATTCCGGTCCAGGAGCTTCACCCCAAGTCCGCGACCGCGGTAACGCCAGCGCCAGGCATTTGTATCGATTTGTTATCGATACGACGTCACGAACACGCAGAAGTGGTCACAGCAATCGTCACAAGCTCGGATAATTCATAGTTCGTCAAAGGTTTGCAGCGAATTCTCCGGACCGGGCCGGACAAGCGGCTCGTGCTGCTAGGCTCTGGAATGCGGACTCAAACGACCAGCTATTTCGCGCGGCTGTTTGCCGGCGATCTGTCGGCCTTTGGCGGTCCCGCAACCGACGAAGCCGTCACCGGCCATATCCGCGCCGAACAGATGTCGCTGGTGCTCGGCTATTCGGTCGGCATCATGCTCGCCAATGCCTGCAACGCCATCGTGCTGGCGATCGCGCTGTGGCAGTCGCCCGACCGGATGTTCGCGCTGATCTGGGCCCTCACAGTGGCCGGCGCCGCGATCGCGTTCGGTCTGCAATCCCACGCCGCGCGCCGCATCACCAAGCCGCAATTCGTCTCGCGCCGCGCCATGCACCGGCTGGTGCGCAATGCCGCTCTTCTCGGCGCCGCCTGGGGCATCGTCCCGGTCGCGTTCTTTGCAGGCGCCTCGACCGGCGGGCAGCTCGTCATCACCTGTCTCTGCTCGGGAATGCTGGCCGGCGGCGCGCTTGCATTCGCCACGATCCCGATCGCGGCCATCGCATTCACGGCGCCCATTTTCCTGGGGATCGCGATCTGCCTCGGCAGGAATGGCGACCTCGCCTTCCTGCTGATCGCCTTTCTCGTCGTGGTCTACGGAAGCGTGTTGTTGCGCGGCGTGTTCGTCAATTCATTCGCGTTCGCACGGCGCGTGATGCGGCAGATCGAGGCCGAGCGTTCGGTGCGGCAGGACCCGCTGACCCATCTGCCCAATCGCGTCGCCTTTAGCGAAACGCTCGATGGCGCCTTGAAACGGCTCAGCCTCTCCGGCGAGGAATTCGCGGTGCTTCTGCTCGATCTCGATCGTTTCAAGGAGGTCAACGACAAGTTCGGCCATCCCGCCGGCGACGAGTTTCTAGTCCAGATCGCGAGTCGCCTGCAACGCTGCACCCGCGCGGCCGAGCATGTCGCACGCATCGGCGGCGACGAGTTCGCGCTGGTGATGGCCAATCTGGTGCGGCCGGAGGACGCGCTCGAGATCGCCGAGCGCTTCGTCGCGGCCTTCGACGAACCGTTCCGGATCGAGGGCCGCCAGATCGTCGGCGCGACCAGCGTCGGCATCGTGCTGGCGCCGCGTGACGGCAGCACGCAACTCGACATCATGAAGAACGCCGACGCCGCGCTCTACCGCGCCAAGAAGGCCGGGCCGGGCACGGTGTGTTTCTTCGAGGAAGCCGATGACCGCTCATCACGCGACCGCAAGGCGCTGCAATCGGATCTGGAAGGCGCCATCGCCAGGGACGAGCTGTTCCTGGTGTTCCAGCCATTCCTCGACCTCGGCGGCAACCGCATCGCCGGGTTCGAGGCGCTGCTGCGTTGGCAGCATCCCCAGCGCGGGCTGGTGCCGCCGAGCGAGTTCATTCCCATCACCGAGGAAACCGGCTTGATCCACGAGATCGGCGAATGGGTCGTCCGCCGCGCCTGCGCGATGGTTGCCGAGTGGCCCAAAGAGATCAGGGTCGCCGTGAATTTCTCGGCCGCGCAGTTTCACAACAACAGCCTCCTCCAGATCATCGTGCAGGCGCTTGCGGACGCAAAGGTCGCGCCGCACCGGCTCGAGATCGAGATCACGGAATCGATGCTGCTGTCGAAATACGGCTCGGCCGCGTCCGTCCTGAATGCGCTGCTGGAGCTCGGCGTCACCGTGGCACTCGACGATTTCGGCACCGGCTTCTCCTCGCTGACTTACCTGCGCAAGCTGCCGTTCAGCCGCATCAAGATCGACCAATCCTTCATCCGCGACATGCTGGTGCAGCCGGACTGCGCCGCGATCGTGAAATCGGTGATTGGGCTCGCGCGCGACCTGCGCATCGGCGTGGTTGCGGAAGGCGTCGAGACCGCCGACCAGCTCGAATATCTGCGCCAGATCGGTTGCGACGAAGTTCAGGGTTATCTCATCAGCCGGCCGGTGTCGGCGGATGGCGTCCTGGCCCTGCTCGAAACGAAGAAGTTGCGGGCGACATACGCGGCGTAGACCCTCTGCGGCGCATCCTTCGAGACGCTCGCCTTTGGCGAGCTCCTCAGGATGAGGTCCTTCTTCGCGGCGAGACTTTAGACCCTCATGGTGAGGAGCGCCGCCTTACGGCGCGTCTCGAACCATGAAGGCCGGGCAGCTGCCTCAGACCGGATCCGCCCGCAGCAGCGTGTCCACCGTGATGGTGCCCCGTGCGCGCGAGACGCAGGCGCAGATCTTCTGGTTGCTTTGCTTCTGATGGTCGCTGAAGAAGACGTCGCGATGGTCGATCTCGCCGTCGATGGCGACCACGTCGATGGCGCACAGGCCGCATTCGCCGCGCTTGCAATCGTACATCACCTCGTGGCCACTGGCATTCAGCACGTCCAGCATCGAGCGCTCGCGCGGGATCTCCAGCTCGACATCTGAGCCCTTGAGCCGCACGCGAAACGTCTCGGTCGGCAGCGTGCCGCTGGAGCCGAATGTCTCGTAGCGGAGATCGGGAAGCGGATGGCCGGCGCCGATCCAGGCGTGGCGCGCGGCATCCAGCATGCGCATCGGGCCGCAGAACAGCGCCAGCGCGTCCTTGGGCACCGAGGCGAACAGGGCGTCGAGATCGAGCCGCGCGCCCTCATCGCTGGCGTGGACGACCAGGCGACTACCGAGCATTGCGGCGAGATCGTCGAGATAGGCGGCCTCAGTGCGCGAGCGGACAGCGTAATGCAGCGTGACATCGGCGCCGCGCTTCGCCAGCGCCTGCGCCGCACCGAGAATCGGCGTGATGCCGATGCCGCCGGCGATCAGGCAGTAGTTTTGGCGCGCCCAATCAACCGCGAGCAGCGAGGCGGGCGTCGTGATGTCGAGCCGCGCGCCCGGCTGCAAGGACCACATATAGCGCGAACCGCCACGTGAATCCTCGGCGCGGCGCACCGCGATCCTTAAACCCCGCGACGAGGCTTCCCCGACCAGCGAATAGGACCGCGTCTCGGGCTGCCCGTCGATGGTAACGCTGATATTGATGTGGCTGCCGACCGGATAGGCGGCGCCGTCGAACTGATCCGGCCGGATCAGGAATTCGCGGATGCCGGGCGCGAGATCGCGCGTCGAGACGAGCGTGGCCGGACTCCAGGTTTCGATGAAGCGCATGGTGACTGCCCTCAATCGGTTGCGGACTTGATCAGCGCGAGCGCCGGCAGCAGGTCGAGATGGGTCCGGTTGCGTAGCGCGAGCCGCAGATTGCGCACCGCAAGCCGCGCGTGCTCGCGCATGACCGCCTCGGCGCGGGCGCCTTCGCGGTTCTCGATGGCGTCGATCACGACGCGGTGGTGCTCCTGCCCGATGATCAGGATTTGCTGTGCCTCGGGCAGCGCCGACTGCGCCATCACGAAACCGCTCGGGGACGCAAACGGCAGCGACGAGGCGCGGTCGATCTGCCGGATCAGCGGCGGGCTACGCGACAATTCCGTGAGCAGCGCGTGGAAGCGCGCGTTCAGCGTGACATAGGACGAGAAGGCGTCGACCGAGATCGGGACCTGGCGCAACAACTCGTCGATCGCGGCGAGGCACTCCCTGAGCGGCTCGAGCTCGCGCGCGGGAACGCCGCGCTCGGCGGCAAAGCGCGCGGCGAGCCCTTCCAGCGTGCCGCGCAGCTCGATCGAGTCGGAGATGTCGCGCTCGGAGAACGCCTTCACCATGAAGCCGCCGGAGGGGATCGCCTCCAAGAGGCCCTCCTCCTCCAGCCGCACCAGCGCCATGCGCACCGGGGTGCGCGAGGCGCCGGTCGTCTCCACCGCCTGGAGCTCGGAGATGCGCTCGCCGGGGCGCAACGAGCCCGAGAGGAGCTGGTCGCGCAGCGCGAGCTGCGCCTTCACCGTCTGCGAGACGGAGCGGTCGACCTCACGCTCGGCCATGTCGGCTTACTCCGCGGCCTGGAGATGCTGGGGCGGGTTTTCCTTTGCCACCATCTTGTCGATCAGCTTGCGCGTCCACATCGCGCCGGCGTCGATGTTGAGATTGTAGAAGATGCGATCGGGGTTCTCGTCCATCGCACGCTGCTGCGCCTCGAGGATCAACTCGTCCTCGTGGAAGATGCCGGAGACGCCCTCGCGGATCTCGGTGGTGATGCGCTGCTCGCCGAGCTGATAGTTGCGCACGAAGGCCCAGAAATAGTGGCAGGTCTTCTCGGTCTCCGGCGTGATGGTGTTGAGCACGAAGCCGTTGACCCCCTGCGAGCGGTCACCTTCGGGCGCGCCGGTGCCTGATGGCGCCACGCCGACGTCGATGGCAATGGTGCACGGCGCCTCGAAGCGGATGATCTGCCAGCGGTCGACGAGGCCAGATTTGCCGAGTTGTTTCGCCCAGAACGGCGGCGCCTCGATGCCGCGCATCCAGCGCGTCACCGTCACCGTCTTCTCGCCATGGGTGACGTCGAACGGCGCCTCCGCGACCGCCTCGTTGCCGATGGACGAGCCGTGCACGAAAGTCTCGTGGGTGAGATCCATGAGATTGTCGAGCACCAGGCGGTAGTCGCAATTGACGTGGATGGTCTTGCCGTCGCCGGCCCAGGCGGGATCGTGATTCCAGTGCAGGTCGGGCACCAGCGCGGGATCGGCCAGCGCGGGATCGCCCATCCAGAGCCAGATGTAGCGATGACGCTCGACCACCGGATAGGCGCGCACGCAGGCCGACGGGTTGATGGTCTCCTGCGAGGGCATAAAGGTGCAGCGCCCTTGCGCGTTGTATTTCAGGCCGTGATAGCCGCAGACGACGGTGTCGCCTTCGAGCCGGCCCTTGGACAGCGGCACCAGGCGGTGCCAGCAGGCATCCTCCAGTGCGGCCACCGAGCCGTCGGCCTTGCGGTACATCACGACGTGCTTGCCGCAGATCGTCCGCGGCAGCAGCGCGGGCTTCACGTCGGCGTCCCAAGCGGCGGCATACCAGGCGTTCATCGGGAAGGGTTTTGTCACCGGTCTCGCTCCCAAGGACTTATGAATACGTTATGTATACAATAGCGGAGGAAGAGAATCATTCAAGCGCTAAAAGTTCGTACTTTAGTACCTTTATCTCGAATCATGTATACAACCCGTTCCGCTGTCATTCCCCGCGAAAGCGGGGAATCCAGTACTCCGCGGCGGTCGTTGGTTCACTCAACTGGCGCCACGGCGTACTGGATCACCCGCTTTCGCGGGTGATGACACCTGTTGATGCGGCGAGTCTCCCCCTGGAGGAGCAGTGGCAGCGGCGCTTTGGCTCGACGACTACGCCCCGAACACCTTCGCCAACCCTGCCTGAGCCTCCCGCTGAATCGCCTTCAGGTGCTCGGGACTGCGAAAACTCTCCGCGTAGATCTTGTAGACATCCTCCGTTCCTGACGGCCTGGCGGCGAACCAGCCGAAATCGGTTTCGACCTTGATGCCGCCGAACGGCTGGCCGTTGCCGGGCGCCTTGCTCAGGGTGGCGCGGACGGGATCGCCGGCGAGATCCTTCAGGCCGAGCTGCTCCGGTGTGACGGATTTCAGGATGTTCTTCTGCGGCGTGGTCGCGGCGACGTCGATGCGCGCGTAATGGGGCATGCCGAACTCAGCGGTGAGATCGTTGAAGAGCTGGCTCGGATCGCGGCCGGTCTTGGCCATGATCTCGGCCGCCAGCAGGCCGAGGATGATGCCGTCCTTGTCGGTGGTCCACACCGTGCCGTCGCGGCGCAGGAACGAGGCGCCTGCACTCTCCTCGCCCCCGAAGCCGAAGCCGCCCGTGAGGAGGCCATCGACGAACCATTTGAAGCCCACAGGGGTCTCGACCAGCTTGCGGCCGAGCTTTTTCGCGACGCGGTCGATGATCGAGCTCGACACCACGGTCTTGCCGATCGCGGCGTCCTTGCCCCAGTTCGGGCGGTGCGCGAACAGGTAGGAGATCGCGGTCGCGAGATAATGGTTCGGATTCATCAGGCCGCCGGTGCGCGTCACGATGCCGTGGCGGTCCGCGTCGGTGTCATTGGCGAAGGCGACGTCGAAGCGGTCGCGCATCGCGATCAGGCTCGCCATCGCATAAGGAGAGGAGCAGTCCATGCGGATCTTGCCGTCCCAGTCCACCGTCATGAAGCGGAAGGTCGGGTCGATCGCCTCGTTCACCACGGTCGCCTTCAGGCCGTAGCGCTCGATGATCGGATGCCAGTAATGCACGGCGGCGCCGCCGAGCGGATCGATGCCGATATTGACGCCGGCGGATTTGACCAGGTCGAGATCGACCACGTTGCCGAGATCGGCGACGTAGGGTGTGATGAAGTCATAGGCGTGGACGTTCGCGGATTTGCGCGCCCTGGCGTAGTCGATGCGGTTCACGCCCTTGAGGCCATCGGCGAGATAGGCATTGGCCCGCTTCTCGATCACGGAGGTCGCGTCGGTGTCGGCCGGTCCGCCATGCGGCGGATTGTATTTGTAGCCGCCGTCCTCGGGCGGATTGTGCGAGGGCGTGACGACGACGCCGTCGGCAAGGGCCGAGGTGCGGCCTTTGTTGTAGGTCAGGATCGCGTGGGAGATCACCGGCGTCGGCGTGTAGCCGCCGTCCTTGTCGATCATGATGTCGACGCCGTTGGCCGCGAACACCTCGATGGCGCTGACCAGCGCAGGCTCGGCCAGCGCATGGGTGTCGATGCCGATAAAGAGCGGGCCGGTCAGCCCCTTTTCACGTCGATAATCACAGATTGCCTGTGTCGTCGCCAGGATATGGCCCTCGTTGAAGCTGGTCTTGAACGAGGTGCCGCGATGGCCGGAGGTGCCGAACGCCACCCGCTGCGCGGGATCCGCGACATCGGGCTTGCCGGCGAAATAGGCCGTCACCAGCCGCGGAACGTTGGTCAGCGCGTCCGGCGAGGCCTGCTTGCCCGCCGCGGGATGAACATCAGCCACTGGATATACCTCGTCCTGTCGTAGAATTGCGCGATACCATAGCATCGGCCAAGCCCGCGCCAAGAGCACAACACCCGCGATGGGGCGGCCGTTCCTGAGATCATGCTATGGTCTTCCGATCGGGGCTTTTCGAGTCGGGGCATGACGCTGTTTCAGAGGCTTCTGGTTGTTCTGATGGCCTGGCTTGCGACGGCTGGCATCGTGCCCGATGCGACGGCCGCGGAGTTCTACACCGAGGATTTGCGTATCCCGATGGCCGAGGCCGGACCGCAGGGGTTGGAGGCGTTCCTGGTCCGGCCGGCCGGGACCAGGCGCTATCCGCTGGCGCTGCTCAGCCACGGCTCGCCGCGCAGCTTCGACGATCGCGCTACAATGTCCGCGCACAAATATTACGGCATCGCTCTCGAATATGCCCGGCGCGGCTTTGCCGCGCTGATCGTGATGCGGCGCGGCTACGGCACCTCGCCCGGTGGGCGCGTCGATAGCGTCGGCGGCTGCGCCAATGCCGCTTATCTGCCGGCCGCGGCGGTCGCCGTGGCGGATTTGCGCGCCGCGATCGAGGGGATGGCGCGCAGGGCCGACGTCACCACATCAGGCATGATCGCGGTCGGCCATTCCGCCGGTGGGTTCGCCACCGTCGCCTTGACCGCGCAGGCGCCAGCGGGTCTCGCCGCCGCGATCAACTTTGCCGGCGGGCGCGGCTCGCGCGACGACGACGACGTCTGCAATCCCAACGGGCTGGTGCAGGCCTTCGCCACGTTCGGCAAAACCTCGCGCGCGCCGATGCTGTGGGTCTATGCCAGCAATGATTCCTACTTCGGTCCCGACCTCGCGCGCCGCCTCCATGATGGATTTCGCGCCAGTGGCGGCAACGCGAAATTCATCGCAGCGCCGCCTTACGGCGACGATGGCCACTATCTCTATTCGGTGGTGAGCCGTCCGCAATGGACGCCGTATCTCGACGCTTTCCTGCGCGAGCGAGGTCTCGGCCACGATGCTCTGAGCCCGCCTGATCCGCTGCCGCCGCCGGGCCAGCTCAGCGAGGCGGCGCGCGCCGAGTTTGCGCGCTATCTCGCCAGCACGATGCCGCACAAGGCTTTCGCGGTGTCGCCGAACGGCGGTTACGGCTGGCGTTCGGGGCGGGCAACGGTCGACGACGCCCAGCGCGATTCACTTGGCGCCTGCACAAAATGGTCGCCCACCTGCACGCTCTATGCGATCGACGACAAATTGGCCGGGGCTGCGCAAGGCACATCAACCGACCAGAGCTCGCGGTCGCGATAGCCTCGCTGCGCCGCTGGCCGCTCGCGCCGTCCGAACCGGGCCGCACGACGGACCGCTAGAAAATCGGTTGTTAACTCGAAAGATATAATACGTGGTCCATGCTGCGGGATCGAACACACATCAATGCCCGCGCGACGTGGACACACGTTGCGATTGCCGTGCTTTGGTTGGCATCCAACTCCGTACACGCTCAGGGCAGCGCTCAGAACGACGTGGAACCGGCGTTGGCGGCGGGCGGTCACGATGCAGATCTCGGCGCTGGAGAGACGCCGGCCTCGCGGGCGGCGATTCGAAAAATCATCGAAAGAGAAACGGCCAAGACCGATCTGCCCGCGGACATCGCGGAGGCCGTCGTCTTCGTTGAAAGCGGATACAATCCGGCCACCATCGGCGCCGTCGGCGAGATCGGCCTCATGCAGGTTCGGCCCGAAACGGCAGCGATGCTCGGATTCCGGGGACATAACGCAGAGCTCGCAGAGCCCGACATCAACATCCACTACGGCGTTCTCTATCTGAGCCGCGCATGGCGCCTGGCAGGCGGGGACCTTTGCCGAGCCCTGATGAAATATCGAGCCGGTCATGACGAGGAGTCCATGACTCCGCGCTCCCAGGTCTATTGTCATCGCGCCCGCAATCGTCTTGTCTCCATGAACTCGACGAATGTGGGAAACCAGGCCGCCGCCGTCCAAGACGTAGCACCGGCGCCAACTCCGGCGCCCGCCGTCTCGAAGTCAGCACACAATCAGAAGTCAGCGCACAATCAAAAGAGACCGGCACAGCCGAAGGACGTTTACGCGCGTTACCGTCAAGGCACGGCGGTCGCGAGCAGGGCATATTGGGCAGCACAGGAAGCCCGGGTCCGCATCATCAAGGCTCGCGTCGAAGCCAAGTGGAAACGGGTCGCATCACGCCAATAGAATTGCCTGCCTGGAGTCGAGCAGCGGTTGGACGAACGACATTTTTGAAACTGAACTTTGAAACCGAACCTGAATAGAGATCATGCATAATAGCTTGAGAGTTTTGTTTGCAATCGGCGCGACCGGCGCCGTGGCCTTGTCGGCCTTTCTCGCGATTCGGTTCCTGGTCGGTTTCAGTGGCTGAACCCGATGGCGCAGCTAGCACCATGTCGTGCTGCGCCTCCGTCTAGAGCCGCTCGCTCAGCGCGAGCTTGTAGCCGACGCCGGTGACCGTGGTGACGACGGGCGTGCCGCTGCCGACGAGCTTGCGGCGCAGCCTCGCCACCAGGGCATCGACAGTGCGGATGTCGACCTCGGCCTGGCGATTGCTGACGACCTCGATCAGATAGTCGCGGCTAAGCGGCCTGCCGTCGGCACCGACGAGCGCCGCGAGCAGGTCGAATTCGGCGCGCGTCAGCGCCACCGGCTTGCCGTCGCTGCCGAGCAGCTCGCGCCGCGTCAGGTCGATGATCCAGTCGCCGAAGGCGATCGAATTGTGGTTGCGCGCCGCCTTGCGGTCGATCGAGCGCCGCCGCAGCACGCTTCGCGCGCGCGCGAGCAGGTCGCGCAAGTCGATCGGCTTGGTGACGTAGTGGTCGCCCGCGACCTCGAGGCCGAGGATGCGATCCACATCGGTGTCGCGGCGCGTCACGAAGATGATGCCCGCATTGCTGGTCGCCTGGATTTCCTTGGCAAGATCGAAGCCGTCGCCGTCGGGCAGCTGCACGTCGAGGAAGACGAGATCGGTCCGCGTCCGCAGCGCCTGGCGGCATTCCGCGCAGGAGCCGGCGCCGACCACGTCGAAATTGTTCTCGCTGAAATAACCGACCAGCATCGTCCGCGTCACCGGATCGTCCTCGACGACGATCAGCCGCTCGCGGCCGGCGACACGCAATTCCTGAACTGCGGAATCAGCCACGATGTTGGATGTCCTGTGCGCTTGCGGGCCGACCTGGAAGCTCAGGTCGCCGAGCGCGCCGTCCTGTGAACGTACATTCACGACTGTTCGAGCCCCCTCGAATTGCCTGCTGCAATACTAGGCGCGTTATCGCGCCCAAACAACATTGGTCACGATCTAGCCGTATTAAGTATGGCCCACACTTCTTGTCCCGCGCATCATGTTCGGGAGCCCCGCACAAGCGGCAGTCGTGCAGGGCTGAAGCCCCTTCCGCCGCCGCTTGCCTCGCCAAACGCTTCAAATCTACTGTGGCGTCCCGAAAAGTCTGCCCCAGGAGGTGGCGCCATGGAAGTCATCCTGCTCGGCACCGGCGGCCCGCGCCCGGACCCGCGCCGCATGGCGACGACCACGCTGATCAGGCTCGGCGAGGAAAATATCCTGATCGACGCAGGCCGCGGCGTCATGGTGCAGCTCAGCAAGGCCGGCGTGCCGCTCGGCTCCATCAACACGGTCTTTCTCACCCATCACCATTTCGACCACATCGGCGACCTTTACGATGTGATGTTCAATTCATGGTTGCACGGGCGCAAGGGCGATCTGCGCATCTATGGACCACCGGATACCGAACGGCTCGTCAATACGCTGGTCACGCAGATCTACGACAAGGACATCGCCTGGCGCGATCAGGGCGAGCCGAGCTTCGGCGGCTGGAAACCGGTCGTCGCGACGGACATTATACCCGGCCCCGTTCTCGACACCGGGCGCTGGAAGATCAGCGCCGAACTCGTCTCGCATGGCGACGGCCTCGACATGTCGCCGGCCTTCCTCGCACGCTGGATGTGTCTCGGCTATCGCTTCGAGGCCGAGGGCAAGGTCATCGCAATTTCCGGCGACACCGTGCCCTGCCCCGGTCTCGAGCGACTGGCTGAGGGGGCCGACCTGCTGGTCCAGTGCTGCTTCCTCGCCACGCCGGAGATCGACAACGAGCACCTGCGCCGGCTTGCGAAGTTCACGATCGCCTGCGGCGATACAGTCGGCAAGGTCGCGGCCAAGGCCGGCGTCAAGAAGCTCGCGCTGACACATCACCGGCCTCGCACCGACGATTCCATGCTGAATGCGCTGCTTGCGGACGTCAGGCGGGACTACGCGGGTCCCGTCGTGCTCGGCGAGGACCTCACGCGGATCGAGGTCTGAGAACTCGAGATGCGCGAAGGCCGTCCGGCCTCAGGACGATCCAACCTCAACCCGGAATGACAACTGCTCTTCCGTTCCGGGCGCGATGTGCATCAGGCCCGGCTTGTCAGTGAATTCGCCGTCGAAGCCGGCGGGACTGGCATAGCCGCGCCAGGGCTCGATGCAGAGGAACGGAGCGCCCGACGGTTTCGACCAGACGCCAAGCTCGCGAAAGCCGCGCCATGACATTTCCAACCACGGCCCGGTGGACGCGCCCTGCTCCGCGGCATAGCGGACCGAATTGCTCGCGATCCGATCGAAGATGATTGCGTCGTCGACGAACAGGGATTCGGACAAGGGCAACACGGAGCCGTTGATCGGGCTCGGCTCCGTTGCCTGACGCAGCAAGCCGCCGTCGAGACGGTGGACGGGAGATGGCTCTGCGTTCGCGAAGCTCAGCGCGTAACTCTCCTTCGCCAGTCCCGGTTGGAGCGGCCAATTGAAAGCGGGATGGCCGCCGAGCGAGGCCGGCAACATCTCCTTGCCGGTGTTCGCGACCACGAGTGAAAGATCGAGACCGGATTCGTCGAGCGCATAGGTTGCCGTCAGGCGAAACGCGAAGGGGTAGAGCGCGCGCGTCGTATCGCTGTCTTCGAGCACCAGGACACAGCGACTTTCGCCACGTTCCGCCCACGCGAAGCGGCTGTCACGCGCGAAGCCGTGCTGGGTCATCCGGTAGCTCCTGCCCCGGTGCCGCAATTCGTCTTTGGCGAGACGCCCGACGATCGGAAACAGCAGCGGCGCATGGCGCGGCCAGGCCGGCTCCGCCTGCCAGACGAACTCGATGCCGGCATCGCTCGCCAGCGAACACATCTCAGCGCCTTGCGCCTTGATGGTCGCGGTGAGCCCACCGCTGCGGATCGTGTGCGTGTCTTCGGTCATGACCGTCCTCATCGGAAGCCAAGGCTGATGAACGAAATGCTTGCCGGCGAGCAGCATACCACACTGAAGACCATTCCGTCCGCTCCTCATTGGGGAAGCGACGCTCAACTCCGCATTGTCCGGCCGAGCTTAAGTTTAGCTTGGGACGACCGTCAGACGCTCTCATAGACGAAGCCGTCGCATGTCGTCGGTATCCGGCTTGAAGGTGAGCCGAGCACGGCGATAGTCTTGCCGCGCCAGTGAGCCGCGGAGGGCCTGGCTCACTTTTCGCGCCATCGCGCGCTTGCGGTTCTCGTTGACCGCGAGGACAATGCAAGGACACGTCGTGATTTTTCGCGATCTTGATCAGCGCCTTCGTGTCCTTCGGAGAGCACGACCGCCGAAGCCGGGACCTGCATGCGAATTTGGCGCCGACGCGGTTGTCCAAGCCGATGCCGCGCGCGACCTCCTGCACGTTGGCGCGGACTTTTCGGAGACGTCTGCGGAGTTCGTTGATGAAGGTGATAGTCGCGACGAATGCGTTGGCGGCGTATTTGATCATCTCGGCGGTGCGGCGTTCCGTAAACATCAGCGACGCCTGGTTCAGCGAGAGCGGCCCATAGTTGTCGCTCATCACCTTGCGGCCGCACTCGTCGGCGGTGCCGAGGACGATGCGGTCGGGGAACTTGAAGTCGCGGATCACCGCGTGAACAATGTTAGGCATCCGGGTAGCCATTCTGCCTGTTGCAAGCGCGACGATCGCGGTTGTAGGCGATCACACCGGCCGTATGACCGTAGAACTGGGTAACTACCTGGCCGTGGCTGTAAGCCTGCTGTGCGCAAGCAACATGGTTTATTGCTCATCCAGTCATATGGTCCAGCACTTGCAGTGGAGACGGAGCCTAGGGTCGAAACGATTGCGGCTTGCAGTTGCGCCGCAGATGGCGCTGGTTGGTATACCGCAACGCTAGTGGAGCGCGGACAGAGGTTGTGATTGGGCCCTTCGGACACGCGCCCCTCGGCGGATGGGCCTAGCCGACTTAATCCGTTTTGAACACAACGCCGATGCGAGTTTCGCTGCACCAAACAAGACGACAATCTCTGATGATACGGTCTCTTTCCAACATCATCTTGAATGTGGCACGCATATGCAACTTCGTCTGCAACTCGATCCCCGCCCCGTCCTCCGAGATGTTGAACACGCGGCAACGTTGGCTGCCGCCATCTCCAAAAATGTAGGCGGCTAAGTCGACCTCCGCACGGTCGATCTTCCGGCGATCCGACATGGTTATCATTGGGTCGGCGAGACCGGCTCGTTTTCTTCATGAGCCGACGTTATTTCGAGCAGCCTGAATTGCCTCGCGATCCGTGTCGCCAAATGCGATCGCTCCCTGGCTAGCTCTCTTTGGCACTCGGACACGTCATGTCCATCCTCTTCAAGAACCGCGATCAGAACTGTTTGATCCTGAACATAGATCGCCATGTCTGCGATCTCTCGCGTCAAAACAGCCAGCTCGTCATCATTATCTGAGGCCACGGCAATCTCATATATACAAATGGTTAGGCTAGGAAGCCTCCATCTTAAATGCATGATACCTTACAGATGGTTAAGCGTACGCCATGGATCGCCCTAGGTGCGTTACCTAGTTCGGCTCTGGCCACGCAAGCTGACTTTGCGAACGCAGCTTCGGCGCTTGATGCGCAGATGCGCAACACGCCGGATCAACAGATATCGCTGATCGATCCGGATGCCCGTTCGATGGCCACCAGCGGACGCGGATCGGGTGTCGTCGGCTACAATGTCCAGGTCGCGGTGGACACCGAACACCATCTGATTGTTACGCATGAGGTTATAAACGTTGGCAACGACCGTGGGCAGCTTGCTCGGATGTCGAAGAAAGCCAAAGAAGTGCTCGAAGTGGACAAACTCGAGGCGGTCGCCGACCGTGGCTACTTCGACGGAGAGGAGATATTGGCCTGCGAAGAGGCTGGCTTTGCAGTCACGCTGCCCAAGCCCATCACGTCGAACGCCAAGGCGCAAGGTCGGTTCGGCAAACAGGACTTCGCCTACCTGCCTGATGAGGACGTCTACCGCTGCCCGTCCGGCCAGCTGCTGCCCTATCACTACACCAACATTCCAGAGACGGCTCGATTCCAATCCCGACGCCATGCGGACGCGGCGCGAGACGGTCGAGCATCCTTCGGCACGATCAAAGCGGGTATGGGTGCGACCCACTTCCTGATGAAGCGCGTACGGAATGTTGCCGCTGAGATGGCGCTGCATGTTCTCGCCTACAACCTCACACGGGTGATGAACATCGTCGGCAAACCGCGCCTGATTGCAGCCATTCGCGCCGCTTGAACGCCGGAAAGTGCCTCCAAAAGCGCAATATCGCGTGGCGACAACCACTTTGATCGGTCATTGGACGCTCCGATGCGAGGCATCGGCCGCCCGCAACGATTGGCGACCACGGCCGCGTGCCGACCTATTCGTTTGCACACACCCAAGACCCAAAGAAGACATCGCACCAGGTGACGGCGAAAAGGCCCTTATTCTTTAGCTTTGACATCTGATCGGTGGCTTAGCGAGCTCGCACTCAGCAACGGTTGCTGGATCGGCCGCGCCCCCACGGACCACGATCTCCCCAAGCTCTTCGAAAGAGCCATCTTGGCCGGGTGGCGACACTGTCACAGGAACGCGTCGCGATCTTGTCTGAGGTTACTGCCGATGTGTGGCACGCCCGGAAGGAACAGGTAGGTGCCACGGGTAGCTCAAAAGCGCTCCTTACCGACCTGTCCAGTCGCATTCGCCGGTCGTTTAGGCGAGGGAGTCGTTTCCCTTGGGCTCTTGCAAGAATCTAGGCATGTGTCCGCGGTCGCGCGGGGCGGGGCGTTCGGATGGGTCGCGGCCGACCTTGGATTGAAGCTCGATGAGATCGGTGAAGACATCGGCCTGGCGGCGCAGCTCGTCGGCGATCATCGGCGGCTGGCTGGCGATTGTGGAGACCACTGTGACCCGCACACCGCGGCGTTGCACGGCCTCGACCAGGGAGCGGAAATCGCCGTCACCCGAGAACAGCACCATCTGATCGATGTGCTCAGCGAGCTCCATTGCGTCCACGGCGAGCTCGATGTCCATGTTGCCCTTGACCTTGCGGCGGCCGGAGGCGTCGATCAATTCCTTCGTCGCTTTGGTGACGACTGTGTAGCCGTTGTAGTCCAACCAGTCGATTAGCGGGCGGATCGAGGAGTATTCCTGATCCTCGATGATGGCGGTGTAGTAGAACGCCCTCAGCAGCGTCCCGCGACTCTGAAACTCCTTCAGCAGGCGCTTGTAATCGATGTCGAAGCCCAGAGTTTTCGCCGTCGCATAGAAGTTAGCTCCATCGATGAAGAGCGCGACCTTATCGGTAGATGAGTAGGACATCTGGAGGCTTTCGGTAAAGCAGTCCGGGTTAAAAGCATCTCGGAAATTCACGACGCAAATTTCGGTCGCATTCTATATGGATAGTTACCGGAGATCGTCGGATAGCGTCAAACGTTTTAAGCTTCAACTAATATCAGCATTATGCGGGCGTGGAACCCTACCGTTGCCCCAAAGTTTTCCCGTCAGATTTGTAATGTATCCTGTCCATTTCCAAGTGCGTATTTGAAAGTTTCCCGCGATGAACGCTGGCGATTTTGCTCTTTTTGATCTGTCGATACATAAGCGCGGTCGTGCCTGGCGATGGTCTGTCATTGACCGGTTCGGCAAGAGCAGCGGAAACGGCGCATCTGATCACTACACTTTTCGCCCGAGGTCTCTCAGGAGCGAGTGGAGAAAATCACTCGCATGGTCGTACCGCGCGCCGCCGCTCGCGATTTCACGGGCCCGCGGCTCCACTACACTACCGACGGTTTCTGGACCGAGTAGATCAGCTTTTTCGGACCATTGCTGCAGGAGGCGATCAGGAATGTATTCTGCAGATCCGAACAACCTCAAAAGGCATTCCTCGGCTTCGGCTTTGTGATCGTGATGAGCCTTCGTCGCGTAGAAAGCGAATAGTCCACGAAAAGCATCACGGGAAACGGCTGGTTTTGCCATTGCAATGTCCCCGCAGAATTGAATTCTCAACGAAGAGGCCACCTAAAGGCGGCCTCAGAAGTTCATTAGTTGATGTAAACAACACGTACTGAAACGCCTGCCGCAGCGTTGCCGTAGCTTAAGGCCCCGGGTGTAAATAGATGCGAGATGAACGTGCAGCTCCGGTGACAGGAGCATGCCAAAGATGACTCGCTTCTGCCAACAAGAATCTGGCGACTGCCGGGATAATCTGGCAATCCCAAATATATGTCAGTTTGATTGACATACGCCGCAAGCCGTTCGGCAAGCGAAGTACCAAATGATCCATCAGGCTACGTGCTCAACTCGGCAATTTGGTCTTGCAAAGGGAAGGGCCCCTGAGGGCCGCTAGTTTGGTGGTTCCTCGCACGGCATTGCCAATTCCGCTTGTGACCGATTCTGTTGAAAAAGGCCCGAAGTAGTCCGCTGTAATGGTACGAGTTGCGATGCGGACGAAGGGCTCACCAGTTCTTATGCGAGCCTTGGGGTTGGCATTGGGATCAGCTTGGCCATTTTGCGGAGGTTCTGAGCGGTGGCTGCGAAGGTGAACTCGGGTCCTGGCCGAGCGCGGTGACGTAGAACTGGCGTTCTGCTGGTCACATGTGCGCCGGCGCTTCCACGAACTCGCCGCGGCCGGTCCCGCACCGATCGCCAGCGAGGCGCTCGAACGTATCGCCGGGCTCTACTTCATCGAAGCCCAGATCCGCGGCCGCAGTTCTAGCCGCCAGGAGGCGGTTGCATCGCTGGTCGCACGACCGCCGCCAGCTCAGGTTCTGCGCATCGCGTAGCGTAGCGTCAAAGTTGCGTAAAATGCGTCAGGGCCAGCGCTTCAAAGCGCGGCTCAACGAAAGGCCCAGCGGCCAAATCCGTTGCAGCCGACTTTTGCAACAAAATCGGACCAAAGCCGACTCGATCGAAGCAGCCAGCGAAGTCGGCTCTTTCACCTGGACCCCGCAAAGCAACGTTGGCTGCGCAAAGCGAATCGGCACGATTATGCGATGACGTTATCGCGTGCGCTTCGCGCAAATGAATGAGCGCAAAGGCCCGGTTCGATGGGGTTCTCGCCGGGCCTTCGGCTCCGCTTCGTTGTGCGCCGGTTCGGGATCGAGAACCGTCGTAAACGAGACGCCGGCAACCAATACAACCTCAGCCTGAGTCGGGCGGCGAAATTGAGGCGCACACCGCGCCGCGATGCAAGGCGATCCGCGACGGTCGGCGGAGCGTCACCCGGCAGGTAATCACTGCTACATCGTTCAGGTGCCTTCGGGCCATTCAATCGGGGGGCACTGCAATCCGCGGCGGTCAATCTCGCGGCGCAGTTCCTCTGCACGTACTTTCGCCGGCTCACCCATCAAACGAATGCCAGACCTCGCATCGGCGCGCACTTGATCGCGGATGCTTTCGTACATGTGCATGATGTATTCGTCTGAAAGATTCGCGAACGTCATCTGCGCCAACATCCTCGCAAAAGGGTGGGCCGCCAGCGGTGGGGCGTCGCTGGCGGCCCGCGCCGGGCAATTGAAATCGTGGTCTTTGGGATCGGCTTGGGGTAAGATCAGCCCTGTCCGGCGCAATAAGCGTTAGCGGCAAGCGCGTCCGGTCGCAAGCCGACGTTCGGATTAACCTCACTTCTCAAGGTTAAGGCGACCGCGTCACGCGCAACGTGACCTCGAGCAGCGTGGGTCCGAGTTCTCGCGGATTACGGTCCCGATCGTAGTAGCAATTGCTACGACATCATAGCTCTGATCGACCCGGACCGGATCGCGGCGCTGGTGCTGCGTGAGCGGCATGGTGGCAACATAGCACAATCTAACTTGCGTACCGCTGCGTCGCGGCCCAGACTCGCGCCGACTGCCGCCGTCTGATCAACAGCAATCACCTGCGCCGAGAGCGCGGCGCGCCGGCGCGGGGTGCTACGTTCGCGCGGGTGGCGACCGCCATGGTCCTCAGCCAAGGCGACGGCACATCCGCTGCGCTATTGCTGCGAGCATTTTCCGTACGACGCCGACGTTACAAAAGGCCTGGCGCGCCCGGGCTCAATTTTCAAGGCGGCAAGCGGGCAGGCAATCACGACGCAATCCGGTTGGGCCGCAGAGCTGGTGACAACGGGCGTTCTCGGCTCGCTGCAGATCGTCGCGCCGGTGTCGGTCTACAGCCAGCTATCGCAAGTGCCGGCGACAATCCGCGTCGACCTCTCCGGCCGCGCCGCGGTCAAAGTGCCGAGCCGAGCACCGGACCAGCCGCCGCACCGCCATTAGTCGGTGAATGCCAGCCGATCCCGATCCGCCAACTCGGGCTGAGCAATGTAGTACCTGACTTCCGAGCAGGAAATTCGCTCGCCCGGTCTGTGATGGCCCGCGGCGCTTCCGAGCTAATTATGATTAGGAAATGGCTGCAGCGCCGATTCCACGTGTGACCTTCATTGTTACCCGCGGCAGCTTCTAGTTTGTTTCGGACAGCTGGCCTGATCGGGCCCCCTCGTGCAGATAAACACTAGCGTGTTCGCGCAAGGGGCGATGTGGACTGTTGCTCCATTGTCGCATCGTTGTCGGAGTCGCCATCTAAGTGGCCTAAAACGCGGCGCTCATCCGCCGCTTGACGGCGCCTCGTGCAACAGGTCGGCAAGCCCACATCTGCTGTCACGAGGGTGATTGGTAAATGTCCATTATCGCTTCGATCGGTGAGGCAATTGCAAACTGGAGTGCCTGGAATAAAATGCGGCCACAGCAGTATCATGTAGGTTCTGCTTGAGTACGCTCTCTTGAAGCACGAGCTCGGTGCTATCTCTTTCTAGAATCCTTTCTTCAGGCCCGACTTCAGCTTCCGACTCAAGTCGATGCGTCGCGGTCGCTTCTTGCGCGGCCTCGCCATGATCGGCTGACGCTCCTTGGAACCATGGTCGAACGTCTTCACGAGAAAACGCTCTCTCCCCTCTTCAATGACTTCTATTCCGACCTGCTTCTTTGCCATCAAACGTGAGAGAGGGAACGCAGTTCCACCCGAACCTCTCCGCTTAACTCAAGTGCTGGCATTGAGGGTTGGATGCGACGACGATATCGGCCTTGTTGGTCTCGCGGATGATGCGTTCGACGTCGTCGCCGATGCCGACCGGTACGGTCGAATTAGTCACCACGACGTTGAGCCGGACAGCGACTGCGCGATGTCTTCCGCGGCCGCATAGACATAGCACAAATCGGCGTGGCCATCGGCGCGAGTGCGTGCCGACTACGATCAACACGGCATCGGCATCGCCGACCGGCTTGGAAAGATCGGTGATGAACTTCAGCGCTTGGCCTTGGCGTGGTCGCCACGAGCTCGTCGACCCCAGGCTCGTAGATAGCAATCTTGCCCGGATGAAGAGCCGCGATTTTATTCTCGTCCTTGTCGACGCAGATGACGTCGCGACCGAAATCCACAAAACAGGCCTCCGACACCAGTCCCACATAGCCCGTGCCGGTTATAGCAATCTACGAAAAACTCTACCGCTGAAGACGGATGTTTCACTGAACTCCCTAGACTTTCCCTCCATCCGTCCGCACGCCCAAGATTGGGCCAGGTTGCTTCGCGAACCGAATAAACCTTGGACGCCCGGCGTGACAGGCGTCGCGGACAACACCAGCGGACAACACCACGAATCACTCAACATGCATTTGTTACATTCTACGAATGCGACAGGTACGCCGCGTATGCGCGCTTCATGCCATCGTGAAGCGATGTCGTGGCACGCCAGCCCAGTTTTGCGAGGCGGCTGACGTCCAGCAGCTTGCGCGGCGTGCCGTCTGGCCGCGAGCTGTCGAAACTGATCTCGCCGCTGTAACCGACAATTTCGGCGACGACCCGCGCAAACTCGGCGATGGTGATGTCCTCGCCTGTGCCGATGTTGACCAGCTCGGCGCTCGAATGGATCTTCATCAGGTGCACGCAGGCATCCGCCATGTCGTCGACATAAAGGAACTCGCGCCGCGGCGTGCCGGTGCCCCACACTATGACGTTCTTCGCGCCCGAAATCTTGGCCTCGTGGAAGCGGCGGATCAGGGCGGCGACGACGTGGCTCATTTCGGGGTGATAATTGTCGCCGGGGCCGTAAAGATTGGTCGGCATCACGCTGATGAAGTCGCACCCGTACTGGCTGCGATAGGCCTCAGCCATCTTGATCCCGGCGATTTTTGCAATTGCATAAGGCTCGTTGGTCGGCTCCAGCGGACCGGTCAGCACTGAGTCCTCGCGCAGAGGCTGCGCCGCCAATTTCGGGTAGATGCAGGACGAGCCCAAAAACATCAGCTTGTCGGCGCCGTTCTGATGCGCGGCCTGGATCACGTTGGCCGCGATCGCGATGTTGTCGTAAATGAATTCGGCGCGCAGCGTGTTGTTGGCGGCGATGCCGCCTACCTTTGCCGCGGCGAGGAAGATCACTTGCGGCCGCGTCTTCGCGAACCAGTCGAACACCGCGGCCTGGTTGCGCAAATCGACCTCGCGCCGGTCCACGGTGATGAGTTTGACGTTCTCCCGCTCGAGCCGGCGCGCAAGCGCGCTGCCGACCATGCCGCGATGGCCGGCGACGTAGACGCTCTTGCCTGTCAGCTCAAACGGTACGTTTGCCACTCGCCGCATCCCGCTTTGCGTCCGCCAGATCGCTCGCCATCATCTCCGCGACGAGTTCTGTAAAGCTCCGCTTCGGCTTCCAGCCGAGCACCTCGCGTGCCTTGCTGGCATCGCCGACGAGGAGATCGACCTCGGTAGGGCGGAAATAGCTCGGATCGATCTTCACGACCGTCTTGCCGGTCTTGGTGTCGACGCCGGTCTCGTCGACGCCCTCGCCGCGCCATTCTATGCGGCGGCCGACCTGCAAGAACGACAGCTCGACCATCTCACGCACCGAGTGCATCTCGCCGGTGGCGAGCACGAAATCGTCGGGTTTGTCGGCCTGCAGGATTTTGTGCATGCCCTCGACATAGTCGCGCGCATGGCCCCAGTCGCGCTTGGCCGAAAGATTGCCGAGATAGAGCGTCTGCTCCAGTCCGACCTCGATGCGGGCGACAGCGCGCGTGATCTTCCGGGTGACGAAAGTCTCGCCGCGCAGCGGGCTCTCGTGATTGAACAGGATGCCGTTGCTCGCGAACATGCCATAGGCTTCGCGGTAGTTTACCGTGATCCAGTAGCCGTAGAGCTTTGCCACGCCGTAAGGCGATCGCGGATAGAACGGCGTGGTCTCCTTCTGCGGAATCTCCTGCACCAGACCGTAGAGCTCGGAGGTCGAGGCCTGGTAGAACCGCGCCTCCTTTTCCATGCCGAGGATGCGGATCGCTTCCAGCAGGCGCAGCACGCCGACGCCATCGGCATTGGCGGTGTATTCCGGGCTCTCGAAGCTGACGGCGACGTGGCTCTGGGCGGCAAGATTGTAGATCTCGGTCGGCCGGATCTGCTGCACCAGACGGATCAGGTTGGTCGAGTCCGTCATGTCGCCATAATGCATCAGGAACGGCACGTTGCCGACATGCGGGTCCTGGTAGAGATGATCGACCCGGGCGGTGTTGAACGAGGACGAACGCCGCTTGATGCCGTGCACGACATAGCCGAGCGACAGCAGGTACTCGGCCAGATAGGCGCCGTCCTGACCGGTCACACCGGTGATGAGAGCGATCCGCTCGCGCATGGCCTGAAGCCTCAAGTCCGGTCAAGATGTTCCGTCGCACATGTCACCGGCGGCGCAGCCACTCCTGCGCAGCCGACGCACAGCCGGTCCTTCTTGGACAAATCGGCCCTCCTGGTCAACCCGGGCAGGCACGCTCGAGTTCAGGAACGCTGATAGTCGTCTTCAATCCGGATGATGTCGTCTTCCCCGAGATAGCTTCCAGTCTGGACCTCGATCAGCTCCAGCATGAT
>NZ_JBVVPA010000009.1:0-238673 GCF_055807555.1 Bradyrhizobium sp. Ken64 | reverse complement strand
GTGATGAAGTCGCCGGCCGTGCCGCTGTCCTGGTTGATCGCCGTGATCGCCAGCGCCTCGGACGGAGCTGTGGTGTCAATTGTGACCAATCGACTCGTCGAGTTGATCACCACATCGGCCGAATCTAGGACGCGGACGTCATAAGTAAAGCTCGTACCGTGCGCCAGTGGATCAATAAAACTCCAGGTCGAAGCAGTAGTCTGAGCGACATCACTCCAGTTGACACCGCCATCGCTACTTACCTGAATCCGTTCTCCGGAAAAAATCGCGCCGTTTGTTCCAAGAACAGTCAGATTCTGGCTGCTGGTAACAAAATCTCCATTCAGCTCCGTATCTGGAGCGATCGAAACAAGGGCCAATGGCAATGCAATATCGAGGCTGGCAATCGAAGCAGCGCTCTTGATGGAGTCCGTGACTTCGTAGTTGAAGATGACACGGCCGCTGAACCCGGGGTCCGGCGTGTATCTCCAGGTCTGGTTATCAACTTGGTCCAGACTGCCCCCGCCGTCTCGAATCGAGAGGGAGGAAATCGATAGCGAGGGGCCGTCAACGTCAACCACACCGTTGAGCAACGCGGCCGACGTGACCGTATACGACGCGTCCTGCTGACCGTCCTGCAGAGTTACGGGGTTCGCAACAGGCTTAAAGTCGACAACATTGATGTTTGGCTGCACACTGTTGTGCACAGTCACGTACACCGGGATAGTCACCACCCCGTCGTCAGCCGAAAGCGTTATGACGAACTTCTGAGTGGCGTCTCGACCATAGGACAGCGCGTCGAAGTGGCTTTTTTCTTCGCTGAAAGCCCAGCTAATATTTCCGACAGCGTCGAACTTCGCCGTGAAATTCGGATCTGCATTTCCGAACTGATCTGCAGTGCTTATTTTGACATCCGCGTAGTTGCCCGTAATTGGTATCAGGCCACTCGCTTGCAGCACGCTTGGAGAGCTGATGGTCTCGGTTATGACCGCACTATGTCTCGATGTCGGGTCTGCGAAGAATATACCGCTGTCGCCAGCAAATGCGACGTATTGCCCACCAGCGCTGATGGCCACACCGCCGTTTGACGCGACGCCCGCTCCCTCGGAAACAAGCTTGTAAACGGGGTCGGCAGGCGATGTGACATCGACGATATAGACATCCGCAACTGCGTTGGTGTCAGCGGCCGACAACTTCGCATCACTTGTAAATACTATGAAATGTCCATCCGGACTCAGGACCGGATTGAAGCTGCTTGAAGCGTTAGCAGTGTGAAAGAGAACGGCCTTGCTTTCCAGATCATACAAGTAAATTTCAGAATGGCCTGTTGCGTCTGCGCTCTGATAGGCGATTAGGTGTCCATCAGCACTCAAAGTAGGAAGGGTCGTACCCGCACCGACGGAAGTATCCGCGAGGTGGCTAAACTCCCCCGTTGATAGATCGAAAGAAAAGAGGTGACCTGAGCCGCCAACCGCATTGGAATCGGAATTCCAGAATACGATCACGTGACCATCGGCACTGATGGCAGGTGCCCAGACGGCGCCAGAGCTTCCAACTGCCGCGGGCGCGATTATGCCCTTAATATTCCCCTGCAGACCATATATTGCGATGTCGCCATTTGCTTGTCGGGCAACGATCGTACTGCCGTCACCGTTGACAGCGGGGGCCCGACCAAGAGCGATCTGTGTTTGAACATGATAGTGGGTCGAATCCGAAGGATCTGTTCCGTAGACAAAGACGTAGCTGCTGCTGCCGTTCGAACCTTCGTAGACGATATAGCGGCCATCAGAACTGATCGTGGGTGAACCGTATATCCAACCGCCCGCAGGCGAGGCGATTGTCGTGGTGCTGTTTGCTGCTCGGTCGTAAAAATGAATCGCGCCATCGGGATCGTAGACGACGTCGCCATTGGCACTCATGACAGGCCCGCTGTGATCTCCTGGCCCTGAAGCGATAACGTTCACGTATGCAGGAGTGACCACAAACGGAAGTGAAGTGAGCTTTACCGGAATTACAGAAGGTGCGATTTCTATTTCTGGCGAGACTGACTTTTCGGTTGGAGCAACCGCGTTTATGGTGACTTGGACCGTGGTTGGTGACGTTTCGCCATTCGTCGTCTGAGTGATGATCGTTGCCGCGGGCGAGTGGTATTCAGTACCCGGAGGGTTTAGCGGCGGGCTTCCGGCGAACTTTGTACTATTCGGGCTAGCATTATTATCGTTTTGATGGTCACTATTGTCAGTGTGTTCAGGCAGGTTCGGAAGAATCTGCTTAGCTGCGTCGTAAGTGCTCAGAACCTGCTGAAAAGCGTTGAATTCCCGCGCGACCTGATCCGCCGTCTTGTTAACCTGCTGCGCGATCACCTCGAACGTTGCCGTCGGGGTGAGGGTGAGCGAGGTGCCGTTACTCGTCACGGTCCCGATCAGCACGCCGGCGTTATTGAACACTTCAACGGCGTGCAAGGAATTATCGCGCTGATCAACGACCGAGATCGATACGGTGCCATCGGCCGAAGAGATTTCGAGATTAACTGCTGTCCCTCGGATGCCGATGGAGGCGACCGGCGTTGCCACTCGCATATCACCGGTCTTGGCGACTTGCCCGGCCACGAAGCTGGCCGCGCCTTGCACTAGCGTCAAAAATGCGCTGTTCGATGAGCTACCCGGATCATACGAAAGATCACCAAGTAAGAACCTCGCGTTGGCGGAGAGGTTGAACGTGGAACCGTCGTCGAGCACCAGGCCGATGGTCGAGTTGCTGCCCGTCTGTACAACGTCATTTTGATAGATCACGTCGCCGGTGTTTGCGATGATGGTGACGCCATTGCGAACGATGCTCGCGCTGCCGGACATCTTAACGACGTGCCCGACCACCTTACCCGCGGTACTTTGCGGGTCGGCCTGAGCATAAGCTGTGTAGCCTGTCAGAGCGTCGACTATCGCAGCGCCGAGAGGCGCGCCATCTCGGGAAACGAGCAGCGGGCGAGTATGGCCGTGCCCTTTGAAATAGTCCGCAACTACTACTCGGCTGAGTGCATCCGAGATGATGAGATCTGAGCCGATGCGCTGGTAGTCACCTGAGAATAGGAGGTGGGCATCAAGGACTTGAACAGTCTTGACGGTCGTCGTCTCAGCCCCGTCAAATGTTAGGTGAGTAGCGCCCTCATGCAATACATCTGGAGAAAACTTGCCGCTGTAATTCACGACCGGCCTCGCAAAAAGTTAAAAAATCATAAAAACGTGATAATGTTGCACAGCATTTCTGCCCTTCAAAGGCTTAATCGCTGTTTCCAAGATTGTGGTTGCCACGATCGACATCCCCAGCTCCTTCCGACCACCGGAAATCTACGGGCGTTGCGGTGCTTTGATACCAGTGTCGCCAAGGATGCCTTAGCCCGGCTACGAAGCGGATGGGTGGGACGCACGCGGCTAATAAACCGCTTCATTTTCTTCGCTAGTCAGCTGTCATGAACGACATCGGGCGCGGGCTGAGAAGCGCAACGAGCGTATCGCTACGCCGGGCGTCGATTGGCTGTTGGCACAGCGGGGCTTCGATAACTGACTTATCGTCGATAGGCGTTCAGCGCGTGCGGGGCCGATCAGTAACGCCACCCGCAAGCATTTCGGTGTGCAATCGGTTCGATCATCCCGGTATTGGCGTGGTTCGCTTTTTAGCTTTGAACCTCGTCCCCGATCGAGCGTCTTATGGTAGAAGCCTCCCTAAGCTTCCCCCCACCAGAAAGCGCCGCTTCCCCCAGGCGGGGTTTTCTCTATTGGCGCTGCATCACGCAAGATCTTTTCAAGCGGCCTTTTGGGTTACCACTTTTCCCGCTACAGCAACCTAGATGTGGGCAGGCTTTTGAGGAGGCACGATTGACGGATCCCTAGTGGAATTCACCGCGCAGGACCCTCGTTTAGTTAAGCAGCTTCGTTCCGACGATCCGCGCTACATTCAATCCTGGATCAGGAAGTTCGACCAGCAGAACGGGATCGAGCCTGAAGTCCGTAATAGCGAACCAAGCTGTGACCCCAGAGGTCCCCGCCAGCTTGAACCGGCCGGATCGTCCGGGCGCGCCGCACACCATTGACTACTGCAGATCAGAAGCCGATCCCGAGCATCAGTACGAAATCACGACCACACCGGGGGCCGCCACAGACGGCGGCCCTAGGTACTGCGGCAATACGGGTTATGGGGATCATGTGTCCAGTCACCGCCCGGCGGGGATGCAGGGGCAGGTGGCGCGATGTGAAGGAGCTTGCACCGGTGACCTGCGTTCCGTGATCCGCATCGGCCGGTCCAATGGCAATCATCACGAACGACGCAGAGACCGCTGCAGCAAGCGCCAGCGAGTAAAGCCGCTTCATGTCCACTCCTTATTGCTCCATCAAAGCCCCCCTTAACTCGGCCGGCTTCGATCGTCTCAAAATCCAACGCCGATCATCGTGCTATGACCGCTACCACCGCTGACGATGCTCGGACGTGCGACGGCTTGCTGCCGCGCACGGGGCGCATCGTTTTCGTTCTTCGCGCGCTTGACCGAGTCACGATCCGCCTCGTGGGTCGATGGCTTGCGGCGGGGCTTTTCGTCGTCATCGCTCTTGCGCGACGATGCCGCGGCCGCACCCGGCTTCTCGTTCGCTACGCACACATCGCCCTTTAAGGTTTCGTCGCTCTTGCATTGGATGGGGCAGACCCGGGTACTATGCTTTGTGAGCTCTCCCACCAGTGTCTGGGTCACGCTGATCTTGTCAGGCTCGATCGGCTGGCCTCCGATCGTAAAATAACGGCCAAGCGCGGCCTTGGTCATATCGCTCAGCCTGCCGTCGGGCTTGCCTGTCAGGCAGCCGAGCCGGACTAGTTCGGTCTGAGCCAACGTGACGAGTTGCGGTGAGTTAGGCAGGATCGCCGCCCGTTTCGCAGCCTCGATGTTGAAGCGATCGAGCGCGGCAACGACCACTGGCCCGAGCCGGCCGCAGGTCACCGTCTTCGAGAAGGCGGTGAGATCGTCGACCCCCGTGCCTTCGCTCCCTTTGGCAAGGATCGTGTCGAGCCTGACCTGCTGATCCTTGCAGGCAGCTTCCCTATTCGCAGCGAGTTCGGCCACCTTACGGGCCTGCTCGGCGTCCCGGGCCTGCTTCTCGGCAGCGGCCTTGGCGGCTGCAGCTTCTGCGGCGGCTCGATCTCGGTCAGTCTGTTCGGCCTTCTGTCTGGTCTCCTGTGCCTTGCGTTCGAGCTCGGCGGCCTTGACTTGCCGTTCGGCCTCGGCTGCGGCCGCGCGGCGCTGTTCCTCCAGACGCTTCTTCTCCGTCAAAGTCGTTTCCTTGGCGGCAGCAATCTCCGCCTGCTTTCGTGCTTCATCCGCGTCCCTGGCCTGCTTCTCCGCGGCCGCCTTTAAAGCCGCGGCCTCGGCGGCGGCTCTGTCGCGTTCGAGCTGCGCGGCCTTTCGCGTGGCTTCTTGCGCCTTGCGTTCGGCCTCCGCAGCCTTCACTAGCCGCTCGGCTTCGGCCGCGGCGGCGCGCCGTTCATCATCCTGCCGTTTCTTTTCAGCGGCAGCGGCGACCGCCGTTGCCTTTGCCTTTTCGCCCGCTTCAAACTCGCGGGCACGGCGCTCGTCTTCCTCACGCTTCTTCTGCGCGGCGAGTTCCGCCTTCTCCGCATCCGCCTTGCGCTTCGCCTCCTCGGCGGCTTCCCGTGCGACGCGCGCCTTGTCCTCACGCTCTTGGACCACCCGCTTTAAGAGGCTGATGCGTTGTTGAGCGGTGATCGCGAGCGGCGCATCGGGAAAGCGCTTGATGAAGCGTTGGAGCACGGGGATGTCTGCGCTGTCCTTAATCTTGTCCCACTCAATCTGCTCTTTCGAGGGCAGTGGATCTCGGCTCGGCGGTGGTGTCTGCGGATGTGCGGCGAGCTGCGGCTGAACCCCGAGAGCCTCCATCTGCGCGCGCGCCAACTCTGCGTAGAAGCCGGTCGGATGTGTCGCAAGAAACACTTCCCACGCCCGCTTCGTACCAATCTTCTGAACCAACTCGTAGTCCGCCTTGACGTCGCTCACCGGCGCCTCCCGCGGCACGGCCGGAGCCGGCACCAGCGAAATCGTACCGCCACCGAGGGCACCATAGACATATGGCTCCTGGCGACTGGCCGTCGCTTTCAGGACCTCGTCCCTCACTCGCCCGAACGCGAGGCGAATATCGAGACCTGGCACGGGAAGATTCTTCAGAATCGACGTCGTGAACGGGCTGTGCTCCCCATCTCCGTCGTCCGCCGTCGAGCCCGCCTTCGCGGCGTATGCAATCAGCGTATCGGTCATGGTCGGCTCGACCTTGCCAAGACCGCTGGTGACGGCACGGGTCGCGAGATTTCGCCGCTCGCGCCGCATGGTCGAAACGAACGGATTGTCGCGGCAGGCATCAAGGACGACAAGGCGAAGCCGCTTGGCTCCATCAGCCGAGGAGACGAGGCGCTCCAGCGGGATCGCCTCGTCGTCTGCATCTCTATCGCTGGCGAGCCGTGCGTCTATCGGGATCAGATAGTTGATGCCGCCGATCTCGAGCCCATGCCCGGCATAGTAGACGACAGCGATGTCGGCTTGATCCGCCGTGACCTCGAACTTACGGATGGCACGCTTGAACTCCAGGTTGCCAACGTTGATCAGCGTTTCTACGGCGTCGAATCCGGCCTCTCGGAACATCTTTGCGACCGAGGTCGCATCGCGCGCAGGATTAGGAAGTTGCGGTACCGATTGGTAGGTCGAGTTGCCAACAACCAATGCAACTCGGCGTTCCGCTAAGGCGCGATCCGGCAACAGGACCAGCGTTAGAAAGGTCCCGACGATCATCGCCAACGCTGCGGTTTGCCGCCGGATCATAAAAATTCCGCTGGCAGAGCAGCCAGCCCAAAATACCTAAATCTCTTCAGATTCTATCTTCGCCTTGGTTGACTAGCAATGCTTCGAGGCGATTGCCCACGAAGGTATACCTGCCCCCCGACCTGCGTGATGCGGGTCACAAACAATCTTCTCGAGCCTAGCTTGTCTCTTCCGCAATCGGAGCTTGGCGCACCGAATGGGTCTGTCGCGCAGTGATGCAAATCACACAATCGGCGTTTCACCCCCCTTGCTGCTCTCAGAATGTTGCTGACTGGATACACCGTCAAGAATTCACAGCCTGTCCCAGCCAGACTCCCAACGACAGCATTCCGCCCGCCGATCCCCTGCATTAGGCTGAAGCTAATACTTTCGAATCCGTTTTTTGGGGAACTTAGATGAGCGTTTTCGCTAAATGGATTGGCGCCGCCGGGCTTGCAATGGCTGCCACTACCTTCCTGGGTTCATCTTCAGCAATAGCGCAAAACTGCGGAGCAACGACGCAGACCGGGGTACCCATCAACAACATCGGCACGTTGGCAATTCCGACGAGCTCTGCCAGCGCTTCCATTTCGGCC
Organism: Bradyrhizobium sp. Ken64; assembly: GCF_055807555.1. Lineage (NCBI taxonomy): Bacteria > Pseudomonadati > Pseudomonadota > Alphaproteobacteria > Hyphomicrobiales > Nitrobacteraceae > Bradyrhizobium > Bradyrhizobium sp. Ken64. The sequence continues at coordinate 231,251 of NZ_JBVVPA010000009.1, read as the reverse complement.
GCGATCGGCAACGTCAACACCGCGTTCCTTACGCAGCAGGGCAGCGCGTTCGTTTCGGCTCCGGCGAACCCCGCGCCAGACCAGCCCGGCGGTGGTGTCTGGGCGCGAGCGGTCGGTGGCCAGGTCAACATCAGCTCAAGTTCCAGCTCGGTCGGTACCTCGACGCAAGGCGGTGCGGTGTTCAACACCGCTTCGACCAACTGCTCCAATTCGCAGAAGGAGAGCTTTGCCGGTGTTCAAGTCGGCACAGATATCGCGCGGCTCAACTGGAGCGGCTGGAACGTGCACCTAGGCACGACGGCGGGTTATCTCGGCGCAAAGACGAGCGACAACGCTGGATTTGATAACAGCTTCGAAGTGCCCTTCTTCGGCGCCTACGTTGTCGCCACGAAGGGGCGCTTCTTTGCTGACTTGATGGTTCGCCAGGAGTACTACAACATCAAGGTGAACAACGCCGGTTTCGCGTTCGCCAATCAGCCAGTCAATGCGCATGGCTTCTCGATCTCGGCCTCGACTGGATATAACTTTGATCTCGGCGATAATTGGTTCATCGAGCCGTCGGCCGGTTTCATCTACTCCAGGACGTCAGTTGACAACTTCACGGCACCCGGCGTCTCCGGTCCGAACTTCACCGGCATCGCTGGCATCATTCAGACAAACGACGTTGAAAGCGAGATGGGTCGCCTTAGTCTGCGCGGCGGCAGGACGATCGTAACTCCGAACGTCATCTGGCAGCCTTTCGCATCTGCCAGCATCTTCCACGAGTTCGCTGGGAACGTCAGTTCGAACTACACGTCGCTGAACGGTGTGTTCCCCGTCGCCGGCGCTCCGTTCACGTACAATCAGGCTACGACCACCTCGCGCGTAGGCACATACGGCCAGTACTCGCTCGGAATTGCTGGTCAAGTCGTCAACACCGGCTGGCTTGGCTTCGTCCGGGTCGATTATCGAAACGGCTCCAATATCGATGGCTGGACCGGGAATGCCGGCATTCGATATCAGTTCTCCCCGGAGACGATTGCTGCCGCGATCATGCCGACCAAGGCAATTAGAATGGTCAAGGCGCGCCCGGTTGCAATCACTGAGACCAATTGGACTGGCTTCTATGTCGGCGGCTTCTTCGGCGGCTCCGCGGGCCGGACTGATGTGAGGTATGGCGAGCCCGTAACCGACAGCACCCGTCCGTGGGTGAGCGGTATCTTCGGTGGTGGTCAGCTGGGCTATAACTATCAGTTCAGCAGGAACTGGGTCTTCGGTGTTGAGGGCGACATCGGTGCGGCTAACATCCACGGCTCCCGGACTGTCGGCACCAAAGCATTCGGCGCCGGCATGACCTCGGCTTACTTCGTCGCCGAGGACAAGACGAACTGGGTCGCCAGTGCAACCGCTCGCCTCGGCTATGCGTGGGGCCGTACGCTCTGGTACGTCAAGGGCGGCGCTGCCTTCGAAGAGGGCCGCACGACCACGACCTGCTATAATCCCCAGGGCGTGGCAATCGGAAGCGTCTGTAACAACGGGGCGGGCGCATTCGTCGCGAGTGGCACCGGGTTCGGCGTCTCCAGCACGCGCGTGGGCTGGACGATTGGCTATGGCGCCGAGTTCGACCTGGGTAAGAATTGGTCTGCAAAGGCGGAATACGATTACCTGTCGTTCGGGCGCGATCGCGCCCTTGCGTCGGACGGTACGACGATCATGTCGGTCAAGTCAGACAACATCAATCAGGTCAAGGTCGGGCTTAACTATCGCTTCGGGCCCGAAGCGCTCGTTGCCAAGTATTAATCGAGCATAATTACGGCGCGAAAGCCCCGCACGTCCGGGGTTTTTGCTGCTGTGGGGCCGCGACCAGACGACCACCTCTTGCTCGCTGGCGGTGAGCCGGTGCGCTACACTGCGCCGCCGTCGCTGGGAATAGCTCACCAGCGGGTCGCGGTGGCCCTTTGCGGGTATTCCTGAAAATAGGTCGTGTGGCTTGCTTCAGCCGCTCACGGCGTCGGGCCAGTAGTAGCCGAGGGTAGTAACCTTCCGAAAGACAGGTCCGCTCCCCACAAGACCCCTCTCCGGGCGCCTTTCCCGCCGTCCTAACATGAGGCTAGGCTCGCCATCCCTCGGGCGGAGGCATAATCATTCGGAAGTCGGTCTACGATCCTTTGCGCCAGAGCCTGCTGAGCGATAGCCGTCAGGTCATCCGCCTCACCTTTGCTGAAATAGAAGCGATCCTTGGGCGAGAGCTCCCAGCATCAGCATACCGATTTACCGCCTGGTGGAGCAATGAGATCTCGCTGAAGCTGGCGCACAGCCAAGCTAGAGCATGGCTGCATGCAGGCTTGCGGGCGAGGGTTTCGATCAAGAGGCGGGTTGTCGAATTTCATCGAATGCCTTGAAGCATCTCCGTATCTCCCAAAGAGCCCCTGCGCGTCCTTTCCGGAGCGGGTCCGCCCTTGCCTTGCCCTACTCCGACGAACTAGGATCTCATCGCCTTTTATATTCAGGGAGCGTTCGGTGGCCGTAGGTACTGTGAAGTGGTTCAATCCGACGAAGGGCTACGGGTTCATACAGCCCGACAATGGCGGTAAAGACGTCTTCGTTCATATCTCGGCGGTCGAGAAAGCTGGTCTCAGCACACTCAATGAAGGCGCTAAGGTCAGCTATGAGGAACGCGACAACCGCGGCAAGTCGTCAGCTGAAAATCTGCGAGTCGGTTAACACGCCTGTCGCGCCAGCTTGTATGAAGTCGCTCACCGAGTATCTGGATGCGCGGCTAGCGTTGCGCGACTGGCCGCTGACGAGCCCCGTGAGGTTCACGGCGCAGTTGCCTAACCCAGCTGCCTATGGTGCCCCCTGACGCGAAACGCGCCAGCATATGGCCACCCCGTCAAGTCGGCCGTAGAGGCCGTCGTCCTGATGAAACTGATCACGGGCATCGCGGCGGTAGCAGTCTGCGCGGTTGGCCCGAGAAATGAACAAAAGTTTCTAGCGGGCTCCCTTCAAACGGCAAGACGCCGAGCACGTCGTTCATATCCGTGGTCGCACTGATGCGGCATTGACACATTGATCAAATGCTTCGGATCAAACACTGAGTATAACTTTACAGCGTAAGCGTTTGTCGACCCGGTTACGTCGTCTTCAGGCGAAGAGCGGCGAGTTCGGTGGCGAGAATGATTATGACAGCTAGCCGCATAAATCAGCGTTAGGCTGGCGCTTCAACCAATGTTCGGGGTGAGCTCGAAGCAATTGGATTCGACGACTTCGTGTCAGTATGTCGGTGCCGACGGAGAATAAGACAGCTACCGGCTGGGATTCGCCGGCACGCTGACAGTCAAATACCAGTCGAGATTCAAGTTCTGGATCGTCAGAGTGGGCACAACGGCCGCGGGATCGTTGAGCGGGATCACCTTGCGGTCGCCCTGCTTGACCGCGCCGACGATGTCCCCGCGGGGTACCCACGACGCGCGCCAGCGCGACGGCCTCGGCCGCCGGCGCGCGGCTGGCGCCCGCGCCGTTGTAGCCGCGCACCGTGAGGGTCTCGCGGAGCTCGGCCAGCATGCGGCGATGGCTGCCGAAGGCCTTGGCCGGGATCATTGTCTACCTGCCAAAATTGCCTGACACGTAGCGCTTGGCTAAGCTTTTCTCGCGCGGCTCCCAGTCCCGCCCCAAAAGCCGCCGGCCCAGCGATTCCCCAAGAAACGCCCGGGCCGGCGGCCTCTAGGCGGGCTTCCCGTCAATAACCTGGCCGACCTCGGACGCGCCGCCCCTGCTCGCTCGAGCCATCGTTTGGGCAGCCATAGGTCGCGGTAATGCGGTCGATGACCTGGTCGAGCGCGGCGCGGGCGACCTCGAGCGAGCCGACACGGGTTTCAGCGATGCGTGCTGGTCGTCGATGTCGGCCAGAACCGTGTCATAGTGCGCGCGCCCTGACGGCGAGATCGCTCTCGGTCGTTTCGGCGCGGGTCAGCCCGCCGGCAAACCCTGCCAGCTCGAACGGCCGATTGATAAGTGCGGTTCATGTCGATAGCCTCCAACAGTTGCGGATTGCGCTGGCAGCAGCTCCAGGCGCAGTTTCAGACGGGCGAGCGCGACCAGAGCGACGACGCGGTCCATGGCCGCCCTTTCGCCCGTAACCTTGAGAAGTGAGGCTAATCCGAACGTCGACTTGAGACCGGTCGCGCGCGCCGCTACTGCTTGTCGGGCCGGACACGGCTGGTCTTACCCTCAAGTCGATCCCCAAGGACCACGATTTCGACTGTCCGGTATGGGCCGCCAGCGACGCGAGAACTCTGGCCGCCCACCCTTTCTTTTCAAGGATTGTGCGAACATGTCGTTTGAAAATCTTTCCGACCAGTACATCCTCCAGATGTACGAGAGCATCCGCACTCAGGTCCGTGCCGATGCGAGGTCTGGCTTTCGTTTGATGGGCGAACCGGCGAAAGTGCGCGCAGAGGAACTGCGCCAAGAGATCGAGCGCCGTGGACTGCAACTGCAATGCTCGCCGATCGAATGGCCGGAAGGCACCTGAGCTGACTACTTCTTCCCCTAAGGCGCATTGTACTTGCATGCTTCAGCCGCGCGAGAAGGTCAGATTTGCGTTTGCGACAGAACTATCTCGCTGTACATAAAAGCGATCCCGATCCCCTTCGCCGAGCGCCACACAGCTCGACATGGCCGGTCCAATTCCGCCGTCGGAATTCTTAGACTGAATTCGTGCGGAATACCAAGCTGACTTGGTACCTCCAGGACGGCCCTGGTCTCGGAGAGATCACGCACCACGCAACTGAAGGCGCCACCGGGGAATTGGATCAATGCGGCTTTGAAGACGCGGCGCCGGCGTGCTTTGCGGTCTTCCATGACCGCGATATTACGAGGCATAGATCAGAAGTCAAACTGGTTGCGAATAATCATGCGCCAATTCTGGCGGTCACTTAAGGGTGCAGTAGCCACGAGCGGCATGGCGATGAGGCGGCGTCCCTCCGTATTGCGCTGGCGTTGATATGTTCGGGCTAGCGATATCGTGGCACACCGGCTTCGCAATTTTCGCGACCGTCGCGCGACTGAATCCCGTCATATCCTGTATGAAGTTCCAGGAGCGGCCCTCAGCCAGCAGGCTTGCTATCGCTCCATTGCGCTCAGTATCCTTGGGCGGTCCTTGTAACGGCCCTCGGCCTTTCCCGCTGATAATGCTCGATCGCTGGCCCATCCGGTCGCAAGGCTCGTCCATCCTGCCGGGGCGGCACCGCCTGGCCCGCGTTACCCGCAGTAGGTTCTCCCGGACCCCGCGTGATGTGCATCTGCGGCGGGCGCTCGATCCGATTCAGCACAACCTTCGGCAATCACGTCGCTGCGACTTGCGCCCGCGCCTTCGGTTTGGTTGCCGCCGGCTGCTCCAGCCGATCTTCCGTGAGCCCCCGGGCTTCCGAAAATCTGACCAGCAACCGCTCGCTGACCTCTGCCGCGAACTGACAGACCGCGCGTGTTGCCTAACGAGCGTTCCCTTGCCATTCCCTGTGACGAGCTAATGGGAAGCGGCTTTGGGGCATCCAGCTGCCCTGCTCCGCGGCTGTGCGCAGCAGCTGCCCACGAAGCCATTCCGCAGAGCCGCGAAGCAATGCTGAAACAATCCGTATTTAGCGTGGTTCCCAACCAAAATAAGGGATGGCGAGATGTTGAATATGCTTCTGGACGCGATTTACGGTGGCGTTATTTCGGCGTCCATTCCCGGCATGAAGAGTAAGGGAGCGGCTCACTCAAGCGCCCCCGCGAGCAGCGCTGCTTGGCTATCGGAATTGATCCAAGCGCTGGATAAGGTGGATGAGCTTCCCGTCCCCCGTCCATCGGAGATCGACGCATGTCGTGCTCGGCTACGTCGTTCGAACGCGCCCGCTCAGGTGGCGCTCCACTGAGCGTGGTGCGAAGAAGGTTGGCCGAGTGACGGAGCCTATACGAGCAATCCACCCCACTGAGGCGGCGTTAGCGGTTATTCTTCAAGGTGCGGAGTTGCTCGTGAGGCTCTGCTCGGAGGTCTTGTATCATCTCTGCCGTTGGACCAGTGAGGAACTCCCATGCGAGAAGGCACCGCGCCAGCTTGAGTGCTTCTTTTTCGGGTTCGAGATCCATCCGCTTGATACGCCGGCTATAGCCTTTGACTCGTAAGCGATGTTCTCAGGCCATGCGCCAGCGTTTTTGGGTAGCGAGATAGGCGCAGGGTAGCAGTTCGTCGATCTGGCTGGTCGGGTGATCGTTGACGATGCGGGTGATAACGTCGGCGAGATAGGCGTGAGGTTCGACGCCGATGAGCTTGCAGGTTTCGATCAGTGAGGCGATGACGGCCCAGTGGTCGCCGCCGCCGTCCGAGCGAACAGGGCGTTCTTGCGGTTGAGCGCGATTGGGCGGATAGCGCGCTCGACGACGTTGGAATCGATCTCGATGCGGCCGTCGGCAATGAAGCGCGTCAGCCCGTCCTAACGCGACAGCGCATATCGGATAGCCTCCGCGAGTTTGGTCTTCTGGCTAATCAGACTGAGCCTGGCGCGCAGCCAGGGTTCGAACTCGTCGGCGATCGGCCGGCTCTTCTCTTGGCGGACGGCGCGACGCTCGTCGGCGGAGCGGCCGCGGATCTGGGCTTCGATGACGTAGAGCCGGGCGATACGTTCGAGCGCCTCGCTGGCGATCGGTGCGGGACCGGCCGCGGCGAGTTCGTAGAAGCGCCGGCGCACATGGGACCAGCAGAACGCCAGTTCTACGTCACCGCGCTCGGCCAGGACCCGATAGCCGGCATAGCCGTCGACCTGGAGGATGCCGGCAAAACCCGCGAGGTGGACGATCGGCCGTTCGGCCTTGCGATCGGGAGCGTAGACATAGGCCACGGCGGGCGGGTCCGTGCCGCCCCAGGGCCGGTCGTCGCGGGCATAGGCCTGCTGACAGCACGGGCAGGCGTGATCGTCGAGGTCGATCAGCATCTCGACCCGCGGCAGATGCGCCGGCAGCGCTCCTCTGTTCCTGCGGCGCCGTGCGGCTCGGCTCGATCGCTCGGCAGCATTGGCTGCATCGGTTGCGGCATCACTGCTCGCCTCGACCGCTCGACCTCCTCCAGGCCGAGCAGCAACTGGTCCTCGCAGCGTCTCGGCCCGGCGGCCGAAGCGATGACGCTGCAACTCCTTGATGATCTGCTCGAGCCGCGCGGCGCGCGCCCGTTCGGCCAGCAGCATCGCCTTGAGCGTGCCGAGATCGTCCGAAAGCGTGTCGGCCGTCGTCGCCATGATGCGATTACACCATGCATCGCGGCATCCCGCGACCGCGACATGCATACTGATTCACTGTGCCGCAGTTCAACTCGCATGGATCGGCGACGGTGTCTCGCGCGCGGCGTGGACCCGCTTCCAGTCCAATCCTTCGAGCAAGGCTGACAGCTGCGCCGCGGTCAGGCGAATGACGCCGTCCTACACGTTGGGCCAGCAGAACGAACCCGTCTCAAGCCGCTTGGCGAACAGGCACACACCCGTGCCATCCCAATAGATCAGCTTCACCCGGTCGGCGCGCTTGGCGCGGAACACATACACGGCTCTAGCCTCAATGCCTTAGCGCTCGGCCGCGAGGATTTGCACCAGCTGCCGCTGAGCGTGCGCAAGACCAATCTGGCGCGCTGCGCGGCGGGCCCGAGGGCACGTTGGTCGCACCGTTCGAGCCAGGCGACATCGTCACCGCGCTGTTCGGCGCGGCCGCCCGTACGGCCCCAGCGGGACGATGTTGAATCTACATCCGGGAAGCCGGCCATTTGCGGGCGCGAACCCACCAGCAGCGGTGTTCTACTACTCCCGCGACCGCAAGCATCCGCGGGGCATTTTGCCCGGTATGCCGGCATCCTGCAGGCCGACGCCTATGACGGGTACAATCAGCTCTGTCTGGCCGGGCGCGAGCCCGGACCAATCCGGGAAGCTGCCTGCTGGTCGCATGGAAGGCGCCTATTCTTTGCCATGGCTGACATCGAAGAGAATGCCCGGCGCAAGGCCACCGGCAAAAGGAAATCCCACTCTCTCCGGTCGCGATCGAGGTCGTGCGAAGGATCGCTGTTCGAGATCGAACGGTCCCTCGACGGCACGAGCGCCGAGGAGCGCCTTCAGGTGTGACGGATGCTGAGCCGGCACATGGTCGAAGAACTGCAGGTCTATATGCGCGAACAGCTCGCCCAATTGTCCCGCGGCCATGACCTGGCCAAGGCGTTCAACTACATCCTGAAGCGATGGACGAGCTTCACGCTGTTCCTGGAAGATTGACGCGTGTGCCTCTCCAACAATGTCACCGAACGGGGCTTTGCGAGGCGTCGCTCTTGACGGAAGTCCGGGCTGCTCTACGGATCTGATCGCGGAGGGCGGCGCGCCGCAGCAATGTACAGCCCCATCGTCCCGGCGAAAATGAACGTCATCGACCCACAGGCCTGGCTCACCGATAGCCTCGCCCGCATCCCCGCCCATCCGCCTCATCGGCTGGACGAACTTCTGCCCTTGAATTGGACGCCGACATCATCAGTCTCTGCTCGAGGGCATGATCACGCACGTCAAGATCCATCACGTCACCCCCATCATCCAGGTCGCGAAAGACGTCGGCGAAAAGACGAAGATTGGCTGTAAGACGTCGCCAACGAAATGGAGACCGAGGACGGCGTCATCTGGGTCTATGGCGTCGGAGAAGACGGCATCCAGGCGTTCACAGACTTCGGAATCGAAAACCTCATCGAGCTGATTAGGTTCTACAAAGAGAACCTTGGACTGCTCAGGCGTTAATCCTGCGGCCTACGCCGAATGGATACGCTGATGGTGACGGGCTGCTTCTGTTCACCCACTGCCGGCCCGTGTCACCGTATCTGCAAAGCGGTGCCACAAGGCTGTGAGGGCTATCGCGAGCGAGCACCGCACATGTTGCTAAGGGCAGTAGGCGTATCCCCGCGCCAGGAGACCGGGTGATAGGTGGCCGTCAGCGCGAACTGGCTTTATGGCGACATCATGAGGTCGGCTGCCTTACGGCCTCGCCCCGGGCGAAACTGCTTGGCGATCAACACTAGCTCCATCCCGTGGAGGCGCGCCGGAACTCCGCGCGCAGAGTTCCAGCCGGGCCAGTTTGAATGAACACAAAAAGAGAGACTTAGTAATTTAGGTTACAGACAGCCCCGGAGACTATCGGCATTTTGCTTCTTTTTGGAGGACCCGGGGATGAAGAAGTCGTCTCAGATTTTGTTCGGAAATAATAATCAAAAATCAATCATCGAAGCCGAGAAGCGGCTCGCCCTGCTGACCAAAATGCAGCGGCTTCTCAACGGGGAAGGGTACGAATTCCCGGATCAGGTCCCGCCACGGCACAACAAACAAGTCGAGCAACCATCGCGTAGACGATGGCAGACTAGATAGCCAGATCGTATTGCATTCGCATGCGATGGGCGATCTCCTCCACCCTCCTCTGAAAGCCGATGGGATTGCCCGGCGCTGACAACACTACCGGTTGCCAGCCGTAAGCGTGGTCAGGCCGGATGGTGAGGCTGAGCCCTGGCACCCCGACCACTCCGCTGATCATCTCCGAGAGTTCTCGGATCGACTTCCTCTCCTTAGCCATCAGGCACTCCCTTTGAATGCTCAAGGCAAGCGCAGAAAAGTTAAGACGGTCGTAATCAAAAGGCAGAAATCGGGTGAGACCTGCATCATCCCGCCGCCCTTCACAGCCTTCCCTGCATAAAACATGAGCTACAGGACGTCCAAACGGAAGCGGCTAGAAGGTGCTCCATCACGCCGAAGCAGCGGGGCAGCCCGTGCCGTAAAAGGCTTCCGTCCGTGCGAAGGCAGGCGATCCAATCGCCTCTCAGCGGACGATCGTTATGCCCCGAACATCCAGGCGATACCCGTGGTCAAGGCCCAAAGCCAAGCCACCATCCCGACTACCAGCGACGTCACGTAAAGCGAGCGCATTTAACTATCCCTAGTGGCGTACAGCGCGCGAAGAATCAGCCTCGAGCACACGCTGTCTTAGCCGCAATACTTCCAGGTAGCGGCTTGCGATAGTCTCCGGGGCGGCAGGCCTCTTCGGCATCCCCTGGACCTTCTTCAGCTCGCGAGGTTTGCGCCCCTTGTGCAATGCGTCCTTCATGGCAATCTCCAAAACCAACGAAAAGCAAAACACATACCAACAAAGCCGAGATGCCCCACCGGAGCGAAGTTTGGTCGCGCCTGTGCGCGAGCTCGTTCAATCAAGGTCTCGTGATGACCGCGATCCCAACGGAGCTGAATAAACCAGCGGCGTCATTCGGCTTGCGGCGGAAAAAAATAGAACCAGCGCGGTCTGTCACGGGACTGGTCGAAGCCTACCGCCGGATTTCAGTTTTCGTCAATTCGATTACGTCGGAAGCGTCAGCCAGTTCCATGAACGGATCTCGTAGGCCGTTCACAACGTGAACCTGAACCCTGTGCGGGTCAGCAGAACGCGCGAGGATGAAACTGGACGCTACCAAAGTTGAAGACGAGATGTCGGCCCCCGCGTAAAGCGCGCGTTCCAGAACTAGCCGATGCAACTGCGGCAAATTGCCCGGACACCGTCGCGTCGCTGTCATCAGGACGTCGGAACCGGTGTGCGACTGCTCCCTGCACCACAAAGCAAGGGAGTTGTTTCTGATGTTTCGTAAAGTAGCTGCGCTGTCCGTCGCAGCAGTTCTGGCCCATGCAGTACCCGCTTCAGCTGATGTGATCAGCAATCCGACCAACACTTATAGCTTCGGCTCGTTATCGGGCTCGTTGACCGGCGGCCAGCAAACGCAATTCGTTGGGGAGACGTTCACCGCTCCAGTGACCGGCTCGCTCACCGACTTCAAGTTCACGCTCAATAGCTCGAGCCTTACCTCGCTGTACGCTGCTGTCTACGCTTGGGACGGCTCCAAGCCGACCGCCTTGCTTTGGCAGAGCCCGGTGGTGGCCGGAAGTGCCGGCATTCTCGACTTCTCGCCGGTGGGCGCCAACGTGACGCTAGGCCAGAGCTATGTGGCGTTCCTCAGCACCTACGGAATTGCCAACAATAGCGGCTTGGCGACTGTTGGATCCTGCTTGAACTTCGGAGGCTGCACCGCCAACTCCGTTTCCAATCTCGGCACGTTGGTATGGAGCACGATCTATTCCGACACCGTGCCTCTTCCCACACCCAATCTGACCCAGACGGCATGGAATTCGGCGATCAACAATTTTTCAGACCTCACATTCTCGGCGACATTCACGAGCGCAGTCCCCGAGCCCTCGACCTGGGCGATGTTCATCCTGGGCTTCGCGGGCATCGGCTTCATTGCCCATCGTCGGAAGCAAGGTGGGGCTCCGGTGACTGCGGCTTGAGTATCGTCCAGCTCTCGCGAGCCGAAAGACCGCCCATGAGGGCGGTCTTTCGGCAGGTCAGCGCCAACTCGGTTAGTTATTAACATTTAAATTTCGCAGATTTAATTGATATATATTGACTCGAACCCGGTTCCTGATTTATTCGCATAGTCTGGTGACTACGCCAAAATTTCCATCGTTTGCCGGCTGGAGGCCTCTATGAAACTGTTTCGGGATTTGGGATTTGCTGCGGTTGTTGCGCTTGGATTGAGCGCGACGAGTGCAAGCGCATCCACATTCACAGGTTCGACCACGGGGTGCTTCGGCTCGTCCTGCACCGCCACGGATCATACCCTTTCGTTCCAGGGGACGACCTTCACGAATGTGGCCGCTGGCGCCACGGTCGATCTTGGCTCTTTCACGCTGAAGAACACCGGGCTTTTTAACCCTTACGCGTTTCTCGGGGATGCATTCAATCTGACTGTCTCGCTCACCTCTCCTGTGACGACGGGGCTGAACTTCCCCGCAAGCGTCACCGGCCTCATCACAGTTCTCGGCGGCCTGGTCTACATCGACTTTCAGCCTCAGAGCCTGAATTTCGGTGGTAACCAGTACACGCTGACCCTTGATGACGTTCTGCTCGGCACCACCATACGCTATCGGACCGACATCGATCACCTGAACGGAACGTTCGCGATCAATTCGGCCGTTCCCGAGCCATCAACCTGGGCCATGATGGTCCTGGGCTTTGCCGGCCTTGGCTTCATGGCGTACCGTCGTCGCAATCAAAGCTCTGCACGCTTTACGGCATAACCAAATCCTGTTCGGACTTGCACGAAGACCGCCTTCTGGCGGTCTTTTTGTTGCGCTGCCTATTCCTTTGACGAAGTGCTCCCGCGGAGAGCAGGACCAAAGCGCGTCGAGGCGCGCTCCTGACTGATAAGGAGCGGACGGGTGTTCCTCTGCAAGTCGACAATTGATCGCTATGCTGCTACGTTTTCTGGCATGCACCGCGAAGTCAAAGAGATGTTGGCCGGCTCCACCGCCATCCTCCTGTTTGGGGCAGCTCTCATTCAGTGGCCGTCATTCGGCCTGTTCGTCGATCAGCACCTCGCCTCTCATCTAAGTGCCGTCTGGCATTCGATACCGCGCGCCTTCTGAGAGCCGGGTAGGACTGCTGTGAGATCGGGTTGCTGATCGCGCGCGATCCTGCGGATCGAGTTAAGCGGTTGTCTTCACGGATGCTGTGCCAACCTTCCTTGAACCACCGGCCCTGCCCCCGTCCATGTCGAGCTCAAGAAAGAGCCGCCCAACTGAGGCGGCTTTGGATATCGCTTTGAGGCTGAGTTCAGACTCGGCGGAACGAAGGCTTGTTCTTCTGTCGGTAGGCCATGAAGCCCAGACCAGCGAAGCCCAGGATCATCATGGCCCAGGTCGAGGGTTCGGGGACCGATGCAATTTGGTCAGGAGCGAAGTTTGCCGATAAGAGATCGCCGGTCTTCTTGGTGTCGGTGTTGTTGGTAAAGAAGGCGACCTTGAGATGTGGGTTGCTGAAATCGAGGCCAGCGCCGCTGGGCGTGAAATCGATATTGAAGACCATGTGATTGGTCAGTGTGAGATTGGGAGTCCAATTGAAGCAGGCGGAAGCCCCACCGCCATTGGCGCAGCCAACACCCGCCCCAGTCACCTGCTTTCCCGCGACGCCGCCAACAAATTGCGAATTTCCGAGATATGTGGCCGAGGCCGCGGAGAATGAACCGACATTTCTGACGTCGAATGCGTCGAGGAATTTGACGGGAGCCCAATTCCCGGTGGCGTCCAGGACGCCATTAACCGTCAGCCGGAGCGTATCAGCGTCAACAACGTTGAAGGTGAAGGTGACGCTTTGGCTAACCAGAGACGCTGAGGCACCGAACGTCCCCCAAAGGAGAGCTACGCCAGCCAGTACCGCGGTTCTGAAAGTCCCGTGACGCATAACAATCCCTCCAATTCCCTCATTTAAATATTTAAACTCTGATTATTCTTAGCGGCTCCGGGCGAGAACGTCGAGTCATCTAATCTGAAAACGCGCTCTCGGTTAATTGGGAAGGCATCCGGCCTCCCCGCGCCGGGCGGAAAACGGGAGGCGAATACGGGCTTGCTCCGGCGTGAGGTACCTAATGGTGGCCACGACTTATGAGCGAGGCCGTGCTCACAACCTCGCCGAACCCAGGGTGCTAGTGGTGGGGGCCCGCTACGCCCTGGTATGGGCGCAGAGAGCACCTCACTAGAGGTGAGAGGCAAGCCGCACAAAAGAAAAGCCGCCCGAGGGCGGCCTCTCTACTTTCATCTCCGATGGTACAGACTAGCCAACCATCAACGCCGCCTTGGACTTCCGGCGAAATGCCAAAAATCCCACACCAGCGAAGCCCAGCACCATCATAGCCCAGGTGGATGGCTCAGGCACGCCCGGTGTCACGACAACGCCGATACCACAGCCATCGCCGCAGCTCAGCCGAAGCAAATTGTTAGAAGAGCTGATCAAAAGCGAACCATCGTTTCTATCTGGCGACGTGTAATCCCCATATCCGCCACCAGTGGCAAGAACGGTCTGCAAGAATGTGACATGGTCGACCAACACAATTCGCCCGTCCGTTGTGTTGACGATGATATCTCCGTCCAGGTCAGCCTTGCCGGGAGCGCTGATAACTCCCATTCCGTCCGCGCCACTCACTGATCCGAAATTCCCTTGAGGTCCGTTCGGATTTGTCAGGTCTACGATGGCCCCGTAGCTTCCGTAAACATATCGGCCATCGGGAGATACGGTCAGCCCGTCAGCAAAAAAATTGCTTGTAAGAAGAGCCTGCACTGGCACGGCTCCCTTTACATTGATCTCATACAGAGGATTACCCGCGATCAAGTTGCCGGTTACAGGGTTGGTCCAGAGCCCTTGGCTGGCTGAGATGGCGGGGTTGTTGTTTGACCCGTTATACAGAGTGTTGATTGATCCGTCGTTGTTGAGTTTCGCGAGGTATCCGCCATTGGCGGACGCCCAAACCGATCCGTTCGCGTACGCTAGCGCCGACGCAAAGCCTGTGAACGAAGTCGAGGAGATCGCATTTGCCGCGGTCTGATTGTTGACGTCGTTGAAAACGTAGTTCTTGCCTTCGTTAGCAACGTTTACAATGATTTTCCCATCGCTGTTAATTGCAGAGCCTAGAACATCATACCCTCCGAAAGCGCCGTTGCTCCCTGGCAGTCCAGACACGACAGTGTTGAGTTTGAAACCAAGGTTTTGGCCATCTTGGCTTAGAACGGGGACAGAGGAACCTTCCGCGGAGACGATAGAGATAACGGTCGAGAGAGCTACGAGCCCTAACTTTCTCATAATATCCTCCAAACATATTTTGTTAATAATAATTAACATTATTGCCCCGATTTTGAATCATTCAAGCAAAATCGAGGTTCCCTAACTTTATTCTGGGTTCCGTTGATTATTGCCGCGGGGCTTCATTGAGTCCGCGCTGAACTACTTTGTCGCGGGGAGCCGAAAAGCCGCGCTCCGACAACCTAAAGTTAACCTATTTGACCTAGGATCTCGTCCTGCCCGGCCCAATCCCGGACAGGCCTTTTGGTAAGCTTAGACCCCAGCTCCGCCTCAACCCGGTGCTGGGGTTTTCGTTTGGGATGTAGCCGTGCGGCGGCCAAGACGCGCTTGTCTGTGTTCTTCCGAGCATGCAGCCCCTCGAGCGGTAAAGCTCTCGAACCCGAGCACCACGGCGCTCCTACAGCTTCTGGCCTTCTTGAGCGCGCCGGGTACAGATGAAGCTACGGGGGCGACTGCGCCGGGCTGGATCACCTCAGTCAAATGCACCGTCTTCCCATCAGCATCGCATCGCAAGCCGCAGGATGAGAAACAAAAAGACCGCCCGGAGGCGGTCTTCCTGATTGCCTGAAAGCCCGGTTATCAGACCCTGGTTATCAGACCCTGGCGAGTGGGGTGATCTTGTTGCGGCGACGGTAAGTCATGAAACCAATACCGCAGAAGCCAAGGATCATCATTGCCCAGGTGGAAGGCTCTGGCACCGCGCTCACCGTGGTAACAGTGACGTTATCGAATGCAGAACTGAAATCGTTGCTTGGGTCGCCACTCAAGAACGTGAAAGTAGCGGAATCAGAGACGCCAAAACCCTGGTAGACGTAATTATTCCAGACTTGCGTGATGCTGCCGTTCGTGACTGAGCTGTCAGAGTTGACAGCAGAGAGCTTCTGCACGTTATCGACGAGCAGATTAACAGTGGTCGTCGATCCGAACACCCCTTCAGGATCAATAACGTTTCCAACCCAAAAGGAAACGAGATACGTTTTCCCCAACAGTCCCGAAACCGTGACTTTGACGCCTTCGTTGCCGTTGGCATCTTGCCCTGCCAAGTCTGCCCATTGATTGCCGGACTGAGCGGGGAAATGAATTCCGTTCTGCGTAAAGTTCGTTGTCACGACAGAAACAGCGTCCGTCCTGCCCAGAGGCCCAACGACAGTCCATTGCCCGATCGCGGTCCCAGTACCGTAGTTGTCATAACCTCCCGAGCTTCCGCTCGGCCCGGAGTGGTTCACCACCTGTGTCTCGAAACCGTCCGAAAACACGACGGTGTTTGCCTGGGCAACCGTGGCAATACTACAAGCAGCCAAGGATGCCGTAAGTGACGCAATTGAAAAGGCAGATCCAAAGCGCATCGAAATCTCCTGACCTATCCAAGTAAAAAAGGAATTCAGTGATACCGGCTATCTCTGAAGACTACACTCACGGGTGACAGAGTCAAAAATTTCGCGCTTGTGCAATAGTGCACGTAGGAACCGAAGCATCGTCGTGACAATCCGTTCTTCACCCCGCTCTGCGACTTGCGCCGACGTTGTCGCGCTGACCGCGTATATCGTGAGAGTCATGCCTTTTCGAGTCTTGCAAAACTTCGGCAGATGTCCGTGACCTGTTGGCCAGTCCGAGCTGATGAGTACAGGCCACGCTGTTCAGAAGGCAGGACAGAGTAATCGCCGACAGGTGGCGTTGCCGCACACAAAGCGGTGACGCGAGGCCCGTTATGTGGGCAAGCTGGGCAAACTCAAATGCGGCAAGACCGAAAGCGCTGTTGAAGAGAAAGCCGCCGGAAGGTGGAATCAATCGAGGCAGGCGCCGATGATCGTCGCTGGAGAACCAATCGGGTGTTGTTGCTGCCGCGCCGATACGAGATGAACCCCAGCCCGAAAAAGCCCGCGATCATCATGATCCAGGTGGAGGGCTCAGGGACGGCCGTGGTCAGGAACTGGACCTCGCTCAGCATGATCCAGGGTTCGAGCCCCCCTTTGGTCATAGGACCCGTCGCCACGCCACCAGCGGCTTCCTGAAGGAAACCGCTGATAGGATCACAGAAGGCAGTGCAGCTGTACGCGTTGTTGTAAGCACCCAAAACGTGGTCGTTGAAATAATCGATCCCGTCTTGCTGCAACTCTCCGCGATCGAACCTCAATTGGAATATCGAGTCGGACGAGACCGTCCCAAATCCAGCGAGCAGGAGCTGTGCAGCGTTGCCGCTGAGCGACGTGGTCTGAAGAGAGGCGCCAGAGACCAGGTTTCCATTGATCCAAAGATCGACTCCGCCCGGGGCTGCTACGAGACCGTTCGAGTCCCCGAGGAGCGGGTTGTAAGCCGCAGCATAGATTGCGATCGAACTGACGCTTTGACCGGCCGCAAGGTGGAAGGTGATCGTTGGATCCTGATACTTCCAGCCGACATACTGCGTGGTCCCGCCGGCGTAAGCCTGGTTGTAGGGGGTGCCTATGACTTTTCCACTGTTCGCGATGCTTCCGCTCACCATCGCATAATTTTCGGTGGCGATAACGCCGTCAGTCAGCAGGCCGGTCCCTCCGCTCAACTTTCCGACTTGCGGCGTAGAGTTGTTGGGGACCGGATTGTTCGATCCATTGGTCGACGCATTGGCACCCTGGTAAGTAAAATCAAGGTAGTCGTAGCCGAACGTATACTGGGTCGACCCGTTGCCGTTATTCATGTCGTAGCTGGTCACCGACACAACGCCCGCAAGCGCGGACGACGACGCCAGACCAGCGGCCAGAAACGCAGCGAACGAAAACGAGCGAGACAGCATTCCAAATTCTCCAACAGCGCCCAACCGGGGACCCTTTAACCCGTTGTTTAGCCTGTTCGCGACCCCATGTCGTTAATTTGGCGGACACCGGACAGCTTTTTTTTAAATGGCATCAGTAACGTTAAGGCAGTTGCTCCTGCGGCCTTAGTTCTTCCGACCACGATTCTGGTTCAAAGGATTTGGCACGGGCTCGAATTCATAGGTGTAGCCATCCGAGGCAACACCCTTGAACACCAGAAATCCCCGCGGGGTCACGATAATGTCGCCCTCACGAAGAAGGCTGTCGTTCTTGGCGATGTCGACAGCGATGTTCTGGACTTCTTCCGGGCTCGGCGCCGGCCGCTTGATGCGCGTCGCTTCCGCCGCGGCACAACCGGTCCAATGAAGGAGAATCATCGCGAGACCGACGACCAAATACGACGGCCGCGGATTTGGATTGGCCACGGATCACACCTTCTCAGGATGTACGCGACCCATCAGCCAAAACGACGCGGCCCTCGAAGAAGGTCGGAGGTGGGACTTCGCCCCAGCCAAACCCGGCGACGGCCGCTTCGCGAAAGCTACGACGCGCGTTGTCTTATTCCCGTTGCTTCGCAGATAGCGACGGTCGCATGCCCCGCCATTGACCGATAAATTGCCAGCCCGAGAGCAGCCGTCGCCAATCCACACGTGAGGAGGAAACTGCTGGATACCGGAAAGCAATTGATGCAAGTGCCGATAATGTCCATCGCGCTTATCCTTGTTAGGCGCAGGCGCCCGCTCACCGCTTTAAAAGCCGAAACACCACCCGACACGAGAAAGGCCGCCCAAATGGCGGCCTTTCGTTAGTCGATGTATCTTTGCATTTACGCGAGACGGAACGAAGCGCCGCCCGTCTTGCTGCTCTTGCGATAGCCGAGGAAGCCCAGGCCCAGGAAGCCGAGGATCATCATAGCCCAAGTGGTCGGCTCGGGAACCGCTGAGATGCTGTTGATCTCGAACGAATTAGAGCTGGAGCTCAGCTCGACGTGCGAGAAGGCGGTGTCCGAGGTAAACGTCACGTACGAATTACAAGCAGTGCTGCCTTGGCAGCCAGTCGGAGACAGCTGGGGGAACAAGTCCGTGCCGGTTACGACGTCGCCGGCTAAGTTGAAAAACTTGATCGAATTGTAAGAGTCGACCGAGCCCCAAAAGAAACCAATCGATTTCGTCGCTGCGAAGGAGATGTCGATTGAACCACCACCCAGTACGCTCAGATAATTGCCGGGCGTGCCAAGCGGCTGAGCGCCGTTGCCATCACTTCCGATCTTGATCTGAGAATTCGAGCCGGGGGTGAAAGTCCAACCGCCAATCGCGAAGCTGGACGTCACATTCCCAACCGACTGGGAATCAAAATTAGAAGTACCCGCCGGGGTGCTGGTAGCAAGAGCGACGATGCTGGCGTTTGCGCTGCCTGCCACGGCCATGCCGAGTGCGAATACAAGCGCGGGTAGCAATTTGGTCATCTTAAAGCCTCCACTGGAGAACGGAAATTCAGGTAGTTTTACGTAACCAAATATTCACTAAGAGCAATGCAGCTCTGCGTCAAGCAAAATTAAACGGAACCATAAAAATAATGGGTTAATTGATTTAATACTATAGCAGCATCCTAGATGCTGGCTGGCCCTTAGTTATTAAGCCGAAATCTCGGTGTTGAACTATGGCGCGAGTTTGACCACTAGCCTGAAACTAAAAGGGCGCCCAACGGAGCGCCCTTCCAATGTCAACCGCTGGGAATTCAGACCGCAAGAGGCTGCGATCGGCGCCGATAAGCCAGAGCGCCTACCCCGAGAAAGCCGAAAATCATCATCGCCCAGGTGGACGGCTCAGGAACGGCGGAGACCGATACATTGTCAAGAAGATTGCCCACATTCGGATTGCCGCCAGCAAGATCCGTAAAACTCAGCTTCCCGCCGGCTGTCGTGAAATAGAAGGAATAAGTCGTTAGAGCATCGGTCGGATCGAGTGTGATCGACTGCGATGTCCCACCAAGCGCGAACAGGATTTGCGTGGTGTGCTGAGCGGGATCGACGTTGCCGGCACCACCCTGGCTACCCGCGAGCTGAAAGCTGACCAGATAAGTCCCGGATCCGAATATCATGTTGGTCGTCAGCTGGCCTGGCTGGCCCGTCGAACCGTTCAAGTCGACATAATTGCCGTTGCCGCTCGGCAAGAACGCGTAAGGTCCGCCGTCGCCAATCACGTCAACTGATCCGGACGTCACTGTCCAGTTCGCAAACACCGTCTGGTTGAGCAACTGCGTGGTGGTGGCATTAAAGTCGTCTTGGAAAACCAAGGTCGCTGCCTGAGCAGCCTGCGACCAGGCAAGCGCGGAAATCACAACCAAACCGGGCAAAAGGCGCTTCACGTGGCGTCTCCTATTATCAAATTATTGACCATCAATAGAGAAGCAAACAAAGGCTGTCAAAAGGTAATTTAATTGCGAGCTGAATTTAACAATCCAACTCGCGCTCATCCAATGTCTCGCTCACCGGAGCCTAGCTAGACGCTTCTGAATAGGCTCGGGACGACCGACGAACGGCCTGCCCCAGGATGCCAACCCCGAGGAAGCCAATCAGCATCATGGCCCAGCTTGAAAGCTCGGGTACAGGACTTACAGCTGAGAAATTTAGGCTCCCCGCGACGCCTGGGCAATATAGGTTTTGAGGACACTCGAGCCCGGCGTCAGAAGCCGGTGTGTTCGGGCCGTCGGGCAGCCACGTTACGAAGAACGCTCCAGGATTAAAGTATAGGCCGCCATAATTACCACCTGAGCCGAATGAAAACAGAATGCCGTCAAACGTGAATGCCCCCGCGACGAACAGATTGTCGTAGGAGAAGTATCTGTATGGATCGCCGGGCGCCGGATAAAAGTAGTTCGTACCCAGGGTGTAGTCGGCCGGCACGAGCCCGTTAATCGCTTCCGTTACAGCACCTGTTACAACGTTCCCCGCTATCGACTGCAGCTGACCATTCGACTGATCGTAAGTAAATTTGCCCGCAACGCTGTAGCCCGAGGTGCTAAAGGTGAAGTTTTCCGTCAAATAGGTGCTCGCCCTAACCGGCATGACGATCAGCGAAGCGCCTACAATCGCAGCCCCAAAGAGCGTGGTAATCTTCATTGTTGCTTCCCCATCCCAGATGTAAGAGCTTCGTTTAATCGGCGAGCATGCAATGCGTGCGCAATCGACACGAGAGATCTCTCGTGCGCCTCGTGTCTGAACTGTTGGGCTACTGACGCGAACGTTACTGATTCGGCACGTTTATTATAGCGGAACGCACTTCCTTGCGCGCTCGCCAAATTTCTTTTTTAGAGCGACAATTCGGCTTCTCGCTTAGATGGGCTATCCCCCGTGTCGTCAGGATGCCGACCTGAACTTATCCATGCTTAGGGATATCGTTGCCGCAAAACGATTTTGACGCCTGTCGGCGCTATCCAGGATCTCGAGTTTAGTTAGCTCTGCCAAAGCTTGGGCTACGCAAACAACTTCGGTTGGCCCAGACAAATTCGAGCTACGCTCGACCATATC
This sequence comes from Bradyrhizobium sp. Ken64, assembly GCF_055807555.1. Lineage (NCBI taxonomy): Bacteria > Pseudomonadati > Pseudomonadota > Alphaproteobacteria > Hyphomicrobiales > Nitrobacteraceae > Bradyrhizobium > Bradyrhizobium sp. Ken64. The sequence goes on along the minus strand of NZ_JBVVPA010000009.1, from coordinate 210,239 downwards.
GTCGGCCGCATTAAGCGCCGCAAGCAAGACTCGCGTGATCGAATCGGGCATCTGGTTCGACATCTCTTTCGGAACCTCTACAGAGCCGGCATGCCCACTTACATCGAGTGCTCTGAGTCTTGAAGCAGCAAGCGCTTGCTTAAGGAATATCTTGCCACACCGTGACATTTCTGCAGCAGCGGCAAGTACTCAGTCGACAGCCGGAAGGAAGAACTCTGCAGAAGCTGGCTGGCAGGATTCAATCCCGCATCTTGCGAGCGATAATTGACTGCCGCGTCAGGCTGTCCGCGTTGACAGTTTCCAGAGGCACGACCGACTCTCGCCGGGATTCGAAGCAGACGCTGGTTCGATAAGTGCCTCGCGGTGTTCTCCACCAAAGTGAACGTGCAACCTGGGCCGACAAGAGCGGCGACTGGCCAGCTCTGCGAGCACCTCCCCCAAGACATCCGACGAGATGAGTCAGAAAAAAAGCCGCCATCCGGCGGCTTTCTCGATTTTGCGCAGCTCAACCGGTTATTAAGCAAGCCGAAGCGATGCGCCAGTCCGACGACGGTAAGCGATGAAACCGAGACCAAAGAAGCCAAGTGTCATCATGGCCCAGGTGGCCGGCTCCGGAACGGCGGTGATGACGCCGGTGATCGTGCCGCCGTCAAATTGCCCCGCGGTAGTGAGGCCATTGTATGTGAAGGAATAGTTATAGACACCATTCGCGTATGTGAAGGTCCCGATTTGAATCACGGGATTCGTGACCGGTACGTTGAGAGAGTACGCACCGCCGGTGGAATGCACACCATCCGTAAACGACCAACCACCTCCGAAAAACGTCCCGCTGATTGTAGCTGTAATAGTTTCCGGCGTTCCGGCATGAACCGGCTCGGGCGAGATATTGATGATCACTGACGCTTGTGCCGCCCCCACAGACACGACAAATCCCACGATGGCCGCGAGAAGAAGCTTTAAAGATGACATTTGATTCGCCCCTTGCAATTTACCAAGCTTGGTATCACTGGCCGATAACTCCCTGTCAATCATAAATGTTGCGGTGCACACAAACGTTGCGGCCTTGCACAATTTCCATGCAGTTGGAGATGGACGGGACCACACTCGAGTCACTCGGCTGAGTAGGCCTCAGCTGAGTCGGTTAATTTCAAAACCGCCGAGATCTGGTTTAACATTGGCCTTGGTTGGCATGGCACAGCGCTGGGGCTATTCCGGTCTACTGCGATCAGTGCGTACCCACTCGGAAGAGCTCCGACGCACAAGACGTCCCAAGAGACGGAACCTTTGCAAGACTTGCCCCAGCACGAAAGGAATTTGCGACGCCGGCAAAATATCCCGGCCGAATTTCAGCCAAGCGAAGGCCAGCGCGCCGGCAAGCAACGAGAGGTTCAAAAAGGCCAACACTGTGGGAAGCAACGCCCCTCCGAGCCACGCATAGATGCCTCCCAGCGCCACCATGCCCAACGCTATCAGTATGAGAAGCGACAATGGGGGCACGAGGAGATCACACGCGAGAACCAGCGCGTCCAAATTGCGCGTCGCGATCGACGCCGCCACTAGCCGGGGGACGTAACCCCCGATCATGCGCAAGTGCCCCTCGATCCAACGTTTCCGCTGACTTTCAGCACCTCGCTCTGTTGCTGCAAACGCGCTGGTTACTCGGACTGTCGGCAGGAAGCGAGCTGGTGTGCCGCTTAAAGCGAGGTCCAATCCCAACTTCAAATCCTCGACGAGGTTGCCGCTGGCAAGCGGCGCTAACTCAATCACCCCCCAGGGGAACATCATTCCGGCGCCCATCAGTTGTACCGGTCGGCCAAAATGATGGAGCCCCAGTGGCCTTATCCAATTCTTCAGCCGCCAAGCTAACTCTGCGACAAGCTGGTTGACCTGAAAGCCGTCCGCACCCGTCATGAGATAAAGCGTCTGAACAGGCTGGCCCGTTTGTGCACAATGGTCCAGCGTCTTTGGGACGAAGTCCGGCTGCAGCCGACAATCCGCATCCACGAAGAGAACGAATTCAGGCGGATCGTCTCTTAAATGCGCGATGGCCCATGCCAGTGCGTAACCCTTCCCGCGTCGATCAGGCTCATTGCGCAGGAGCACCTCCGCGCCTTGTGCGGCCGAAACTGCTGCCGTATCGTCGTTGCAATTGTCGGCCACCACGAGCAGACGATCGCACTCTCTTAATTGAGGGATGAGGTCCATCAAGGTGGGAAGGATGCTGCAACTCTCGTTGTGAGCCGGTACGACAATGACCACGGGGCCGGGCGTTTGGGGGATTTGCAAATATTCCTCATGGCGCGCCACGACCGCTCCCACCACTTCAACAAAGAGCACCAGCGTAGGAATTAACGCCAGTGCATTTAATGCTGTAAGAAATACCAACATCCATTGCTTTCCGCAGGGCCGAGGATACTCATTGGAGCCAACAATCCTCCAGCAATAACAGTCTGGTCACCGCTTTCGAAGCTACAAACAGGACGACCCAACAGTCAAACCTCCATTGCCCAGTTCAAAGACACCTCAAGATCGAACCAATGAAAATCGCCTATCTGGTTAATCGCTACCCGGCAGTCAGCCACAGTTTTATCCGAAGAGAGATTCTCGCGCTCGAACGTCAAGGGCACGAAATCTTGCGCATCTCAATCCGAGGTGGCAACGAGGACCCTCTCAGCCCGGAAGATCAGATCGAAGCGCGGCGCACACATTTCATCCTTCATCGGGGCGGCAGGAGCCTTCTGCTCGCATTCTTTCGTGTGCTTGCAACGCGACCGGTTCACATGGTTAAGGCCCTGGCGTTGGTATGGAAGCTTGGGCGACGGGCGGAACGACCGCTTCCGGTCCACCTTGTTTATCTGATTGAGGCATGTCTGATTTATCTTTTGTTGCGAGCCGAAAAAGCGCAGCATCTTCATGCGCATTTTGGCACCAACTCCGCTGAAGTCGCGATGTTGACCCACGCCTTGGGTGGACCACCTTGGAGCTTCACAGCCCACGGCCCGGAGGAATTTGACAAGGCCGGTTTCATTGGCTTGGCAGAAAAGATCCGGTCCGCCAGCTTTGTTGTTGCAATCAGCTTGTTTGGACGGAGTCAACTTTTCCGTCAAGTCGGCTATGAACAATGGAAAAAAGTAAGGGTTGTGAGGTGCGGCCTTGAGCCCGGCTTCTACGAGCATGACACAACGAGGCAGCCGACGGAGATACCCCGACTTGTTTGTGTCGGAAGACTCTCTGAGCAGAAAGGGCAGCTATTGCTGCTGCAGGCTGCAAGACGGCTTCAAGACGCCGGCGTCAAATTCGAGCTAGTGCTTGCTGGCGATGGCGAGATGAGAGCAGAGCTGGAGCACAGCATCGAGCAACTCCAGTTGCAGGCGGTCGTGCGAATTACGGGCTGGATCACAAGCGACCAGGTCCGGGGATACATCCTGGCCTCCAGGGCCCTGGTCTTACCAAGCTTCGCAGAGGGCCTTCCCGTCGTACTCATGGAAGCCATGGCGCTGCGACGTCCCGTGATCAGCACTTTCGTCGCGGGTATTCCTGAATTGGTCGAGCCGGGCAAGCACGGCTGGCTTGTTCCCGCGGGAGACGTGGACAGCCTTGCGACCGCCATGCAGGCTTGCCTCCAATGCTCCGATGAGGAGATCGAAAGCATGGGAGAGAGCGCTCGAACAAAAGTCATCGATCTTCACGACATCGATCGTGAGTCCCTGCGTTTAGCCGAACTGTTTCAGGCAGCGTAGTTGAAACAGGCCTAGCTCTTTCGTAAGCGGTCGTAATCAGAGCCGACTTTCGACTACCTCTAGAAACTCGACCGCTCCCCCAGGATGCTCTTCTGCAAACACTCCCACGACGAGACGCCCCGTCTTCCAGGCCATTGCATCCAAGTTTGTCTTGCCACTTGACACTAAAGGTGCCCGTTCGTCCGCGTCATGTCCGTGGACAACATGCCGGCTGCCATACCCCGACGCCCCTCGCTTAGGATAGCGCTTCCATAGCAGCGTCCGTTCGCTTTGCTGGCTGAGAGGAAGCCGTGAATCCAATCCTGCATGCACAAATACGCGCTTCGAGTCGGCAAACAGGGTCGGAAGCTCAGCAATCCATGCCAGGTGATGCGGTGGAACCACAGTCCGAAGCGGCATGCCGGGAAGGAATTCGCCGTAGGAAGCCAATGTCTCGTTGCCCCCGTTCTCGATCCACCACGTAGCTTCGACAAGATTGTTGCAAGCCTCCCACATCATCGCCTCGTGATTCCCTTTCAAGGCCGTTAGCTGCAAATTCGGAAACGACCACCGCATCAGGAATTCGATCACTTCGCGGCTGTTCGGTCCTCGATCAACGTAGTCGCCCAGGGTGATGACACGCGCCGTCTGATGACCGACGTGCTCGAGAATCCGCGACAACGCCCGCTCGAGTAAATCGAGCCGGCCGTGGAGGTCAGGAATGGCATAGGTAAGACTCATGGTCAGCCCTTAAGAGAGCCACCGTGTCGCGGCGGATTTCCTGAGAGAACCGCATCAATTGGGCCCGACATTAGGCTAGAACCTTTGTCGGCGCCCCTACCCCACTTAGTCTTGGACAACGGAGCTCAAGATCACCGGCGGGCGTGTCACGTAGCAGCCACTTTGCCCCGCGATCTCGTGACGAGGCTACCGATAATTCCGAGAACACCGTCGAAAGCGAACAGGAGGAGAAGCGCCACCACAAACAGGCTGATTCCTGTCAGATCATGAACGGTGCCCTCGATGAGATCAGGGCCGCCATAGTAGGCCATCAGCACCAGCGCAAACACGCGGAAAAAGTTGGCGAGGATCGTAATAGGAATGATCCCCAATATGAGCATGAAGCTGCGGAGCTTTTCTTTCCATCTGAATGCGTAGACGTAAAACACCCCGATTGCGGACAAGGCGAAAATCGAGTTCATGCCGGAGCAAGCATCCTTGACCAGGAGCTGATAGGATCCGATCATAATCATGACGCCGTTCTGCGCGACAGGGAAGCCCGCAGCGTAAAGGACTCGGGTCACCGTATCGGAAATGAAGACCTTCAACGGGACCGTCATTGCGTCGACGAGCCAGTCAGGCATCGGCACCGCGAAGACCAGAAAGCTGAGCGGAAAGGCCAAGGCCCGAAGCGTAGGCCAACCCGCGCAGATCAGGATCGATCCAACGATCACCGGCAAGATCGACCCCATTTCGACGGTCAGCAGCCCTTGCTGCAACCGCGAAAGGTACAAAAACACCAATCCGATGGCCAAGATGGCCCAACCCATGACCGGTGCAGGTGCGACCTTGGCGCGCATCACTCGGTCGCGCGATTGCCAAATCAGCCACAGCGTCGCCGCGATGATAAGGGGACCGTGGCCCTCCTGTTCCGTCTGCCATGGGCCGTTAATCAAGCCTCGAATGGTGGGCATGTAGGCGCCGAGGATGGCCACCCCCATCAGTACAGGACCGAGAAGGGAAGCGGACAGACCAGTTCCAAGCGACTTGCGAATATGGATATCGGTCATCAATTCAAGCTCTGTGATTAAATATAATCCACATGGGCGTAGAAACTAGCATCCCTTGCGTGCGCCAACAATCGGCTATCTCTTGATGACAAGAGCGGCAAACCCAATTCCCGCCAGGATCAAGACCCCGCCGAGGATATATTGTCCGGCATTGCCGACCTGATTGGCGACGGCAAACACGATACCGGACAGCATAAAATACACCAGAGTCCGGATCTCGCGGTCGGAGAACTGAAAGAACGCGATGACCAGTCCGACAAAGCTCGTAACGGTGACGACGTCAAATAGTGTTGCCATGTTCCACGCTGGTGAAAAGAGAATGGCTGGGCGGATGAACCTGAATGCCGGTCATTGCGACTTGGGCTCCCCCTGCTTCATGAGGTCGGCGTACTCGCCCTCGTACTTGGCTTCGAGTTTCGCCGAATAGGCCGCAAGGCCCAATTCTGCTGCGAGGGCGTCCGAGCGGATCATCTGCCGCGCCAGATTGACAGCGGCATCTCCTTCGATCGGACGAGGTTCTTCGGCCCTGACCTTGAAGAAGAGCCCGTTTGAACCGACCCTGGTGAAGAAGATGTCGTCGTCCTTCCGCTTTTGAATCAATCCGACAAGCTCCTCAGGCAGGTCGCTGCTCGAGAGGACGCCGAGCTGGCGACCATGTGGAATTCCGCTTGTTGTCAGTTGCTGAAGAAGTTCGTCCAGCGATTTGGCGTCCTTGTTGGCGTTTACAAAATTCTGGGTGGCAGGCGTGAGCGGAATGACGACTTCGTCGACGCTGAACAGCTTGCGATCGGCGAACTTCCATGTGTTTTTCGCGACGTAGCGGTCGATATCGGCTTTGGTCGGCGCTTTGGCTGATGCTGCGCGGTTCAGCACCGCGTTGCCAAGAACCTGCTCACGCACGCGCAATAAATCCAACAGGACTCCCGGCTCGCGGTCCAGTTTCGCGTTCATGGCCTGCTGCAGCAAATACTTGCGAACAACGATCTCACCGAGGACGCGCTTCAGAACCTCTGGATCTTTCTGTTTGTCCGGTGTGATGCCGGCCAGCCTGAACTCATTGTCAAGCTCCTGCGTCGTAATGACCTCGTTGCCTACTCGAGCAACCACCTGCCCTTTTGTGGCAGCTGCCTTTTCCCCGCTTTGTTGACCGCATGAGGCCAAGGCAAGACCGGACGCGGTCAGGAACAGGGCCAGGCCCCAAGTGCGCAAATTGGCAAGCCTTTTCACCTGACGCTCCGTGTTTGCAGTTGGTAATGATACGCGCCGAGCGAGAGACTTGCTCGGAACAGGAAATGTAAGCTCAATCATTAAGTGGCTAGAGCGCAGCCGTCGAGACACGAGGTTGAGCCGGGCTGAAATTCAGATATTTAGATTAATTCCGGGATTTATGGACAATGAACCCCTTGTGACGATTTCGTGAGGTAATTCAGGGCTATCGCCCCTATATTTTGAGCCGGTGGACGGCTATCGATTGTTTGAATAGGAGCTACACAATGAAGTCCAACCGAGTTGGGGTTGTTCTCGCGGCAATTGCAATTGCGGGGACCGCTATAGCTGCCGAGATGTTTGCGCCACGGCAATTGATGGCCCGTACCACGGCTTCCCAAAGCCTGGAAACGGTCATTCCGAAACAGTTCGCTAACTGGAAGCTTGTCCCCGAGATCAGCCCGGTCAAGCCGGTGGACCCCGAAGCCTTTGTGCAGCCCCCGGATCCCCTCTCCGCGAAAGTTTACAGCCAGGAAGTGGCACGGGGCTACACGGATGGTGCCGGTCACATCGTCATGCTGCTGGTCGCATACGGCCCCGTGCAAAATTATAAGCTCAAGGCGCACCGCCCCGAGATCTGCTATACGGCTAACGGATTTCGCGTGTCCGACAAGAACAGCTCCAGCCTGGACTATTCCGGCGGGTCACTGAAAGTCACCAGGTTGATTGCAGAGCGCGAGTCGCGCTTCGAGCCTATCACCTACTGGATGAAGATCGGCGATGACATCTCAAACGGGGTCGTCGACAATCAGATCAGCCGCTTGAAATACGGCTTACGCGGCATCCTTCCCGACGGCTCCTTGTTCAGAATCTCGACGATCGGCCTTAGCAAGGAAGCTTCGTTCAAATTGCAGGATCAATTCATCAAGGATTTGCTGGTTGCGCTGCCTGCCCAGGAAAGAGGCTTCTTCCTGGGAAAATCCTGATTGCCCTGGATCACGATGCGCTCGGTAGGCAGGTACAACACAGGTGATCATTCTCGCTCCGCAGGTCGCAGAGCAGCTGGTTCTTTTGTTGGGCTCTTGGTGTACCTGACGTTGCAGCTCCCGACGGCTGGAGCGGCTACCGCACAGATGCCGGAAGATACTCTGCTTGCTTACGCGGTGAATATCCACCAGACCCCCATGCAGACATGGGGACCTGGCTACGGCATTTTTCTCGGAAAGGGCAAATTCCTGACGGCGGCTCACGTGGCAGGGCGAACCTGGTTCACACGGCCAAGAGTCACGATTGCCGATCATGAGTACCCCACCCAAGTCGTCAAGGAGGGCAAGCTCGAGGGAACGGACCTCACTTTGTTGGCGGTGGAAGAAAACCTGCTGCCGATGCGGTTGAGGCTACGGCGCCTGCGTCTGTGTGACGCTCCGCCTCGACCAGGCCAGGAGGTCGTCACTGTCATCCCTGAAGCCGTCGTTCGCTCTCACATCATTGCCCCTGACCGAATTCCGCCGGGAGCGCGGCGCTTCAGCACAGCCATTGTGGACGTGGCTAAGACGGGCAACTCGGGATCAGGCGTTTTTGACGTGAAGGAGAAGTGCCTGCTTGGCATTATGAGCCGCAAGATCAGCCAAAAGCGGATCAACCAGGTCACCAAGAAAGAAGAAAACTACGACGTCGCGAAGTACTTCGTACCTGCGGCAGAGATTGCGGCCTTCGTTCCCCCGGGAACGTTTGATGCACAATGAGACGACCCTCGACCTTTAAGTCCATTCATCTAATAATAAGACCCGTAGTACGTATCCACATCCTCCGACACCTTGTTCACGACCACTCGCACAACGGGGACACGTTCGAGGTGTTTCTGACATTCTTTGACGTCAGCCACGGATGAGCTTCCCACGCCGGTCACGAGCAATACCGCATCCATGCGAGGCAGTATGGAAATTACATCATCGCCGAGCAGCATTGGGGGCAGATCGAAGATCACGGTATGGGACCGAAACTCCCGCTTGATTGCCTGAAGCAACGTCGTCATCGTCTGTGAGGACATCCACTCAGACGAGCCGGAGGTCGGTACCGAGCCAGGCAATAGGAACAGGCTGTTAGGTCCCACTCCCGCTTTGATGACAGCGGACGAAATCGGCACCTGCCCGTCCAGCACACTCAGCACCCCGCCGCTCGGCGGCAATCCGAGGTAGTTTGCGACCATTGGCTTTCGTAGATCGAGATCGACAACGACCGCTGAACGTTCAGGAAGCCTCGCAATACTCATCGCCAGATTGCATGCGGTCACGGTTTTTCCGCATCCAGCTGTAGGCGAGGTAATGGCCAGGAACTGCCAGTTCTTCTTGTCCATCTCCTGAAGCACCTGGGTCCGCAGCATGTCGTAATAGCGACCGCTTTCGCTCACGGTCGCGAACGCCACAATGCGATTGGCCTCGAGGTGATCCACATCGAGGCGCACTTCACGCGCGGACGCAGTCTCCTGCCCCGTTGCAATCGGCTTCGATCCGCCGATGAACTCCTGATGTGCCAGACTGTCACCGGAGCGCGCGAGCTCCACGGCCTGCTTGATCGAGTCCATGAGAACCTCTTGTTACCGGAAGAGCCCTGCGCGCGCCTTGGCGAGCATGAGATCGAGCGGCGGCAGGAAGACGTAAGCGCCGCCAATGAGGCCGACTACAACTCCGACCGCCAGCACGATTGCTGCAATCTTGCGACGTTTCGTGCGGCGCAGCTCGGCCTTCGTTGCGATATAGGGAATGGGGACGATAAGACGGTTGTCGACGATGGTGAACAAATCGCTGCTGCGCCTGACAGCCTTGTCGGTTAGTTCCAGGACAAAGGAGAGGCCGGCGCCGGCTGCCAACGCGAACGCAATGGTGAGGGCTAGCAGCTTCGGGCGATGCGGCTTGATGGGGTCTTGAGGGGCGGTGGGCTGCTCGATCACCTCGAGCTTTTCGGACTGCTGGTCCTTCTCAAGATTTTCGCCAAGCCTCGCAGCCATTAGTTTGGCCGTTGCCGCTTCCAGATTTTTCTGAAGACCCTCCTGCTGAGCAATAAGCGCATCAAGGCTTGCAGCCGCTGCAGCGTCGTTTCCAGCCGCTACCGGCGCTTGAGCCACATTCTCCATCGCCTTGATCTGGCGCTTCAACGTTTGGATCATCGGATGCTTATCGGAATAAAGCGCGCTCTTCTGGACTAGCTCCGCCTTCATTTGCGCAAGCGTACTGGTCGGCTGGTCCTGGCCGGACCCCGTTGCCGGTTTGCCCTGAGCAATCCGAAGCTGAGCAATCTTTGCATCAAGCGCGGCATTCTCAGTCTGCAAACGCTGGACCTCACGAGACAGAAAGCGCGAAGTGTCCGTCGCGCGACTGGTTCGGTCGCGAAGGTCTTCATTCAAAATTCGCGTCATCAGCTCGTTGGCAACACGAGCCGCAACGGCTGGATCCCCATACTCAAAACCAACCGAAAAGACGATCGTCGGATTCTCCAAAGCCGCCCGCGTCTGCCGCTTGAAATCCAGGATCGGATCGACTGGCGCGATCTTGGTGGATTTCTTCATCAGGTCGACCAACTCGGTGACCGACATTAGCGTCCGCTTCTCGGGGAACAGCTGGAATTTATCAGCGATCGCGATGAGATTATCGCGCGTCATCGTGCGCTGTTGAATAACCTGGATTCGCTCTTGCGCGGCGCTTGTCACCGTTGGTCGCACGAGTTCCGTCGGGATCTGCTGTGACTGGACGAGGATCTTGCCCTCGGAAAGGTAGGTCGGCGGCCAGATCAGCACAGCCGCGGTTCCTGCCGCCGCAATCAAGACAAACGGAACCAGGAAAACGACCCAACGTCGTTTGATGATGTCCAAATAGTAGGACGGTCTCAACAGATGCGACCGGTCCTGTTCCACCGGAGCGTCAAAACTGTCCTCGAAATCGATCTTCTGCAGCATGGTCTTATGGAACCCGGTTGCTCACGACCTGCAAAGCGCGGAAACGTCTCTTCAGTGGGCCCAGTCCGTGCGCGGTATGAAACTTTGAAATGATTTTAGCATCGAAATTGCATGGAGGCTCATGAATTATTGCGTCGCGACAGCTTTTAAATCGTCAGCCTTAATGACGATCTTGAGTCGTTTGTTTAGGCAATTTCGTTCAAGACTTGGCAATCGATAGCGAGCTTTCCGACGGTTGAGCTATAAGGCGGTCGAGGTAGGCTAGAGAACGGCAGAATGTACGAGTCATTTTACCAGCTGCGCGAGAAGCCCTTCTCGATTCTGCCCGACCCGGATTTGATCTATTGGGGCAAGATGCACTCGATGGCGTTCACGATGCTGGAATTTGGCATCATGAACAACGCCGGGTTTACTGTCATCACCGGCGAGATCGGCTCCGGCAAGACGACCCTTGTTCGACATCTGCTCAAGAAGCTCAGCCCAACGCTGACCCTGGGGTTGATCTCGACGTCGCCGCAAGGACGCGAGGAGCTTTTGCAGTGGATCCTGATGGCGTTGGGGCAACCGTTTGACGGAAACTATCCTCATCTTTTCAAGAACTTGCAAGACTTCCTCCATGGCCAATTTGCAACTGGCCGGCGAACGGTCCTGATCATTGACGAAGCGCAAAATCTCGAGCCGGAAGCCCTTGAGCACCTGAGGATGCTTTCAAATATCAACGCGGACAAGTTCCAGGTGTTACAACTTATACTTGTGGGGCAGCCCCAGTTGCGAGATTTGCTCCTGTTGCCGAAGCTGCACCAGTTCGCCCAGCGGATTTCGTCCGATTTCCACTTACGACCGCTGGACGCCCGCGAGGTTGCCAACTACATCGCCTTTCGCCTTCAGGCCGTTGGCGCCCCTCGCCCGCTATTTACCCAGGAGGCTTGCGCATTGATCGGGGACGCCAGCGGCGGGATTCCCCGAATGATCAATGTCCTGTGCGACACCGCTCTGGTTTACGGGTTCGCCAATGACCAAAAGATCGTTAGTGATCAATTGGTTCGTGACGTCATTGCAGACAAGCAACAGTACAGCATTTTTCCCGTGAAGCAGCTGTCCCGGGTTCCCTAAGTGGCTGAAATCCATTAATTTCCTGATGTTGCCCCCTCGGGCAGGTCTTCGCTTGAGTTCTTCAGCAAAGATTAGGGTTAATACTTTAACTTCGCATATCCGAGCCTTCGCGAAGAGGAAACAAGCATGCGGACGATTTTACTGGCAGTGTTTATGGCTATTTTTGCCACTTCCGCCTTCTCCCAGACGCTGAAGCCGGGGGACACCCTCTCCATTACCGTGCTGCAGGATCCGAAGCTCGACCGGACTGTGGTCGTTGACCCCCTCGGAGAGATCGCCTTTCCGCTGGCCGGCCATATCCGGGCCCGCGGCCTCACCCCCCTTGCGCTCGAAAACGTGCTCAGAGCGAAGCTGAAGCCAAACTACAAAGATGACGCCCTGGACGTGACGGTCGCATTGGCCAACGCCCCCAAGGATATTCCCGAAGAGGACCTCAAGCCCAAGATCTTCATCACAGGCGAGGTTTTGCGGCCAGGTCCCTACGTTATCAGACAGCCCACCAGACTGATGCAGGCCATCTCGCTTGCTGGGGGGCTTGGCCCCTACGCTGCGAAGAAGCGGATACAGGTCCGCCGCCGCGCCCCGGGGGGCGACGAGACAATCTTCATGTTCAATTACAGGGCTTATGAGGCCGGCGAGGATCTCGAAGGTAACGTTGCCCTGAGAGCCGGCGACGTCATCATGGTGCCAGAACGAGGGTTCTTCGACTAGTCGAAAGCTAAAGTGCACCCGGGGCGGGCCCAACTGTGAAGAGGATTGCGATCGCGGTCTCGATGTCGCTTGGGCTTGCACCGGCGACCGCATTTGCATGGGACTGGTCGCTCCGAACCTCCGAAAGCCAGACGGTGGAGCTCAACAGCAACCAGTTCTTGAGATCATCTCCAGCCGGTTCGCTCGGTTCATACTCTACAATAACGGGGACGGCGGAGGGGCTGACACCCACGTCCAAGCTCGTGCTTGATGGCGATGGCTCGTACAGGAAATGGTGGGGTCCAGGCGCCGACGGAGTACCCGAGGGTCTTTCCTATGGGGCGAAGGCACACTACGAGCAATTCGGGAAGAACAGGTCCGACCGGGAATACGTCGAGGCTGTCTGGAGGCAGCAGAGCACGTCGCTCGCGCTCTTGAATGACCTCGGCATCGTCGCGCCGGTCAGTGGCTCTCTCGATCGATTCACCGCGACCGGCGGCATCGATCGTTCGTTCAACGCGCGAGACACCGCTAGCTTATTCGCGTCATCAACGCGCACATACTACGAGCCCTCGAGCGGTGGCACGGCATTCACCGACACGCTCGCGCGGGGGTCGTGGCGGCACGGACTGAGTTCCACGACCGGTGCCAGCCTGTCGTCTGAAGCAGAGTTGCTCGCTTACGATAATGCGTTCAGCACCCAGGTGAATATCTTCCGCAATCAGGTCGGCGTGGATACGGCACTATCCTCGTTGCTGTCTTTCAGGGGCAATCTCGGCGCCGCCTATCTGGTAACAGACCGTGGTGTTTCGACATCTGCGATTGGCGGGGTAAGCTCAAACACCGCGATTGGGAGCACGTCCCTGGATTGGATTGGCGATGCCATCCTGACCTACAAGTTCTTGAAGACCGCGACACTATCGCTCATTGCCAGCCAGTCAGTTGGACCCAGCATTGTGGGTTCGCTAATCAAGCGAGATACAATTAGCGCGAGCGTAAACTATCTCATCAACAGCCGCGAGAACTTGACGTTCTCGGCCAGCGGTAACCGGCAAATCGCAGGAACAACAAGCGATTACGTTTCAGTTTCCGCAACCTATGGCTACAATCCGATACGCGACGTGTCGTTGCAGTTCACCTATCGGTACCAGCACCGCTTCGCGAGCACCGGGACTGCAATCTTTGACCCGCTGACCGGCACTCCCACGGTTTCTGGGACGGGCCCCGCCGATGCACACAGCCTGATGTTCGTTGCCACCCACAATTTCCTCGTTCTCCCGCACGGGAACTAAAGGGGCTTCTTCAACGCATCCTGAATGTTCTTCTTGAGCTCAGTCCCATCCGACTCGAGCTTGGAGGCGATCTCCAGCTCCTCTTTTGCCTTCTGAGCCTGACCGTCCGCAGCGTAGGCGATCCCAAGGTGATAGTGCACCGCAGACAGGTTCGGCGACTTCGCCGCGGCTGGCTCGAGGATTGCGATGGCCGACTTGATGTCACCCACCTTGAAGCGTGCCCAGCCAACCGTATCCTGGAACTGCGGTACGCTCGACGCTTTCAACGTTTCCGCCAGAGCAGCAGCTCGGTCCAGACTTTCCTTATCGGACCGGGTATCGAGGAGCAGACTGGCAAGATTGTTGATCACGATCAGGGACCGCGCCTGCGGCTGCTCCTTCAGAATCGACTCATACTGGGAAATCGCTCCTGCGTTGTCATTCTTCATGATCTGAAGGCTCGCGGATGACATCCTTAGAGCCATGTTTTGAGGATTTTCCTTCAAGCCGGTTTCCAAGACGGTGCCGGCGGCATCGTAATTTTTGACACGGATGTAGTAATCCGACAGAGCGCTATAGCCGGACGCGTCCTTTGGCTTCCGCTTGATCGCTTCTTGGAAACTACTGATCGCTTCTTGGTCTTTCTTTTGTGCCAGTCTGGTCTGGCCAAGAATGACCCAAAGCTCTGCGTTGTCAGGAAAGCGCTTGTTCATTTCCTGCAATACGGTCGCCGCATCGGCAGCACGGTCAGCTCTGATATAGGAAGATGCCAGCGCGACCGCCGGCTGGATCGCATCTGGCGCGGCCTTGTGGGCGTCTTCAAGCGCGGCAATGCTCTCGCCGATTCGCTGTTGGCCAGCAAATGCTGCGGCCTTGATCTGGTCGGAGACGACACGACCATCTTTCAAGGCGGCAATGGTTTGCGCAACCGCGAGGGCACCGTCCCAATTCTGACGACTGAGCTTGACCTGTGCAAGCGACGAAAGCGCCTGCAGGTTACCCGGGTATCGAGCAATAACCTCCGTCAAGATGTCCTCGGCTCGTGCGGCATCGTTCCGGCGCTGCAGGAAGGCAACATATCTTAGGGCGACCTCGATATTGGAGTTCGAGTTCTTCAGGGCTTCCGCGTATTGACGGTCCGCTAGCTCAGGCTTGCCGCCTTGCTCATACGCGAGCGCTAGAGCAATCAGCAATTCGGGAGATTTTGGCTGGTCTGCAAGCGCTTCGCGCAGATCCGCAATGGCACTGTCCGTCTGTCCCTTGTCGAGGCTGTAAGCCGCGCGCAGGCGAAGCGCGCCGGAATTGCGGCGGTCCTTCGTGAGAATTTCCGAGATCAACGGCTCTGCCGCGGCCTTGTCGCCCTTAGCGGTCAACATCTCGGCAAGCCTGACCTGTGCCTTCAGTTTCTGGTCGGCGTTACCGGTCTCTGACACCAGCTTCTGCAAATCGGAGATCGCATCGGTTTGACGGTTCCCGATAAAATTGAGCTCAGCCAACGCGAACTTGTAGTCATATATGTCGCCGCCGGCCTTAATCCGAGACTCCAGTTCAGCCCGTGCCGCGTCAGCGCCTTTGAACGTGTTCAGGAAGCGAACAAGGTCAAGCTCCAGCTTGCTATCCGTCGGACTGGAGGCGACGCGTGCCCGCAATTCCTTCTCGGCATCATCGAATTTTCGCTCGGCGGTAAGAATCTGGATGAGCTGAAGGCGAGCTGACGTTTCTTGCGGATGGTCTGCTACCAGCTGGCGCACTAGCTTTTCCGCTTCCGCAAGATCACCCTTCCTAAGGAGAATATCGACCCGCAAGCGTGTGGCGCGCAATCGGTCAGCGTCCTGAGCCTGCGAGGGAACGGCATCAAGCATCTTGATCGCGGCGCCGCTATCCCCGTCAGCGAGCTTCTTGGAGGCGAGCAAGGTTACGGCATCAATGTTGGTGGGATCGATATCGTAAGCGCGCTGGGCCTCACGGACGGCTCCGGCAGAATCGTTCATCCTCACCAAGGCCAAAGCCTTCACCGCGTGTAGCCCGGCATTCGGCTTATCACCTTCGTTGGCAGCATCTAGAATCTTGATGGCCGGCTCTGCACCACCACCGGCCACCATGATCCTCGCGAGTTTCACTCTCGCGTCGGTATCTTTCGGATCGAGTTCGACAATCCTTCGCAGATCGAGAAACAACGAGTTCGCTTTGGTACGCTCATCAATTCCGGCCAAGGCTTTCCAGACTTCGACCTTGTCGCTTTTGTATTTCACGGCCTTGAGAAGCTCGAGCCTCGCACCGAGGTCATCTTTATTGGCGATCAGGGCCATGCCGCTCTCATAGTACTCTTGGGCGCGCTGTTCTGGTGATCCACAGCCCGCAAGGACGACGGTTGCCAAGACAAAGGCCAGTCGTTTGCAGACCATCTGATGGTCAAAGTTGAATTTCAAACAAAGACTAGTTTTCATCTTGGTACCCAGACTTTTGCGCGCTCACGAATGGACCGACTTGGGTCGCCCTGCGAGGGAATCATCTTTGGCTAGCAGAAATTCAAACCTGTTGAGCCGGAAAATTCGTCGCAGGCGCGGAGTAACGCCTGTCATGGTCAACGACAATCCTTGCCGCGAAAGCTGATTGCGGACGCTGATCAATGCACCGAAGAACCGACCGTCCATATGGTCTACACCGGCGAGATTAAGCTTAACGCACTGGTTCTCCCTTACGGCCTGCCGCACGACCGATACCAGAGAATCGACACTTGCGCCTGTGGCTGGCCCAGAGAGGTTGAGTGTCATTTCGACGCCGTGCGGATGCACATGAATGCTGAAAACAGAGTGTTGCCGAGCCGACCTGGCAATGATCGCCAGCGGTAACACGCACGTGCAAAGGATCTGTAGGAGCGCCTTGCCGTCGGCCCAATAGCGCCGCCAAAGGTAGGGCTCTTCCTTGATTCGCCAGAGCCACTCGAACCCAGTACTTCTCAGGAACGGCGGTGCACGTCGGATCGTACCTGCTTCAAAATTGATAGTCGCGCCGAACTGAGCTCGGACCGGAACTGTGAGCTCATGATGGTTGCGCAGGAGCCAAGCCTGCGCTTTCTCGGCACTCATAAAGACCGCGAGAACGTCTGCTTCGCTTGCGTTGATCTTGGCTAGTATGTCCGGTGAGCTAAGCTCCTCGACGGATCCGAAGCCCGGGTTGAGCGCGCCGACGCATTCGAGGCCACATTGATCGGCATTAAGCTTCTCACCGACCCTGCTGGCCACGTCTCCCGCCCCACCGAACAGAAAAACGCGTAGCCTCTTTTCCGTCCTAGACTTCAACCGGCCGAAGAGATCGGACCCTGCCACTCTTTCCTGGATCGGTACCCGCAGAAGCTTCGCGATCCAGATCAGGGGCATGCCGTCGGGAAGACAGAGATCGCTTAGCAGTATACTGTCGCGAAACGCCGCATTTTCGTGGCTTTTGATGAGGAAGTTGACGTTAGGCGTCGAGATCAGCAAAGGTTGGCGCTTCTCGATTGCTACATCCATGGCCCGAATCAGCGTTCGAAAGTCGATGGCATCGATGGGCAGCCCGAGTAGTCCGTACAGTTCTCGCGTGACGTTTCGCTGTTGGTCGACTTCGTCCACCATTTGCGGCTCCAAAGGCGGAGCAGCAGAACCTAGCGGACCGAGACGGACAGACTGGATTGTGCTCAAATCGGGATCTCGCGAATTGACGTATGGAGTGGCGGAACGAACCGCCGCAAAATTCCATTTTTTCTGATAACAGCATTCACGTAACATACGACGAGTGATATTTGGAAGCCGATTTAATCCCAGTGATTAATGCACGGCACTCATAATTTCGGGAACCGATTCACCTTACTGCAGCTTCGGGGCTCCGCTCGGGCCGTCGGTTAGTCGTTAATGTTGCACACAAATGAACTACCGCGATAGGCTGCAAAGCTGGCAGGGGACCGAACCAAGCGGTCGGGGCGATTTATTGCGGCTGGCTTAAATATGTTCGAAAACGTGAGAGCCGATTTTGCGGCGCATGGTCGCGACTGCGGAGCCCAAGGCTTCTGGGTCATGCTGGTGTACCGGTTCGGGCGCTGGCGCTATGGCATCAGGCCGGCCGTGCTCCGAAAGCCGTTCTCGTTCCTTTACAAGATCCTTTACAAGCTCGTTCAAATCCTGACCGGGATAGAGCTCCCCTGCGAAACAGTGGTCGGGCGCAACTTTGTGATCGACCATTTCGGGGGGATCATCGTGAGCGGCTACGCCCGTTTTGGCGACAACTGCAGAATCCGGAACGGCGTCGTGGTCGGATTGCGGCGGGTGGATGAACCTTGTGGACCGGAGATCGGGGACAATGTGGATATCGGCGCCGGCGCGAAGGTGCTGGGACCGATCAAAATTGGTGACAATGTGGTGATCGGGGCGAATGCGGTGGTCCTCTCCGACGTGCCGGCGAACTCGATCGCCATCGGCGTGCCCGCCATCATCAAGCCCCGCCGGCAAGACACGTTGCGGGACGTCGCGTTGTGACCGCAAGCGACACGCCCCCACTGGATGCCTGCGGCGTCGTGGCGATCGGCCGCAATGAGGGCGAGCGGCTGAAGTGTTGCCTGTCGTCGGCCCAAAAAGCCCGCGCGATCGTCTATGTCGATTCCGGCTCGAGCGACGGATCGGTCGCTTGGGCGCGGAGCCAGGGAATCGACGTGGTCGAGCTCGACAATGCCGGCGGCTTCACCGCCGCGCGCGCCCGTAATGCAGGATTTCGGCGCCTGAAGGAGCTGTCACCCGGGTTGCAGCTGGTGCAGTTCGTAGACGGCGATTGCGAGCTCGCCGAGGGCTGGCTCGCGGCGGCGGTCGCCTTCCTGCAGCGGCAGGAGGAAGCGGCTGCAGTGTTCGGGCGCCGGCGGGAGCGGCATCCGGAGCGGTCGATCTACAACCGCATCTGCGATGCCGAGTGGAACGTGCCGCTCGGCCCGGCGCGGGCCTGCGGCGGCGACGTCATGATGCGGTCGGCGGCTCTGGAGCAGGTCAGCGGCTATCGCGACGATTTCATCGCCGGCGAGGAACCGGAGCTGTGCGTGCGCTTGCGCGCGGCCGGCTGGACGATCTGGCGGATCGACGCGGAGATGACGCGGCATGACGCCGCGATGACGCGGTTCGGCCAATGGTGGCGGCGCAACGTGCGGAGCGGCTACGCCTTTGCGCTTGGGCGGTCCGCGCACGGCGCCCCGCCCGAACGGCTGTGGGTGTGGGAGAGCCGCAGGGCCTGGCTCTGGGGCATCTGGCTGCCGTTGGCCGCGGCGCTCGCGGTGGTCGCCTTCGGCGCGCCCGGCCTCGCCTTGCTGCTGATCTACCCGCTCCAGCTGCTGCGCCGGATCCCGCGGCAGCGGGGCGCCTTGCGCGACCGCATCGCGCTCGCCGGCCTCGAGCTGCTGGGCCGGTTTGCCGAAGGCCTCGGCCAGCTCAGATTCGCGGCCGACCGGCTGTTCCAGGGGAGGAGCCAGATCATTGAGTACAAGTGATGGGGGCGGCGCCACCTCCCGATCGTGAAAGTGCGAAAACAACCCCATGCACAGTAGTGTCAAGCGAAATCGCCGCCGGCCGCCGACCGGCGATCACGGAATGAAAAAACGACCAAGAAACTGTAATTATTCACCTTTTTGATGTGAGAGTTCAATGTCCACGCGAAGCGCAAAACTCGACCGCCGGGAATTTGACCGGCTCTATGACGCCGCCGTGATCGGCGCGGGATTTTTCGAATCCGACGATTATTACCGACGTGAACGCGAACGCTACTGGAAGTCGTTGCAGTTCTTCGTCCAGCTGCCGCTTCCCTCCCCGGCGCGCATTCTGGAAGTAGGCGGCGGCCAGCTGGCGATCCTGAGCAAGCATCTGTTCGGCGACGACTGCACGGTCGGCGACATCTCGCGGCAATTTTCCGCGCCGCTGGATCGCCAGGGCGTGCCGCTGATCGAATGCAATCTGCTCAGCAGCGAATTTCCCGACGCAAAGGAGCAGTTCGACGTGCTGGTCCTGCTGGAGGTGATCGAGCATCTGCCGTTGCCTCCCTACGTGGTGTTCGAGCGGGCCTTGAACTTCCTCAAGCCGGGCGGACTGGTCTTCCTGACCACACCCAATCTGTTCAGAATGCGCAACCTCGTCAGGATGATCGCCGGCGTCGAATTCCTCGACCGCTTCATGCTGCCGATGCCGGGACAGGGCCTCGGCCATCAGCTCGAATATTCAGCCGAACATCTGCGCTGGCAGCTCGAACAGGCCGAGCTCGAGGTCATCATGATGGAGCACGATGAACTCGGCCATATCGGCCATTCCCCGAAGGCCCGCCTCGCGCGCAAGCTGTTGTCTCCGCTCACCGCAAGGCCACGCTGGCGTGACGAGTTGGTCGCGGCGGCGAGGAAGAAGGGTTGAAGACGGTCGGGCGGCAGATTTTCCATGCAAGACATCAGCGCAACTGAACCGGATTGGTCTCGCGAGGCGCTCACGGCGTTTTGGCAACCCGGTCGGCGGCTGCTGAAGACGATTCGGGATTATCAACGTCTGCAAAACAAGAGCGGCGCCATCTCAGGACTCAGAAGACGTATTTGCGTTTGGCGTCACCGTTTCTGGAGCATCGTCACGGGCGCGGACATTCCCCTCGAGTGCAGCATCGGTGGGGGGCTCCTGATCCCTCATCCGAACGGTATCGTCATTCACCCGCACGCAAAGATTGGGGTCAATTGTTTGATCTTCCAGCAGGTGACGATTGGCACACGTCGAGGCGGAGGGGTGCCTACTCTGCTAGGGCACGTCGACGTGGGTGCGGGGGCCAAGATACTCGGCCCTGTTACTATTACGCCGCATTCAGAAGTACCAGCGAATGCGGTCGCGACAAGATGGCCGCTACGCGCTAATCAGGATGCTAGGCCGTCCGACAATATCAATTAGCAACAAAACTCTTCGGAATTGCCATGGAGACGACTGCAAATGACACCGAGCACGACATTTGTGACCTGCGTTGAGGCAGGAGGCCTGGAATCGCAAGTTATGCTGCTCGCGGAGTCCCTACGGTTATTCGGCGGAGAATGGGCAGATGCGCCATTTGTAGCTGTAAAGCCGCGACGCGGACCAAAATTGAAGCCCTCGACAATCTCCACGCTGCGACGACTGAATGTCGAATTCATTGACGAACCGTTCAATTCTAAGCTGGCGTGGTGGAATAACGCCAACAAGAGCGCGGTGATGGCCGCACTGGAATCAAAAGTGTCGACGCCGAACATCACTTGGCTCGACGGCGACATGGTGGTGCTGCAGCATTTGCAAGACGTCATTCCGACCAATTCGGCGCAATTCGTAGCGCGGGCCGGTGAGGGCTATCTGGGCTCAGACGGATTAGATGACAACGCTGCCTATTGGCTGAAGCTCTGCGAGATTTTTGGCCTGAACTTCGACGAGTTTCCGGTCATCCTATCTTTTCCGGAACGGCGGCCAATTCGGGCTTACTGGCAAGGTGGAATCTACACGTACGCGACTAAAACAAAGTTGGGAGCCGAGCATTTCGATATTATCGCCCGCTTATTGAAAGACAAGATCGGCTCAAAGCAGGCTGGAATCTATCACCAAGATCAGGTTTCGATATCTTTGGCCGTCCAAAAACTCAAACTCAAACACGCCGAACTTCAACCTGCGATGAACTTCAACATTAATCCGCTTATCAAGAAGAACGCGAACTTGCTTCCCATGAAGGAAGTTCGCGTCCTTCACTATCACAATTCTCTTCATGGACCGGCCTTGAGTTGGGCCGATCAATTTATCAGCCAGCTCCCGGCCGATCGAGTGGAGCTCATTCAAAAATACGCGCCAATTTCATCTGATGATTCGCTTCTAACTCGCATTCATCGCAGGCTCCTCAAGACAGTGAGAGAACGTCAAGTTAAACAGTTTTCAAGACAAGCAATCCACTACTGAAGGTCGCTCAAATGCGCGATGAACCAATCTACTATGCTGCAGTAGCCGGTGACGTATTAGGAACCTTTGTTCGCTGGCGCAAAGGGCTTCCCGATGAACGTCAGCTTGCCGCGACATATTCAGGGCAATTTTTTGACCTTTGTAAGCGTCTAGGCCGAAAGGGTGTCGCCTCGTTTCCGACAGACAGACCAGAGAACTACAGTGATGGAGATTTTGAGGTACACGCGCGTGCGCGTCAGAAACAAGCCAGCGGGCTCGGTTTTCACCTCAACCAATGGCGTCTCGCCGCACATCTCTGGCTCGATGTATGGAGAAGTAGAGCGTCTGACGTAATCATCATGGACGGCGTAACGAGCTTCTATCTGCTCGCACCATTGTCGATGATGGGCAAGAAAGTTTATCTCTCGATCCATACGGTCATACACCGTCAAGGCGAGTCCCGCGGCGCCGCGGGCAAGCTGATAGATCGACTGAACCGATGGTTCTTCAATCACCATTGTGCGGGCTGTCTTGTCGCATCTCCAACGATCGAAGCGCAGATTCGCGAACTTGGCGCCGCCACCGTGCCAATTACGATCTTCTATCCGCTGTATTCGCGTGCAGACTTCGAACGCTTCGGACCACCTCCAACCGTTCGCCCATTTCGACTCTTATACGCAGGCCGCGTAGAGGTCGAGAAAGGCGTGTTCGATCTTCTGAGCGCCACGCGCAATCTTCTGGCTAGAAACTACTCAGTGAGATTAGACGTCTGTGGCGAGGGAGACGCACTCAACTCCCTCAGAGCAGAGATTTGCTCATCGGGACTTGAGCAATCGGTGATGACGCATGGTCACCTCGATCGACCGGAGCTGACGAAACTCCTCGAGCTATCGAATGCCGTCGTTGTGCCGACCAGAACATCATTCCCCGAAGGCCTAAATCAAGTTGTAATTGAAGCCGTCCTGGCAAAACGCCCTGTCATCACGTCCGACGTCTGCCCCGCATTGAGGCTTGTGCCTGATGCTGTCTTGCAGGCTGAGCCGGACAATGCACAGAGTTACGAGAGTTGCATTCGCGCTCTGATTGATAACCCCGAGTTGGTGATTAAACTGGTGAACGCAGGGAATCTATACCGAGAGGAGTTTTTTGATCCGTTACTAGCCTGGACCGAGAAGGCAGTTTCTCTTATCGGCGAGCGTGATCAGGAGACCTGATCGGCTTGCCTCTTTCAAGAGGACTCCTCAGACGGCGAAGGCTCACTTTTATTCTTCAGTTGAACCAACCATTTCCGGACAGGCTTCTCAAAATACGTTGCTACGACATGAGAAGCTACGAGAGTAAGCACTACCGCGAAAACCGGCTCGACCTGCCAAGGTAGGTTCAATGCCAGGCGCTTCATAATCCCGTGGGCCATCAGCATCGTGGTTATGTGTAGCAAATAGAAAACGTATGAGATATTTCCAATCCAATAGGCGAAAGACGGCGCTCTAAACATTACAGACAGCCAGATAGCGAGCGAAACTAGCGCTGTGAAACTGCACGCTTGTGATAGCGCCAACATGTAGGTTGAATCGATAGTCCAGCTCGCAGAAAGAGAAATAGCCCATAGAGCGGTAGAAGCCGTAGCTACAAGACCGATCAAGTTGGCGCGGAAGGCCAAGGCTAGGCCCATGCCAGCAAAAAAATACAGGTTCACATTTGCGGTTATAAGAAATGAGATTGGAGATGGCGCAGAATTGCCAGCGTTTTCGGCCATACAACGTTCTGCGGCGACGGTAAGCATCTCGCACGGAGTTTGATGCGCGACGTTCGAGACCAAACATGCGAACCAAATTGAAAAGACGATGTATCCTATGCGCTTGTCCAATATCGCGATCGCAAACAGACCATAGAACAAGAGCTCGTGCCTGAGAGTCCACGCCATTGGAAGCAATAGATCTGGAAGCGTGGGCCAAAGCACAACGTTCCCTGCAAGTTCTAGCGGCGTAAAAAGCAGCTTGTAGTCGGGGCTACCAAGAACATTTCGAACAAAAATGTAAACTGCGAGCGCGAGCCAATATGTAGGAAATATCCGAACGAACCGGCGCCAAACAAAATCCCTTGCTCGACTTGACGCTCCGATATCCTTCCAGTGGACGTGTGCGATAATGAAGCCGCTAAGAACAAAGAAGAAGCAGACCCCCCAGCGGCCCCAAAGAAAGACGTCTTTGTAGTGTGCCGGCACTCCCATGTAGAACCCATGGGATACAAAAACCATAAATGCCGCCCAACCACGGCCAAACTCGACCCAGCCCAGCTTTCCTTTCAAACCGATCATCCTATCACTGATTTAATTCCGAATATCACGACCCAGAATGAGCGAAATGCGCAATTGATGTTAGACCGTACCCGACGAGAAGACCAACCGGGATCACCGTGACCAACAGAATCTCCCGCCTCGGGTCGACCATCTTTAGCCGGACGAGCCAGTAGATAACGGCAAAGACGGGCAAGATTTGGCTCACGACAATGCCCCACAAGGCACCCGGAAGCCCCCCCAATTGGAAACCTATTGCCAATGCAGCGACCAGAGTAACCAAACGACAAAGCAATATCTGAGTAAAAAGATTTGGTTTTCCCAACGCCAGAAAGCATTGCACAGCCACTTGGTACGGAACAGCTATCGCACCGAATGCCAGTATTTGCAGCATCCATCCCGCTTCGGAGTAGCGCTGATCGTACAGCAAATTGATTAGATCCTGTCCCGAGCCAATGAGTACGCCGCCTGAAAAATAGCAAACGCCGGCAACAATGCTGAAAACTTTGTAATAGACTTGGCGAACTTGCTCGGGTCGATCTCTGACAATTTCGCTAAATGCAGGAAAGGCTACGGCGTTAATCAGTTTGGACATGACCAGTTCGACGGCACTTGATAGAGTAAACGCGATTGAATAAATTCCCAGCGTTCGCGCATCTACAAATGCTCCCAGGAGCAGCCGATCGGTATTGGATACCAAGAAGCCAAGTATGGATGACAGGACAATCCACTTCCCGAACTCAAAGATCTCACGGAAGGCTTGGCGATTCCATTCAACCCTGTTGCGGTGACCATCGAGCCACACGTGCGTCAAAACGGTTCTTGAAATGCTACCCCCAATAGCCCCAAAAACCAGAGCCCAGATGGTACGATCAAAATAGATCCATAAGAACATGCAGGACAAACCGAACAACTGAGCCACGATGTCCAATTGAGTTATTTTCGCAAGCTGGACGCTGCGCCGAGATTGGGCGCCTTTTGTCGAGGCCAAGCCGTCGATAAGGGCCGTCAAAGAGAGAACCGCGAGGACTCCTGGGAGACTCTGGTTGGCATAGACGCTTTTTGACGCGAATAACCCCAGATCGCCTCCCAATGTCAGGGCACCGCTGACTAGTAGCCCCACAACACATAAGAAGGCGCCCCTGGCAATTTGGGTGCTCCACACGGTGTTAGCGAAGATGGATTCTTCCCCACGTTGACTTCGGACGATAACTTGACCGAGGCCAATGTCTGAAAACATCGACAAACCGACTAGAACAACGGTTGCTATCGCAACGACGCCAAACATTTCAGGAACGAGCAGACGCGTCAGGATAAGATTGCTACCCAGGCGAATGAACAGCCCCAATCCATAACCAGCAAAGGTCCAAGCGCTCGCGCCGATGACACGTTTAGTTAACGGGACTCGTGCGCCAAGATTTGCGGATGTGGCCAAGGGACAAACTTTTCGAAGTTGTTAAGGTATCGATACCTGCCTTATCTTCTGATAATAAGGACTTGGCAATATCTTGAACAAAAGCTCGCCCCCCATGATTCCGGGAACATACGTTCGCGAAATACGCTCAAATTCGGTAGGTTCCCTGTAACCGTACCCAAATGCCGGATCACTACGGTCTGTTTGATTTACCCGAAATTAAAGCGATCGGCCATGAGGTAAAGCCCGCACGGTAGAGACTGGGAGCTAGCTATGAGCACATCATTCATCACACGGCGTCACGCCATCCAGTTGCTATCCGCAGCCGGTTTCATTTCATCCGCCAACGCTGCTCCGGCTCCGCTGATGGCGGCATCAAAGAGCGCTTCTCCCACTCTGAAGCCGGTTGCGTTGGGGCTATGTGGACCAACCTACTACAATGGCTTTAGTCCATTCCTGAACTGGTGGAAAACTGCGGCAACTCCAGCCATTACCACGCCTGCTGGAGAGATCAGCGGAAAGACAATATGGGACACCGGCGGTTTTCTGTCTCCGATCACCGGCGAGATTGTCCGCCCAGCGCCTGCTAAGTTGATAAACTTGAAGAGGCTATTTTTCGCACCTCCGCCCAGTAATATTCAGATTGCTGCTGGCTGCGACTATTCGGGCGAGAAATGGGTAGTCGAGTGGGACGGAAGCGCCACCGGCTACATAGACTTCTTAACTACAGGCGGAACCCAGACCCAGGTCGGAGCAAACAAGATCACGTTCCAAATGGGCTCCCGCCCGGGCAATACACAACTGACGTTGACGTTGAAGGATCGGAACAACCCGCCGAGCAATATTCGGATCTACCAAGAGCGGTACACGAAGAACGTGGCAGCGGGAGAGACCTTCAATCCCGATTGGCTGACCACTCTCAAGAGCTTCGACACGATTCGGACGATGGATTGGCAGTATACCAACAATTCTGACATTACGGATTTTACGCAACTGGCGGACGAAGCCTATCTGGCTTGGTGTCAGCCGCTCAAATCGAGCCTGGGCGGAAAAGGCAGCATTCACCCATGGCTTCTCTGCAAGCTCGCTAACGAGACGGGGCGCAAAATTCACGTCTGCTTGCCTGCAAAATGCACTGACACGTTCGTCCAGGAGTTCGCCACCTACATGAAGGCAAACACCAAATTGGAAGTAACCTACGAGTTCAGTAATGAGTGTTGGAACTTCGGGTTCCTACAGACGGCTTTCTGTCTCGATCAGGGAAATTCAATTTGGCCCGGAAATGCCGCGCGCTACAATATGTGGTACGGGTATCGAGCCGCGCAGCTGATGAAAATCATTCGGGGAATCTACAATGACCCGTCTCGCTGGCAGGGCTGCATCAACACGCAGACGGTGACAACCGGCCCACTGAGCCAGCAGTTAGCGGGCATCAATAGCGTTTTGAAAAATTCACCGTCGCTTCGAATCAGCGATCTTTTCAAGGCCGTCTATGGCACTGGCTATTTTGGCGACGTTCAAAGCTCGAAAGCAATCACAAGCATCTCAAAGACGAATCCAGCATTCGTTCAATGCAAAGGACATGGCTATAAGAATGGCCAACGCATAAAGGTGTTCATTCAGAGCGGAATGAAAGAACTTGATAATACCTTCGCTACAATCACGAATGTGACAACCGACAGCTTCGAGCTGCAGGATGTAGACGCAACGAAATACTCCACGTTCGTGTCGGGCAACAACTACGTAGTACCAGCCCTGATCTTCGAGATTATGGATCGAAGCGCCGCAAAGTTCGCGTCCGATCCGAAATCGTATCCAACGAAGTACACCTATTTCAATCAACAGTTGGCAGCGAGCTTGCTCAACGGGACATGTGCTGAGGGTTTCAAAACGACGGGCAACGTAGCCGCCTTGAAGTCGACGTACTGGCCCGCCCTGAAGGCAATGGCGACTGCTAATGGGTTAGAGCTTCGGCAGTACGAGGGTGGCTCCCACTTCGTGGGCGACATCTATCTCAACGGATACGGTGGACAACCCCAATTCACTGAGTTTTTGATTAACAGTGGTCATTCTGCGGAAGTTGGCGCAGTCTACGCGGCAGCTTATGCGGCATTTTTGGAGGTAGGGGGTACTCGACCTGCTAAATTCGTCGAGGGCGGCTGCACGAGCCAGTTCGGTACTTGGGCTGGAATTCGCTATTGGCCAACAGTTGCTAACTCAAGTAAGATCGACAACAAAAATCCAGTTTGGACAGCAACGACAAGCTTCATTGGAATAAATTGATTGCATCTCGAAGACAGGCCTCAGCCAAAACATTTGGCTCAACATGACAACAATTTTGGAATTCTGAGGCTTATGCTTGCGAGCCTCGTGATCGTTTCCCATTCATCCGAGATGATCGATGGGAATAGATCACGGGAAGCGCTCATGCATTTTGGGGGAGTCATGACCTTCGGCGAAGTTGCCGTAGATGGCTTCTTCGTAGTCAGTGGCTATCTCGTATTGCAGAGCTTTCATCAATCGAAGGGCTTATTCGATTACTTATTGAAGCGCGTCCGACGGATTTATCCCGGCTTTGTAGCCTGCGCTGTCATTGTGACTACGCTCAGTCCGTTGGTTGGTTCACCCCTACTTTCCTGGGGCTGGAAAAGTTATGTGAGAGCCGCCGCAAACATTTCTCTTTTAAACTTCCCCGAAATTCAGGCCTATCCTGATTTCGCATTTCATGCGCTAAATGGATCGGCTTGGTCGATCCCCTACGAATTCCGATGCTACCTAATGGTGGCTTCACTTGGCTTAATCGGGGCATATCGCTTCAGGTTCGCAATCATGATACTTACAGTAGGACTCTTAGTAGGTCATGCTGTGGGTTGGCCAACTTATATCGGCCCTCTCGCCAAACTGGTTGGACTCCCTCAACTGTTCATTCGTATGGCCGGGATGTTCTGCGTTGGGAGTTGCTTCTATCTTTATCGGGACGTAATTCCTTATCGATGGTGGATCGCATTGATAGCGGCCGGCGTTTGGATCTGGAGCTTCTCGTATCCCAGTATCCAGGAGATGACGTTCGGACTCGCCGGAAGTTACTTGCTTTTTTATTTCGTCTTCGGCATCCGCTCCCATCAATTTGCAAGACTAAATAGCAGAACCGATATTTCATACGGCACGTATCTGTACGGTTGGCCTATCGCAGGCGCACTCGTCGCGGCGTTCCAGATACGATCTCCAATCTTTCTCTTCAGTGTGACCCTGCCAATCTCGCTCATAGCCGGCTGGCTGAGTTGGCACCTTGTTGAAAGCCACTTTGTAAAAGCCCCAAAAAAAATACTGGTTGCCAGGGCAGACGGGTAAGGCTTGAGTATCAAACCGCTGTCGTTGGGGCATCTCCCAAGCGGCGCATCGACCTTGCTTCAGAACGTCTGACGCCACGCGAAAACTCCACTTTCCCCAAAAGGGCTCCTGCTATTAGCCAAGCCCAGGGATTTATTGAAGCGTTTGGAAGCTGATCGATCATTCTCGCAGCCTGTATCAAAGCCAGTGCACCGAGGAGGAGTGCCGTTTGTTTGCTGTGCCCATGGCCCAAAGTTCGAAACGCATAGAATATTGGAAGTGCGAGTAGACCAAATTCGCATATGAAGCCAAACGCACCGAACTGTCCGAACGTGATGATCCATCTACCATCAGTGATGACCTCGGAGCCGTATTCGTCGTAAATTCGATTGCGTCCGTAGCGCCCCCAGCCAAACCAGAATCGCTCCGAAGCCTTGGCAAGCAGAAGATCGTCATTGACAAGACGAAATTCGAGCGATGATGCCCTATCATCACTGATCGATCGTACGACGCTCAAAATCGATTCTCGGGGGACTAAATCGTACGTGCGCAGCACGGGATAGGTCAGGCTCATCAGGGCAAGAACCACGGCAACACGAACTTGCGTTCGCGGGCTCCCCCAACGTACGAGGGGGGCGAGGATCAATCCATATAAGAAGGAACCAAGGCTTTTGCAGGCGACTAGGACCAACGCGAGGTAGACGCTTATTCCCGCGGGCGACAGCCCGGTTAAAGGACTTCTTAAGCGCCAAAACACCGCGGCTGCTACAAAGCTGCTCATTAAGAAAAGCGACGCGAGAAGGCCGTGCCCCATGAAAGCCATTGGCCGGAACCCTCCTCCCCGGATCGATTGAGCAAATTGGCTCGGATAGAAGCCATAAACCCAATAGTGCAGCTGTGGGCTCAATCGAATTTCAAGCAACAGGAGCACCGAGTAAAGCACTCCCGCTACCACTAGTACTTTCAAGGCATCGAGTATTTGTTGATCAGTCCTTAGAACCTGCCGCGCAAGCAGCAAGGGAGAAAAAAGAATGAACTGGGAGAGGAAGGCAGAGCCGGCATCATAGAGACCCACCCCTGGCATAACTTGATTGCCGGATTGAACAGCGTCACCATTCAAAAGGGACGTGATGAATGGGCCCAGCAAATAGCCTGCTACGAGTAGATTAAGCAGAACAAATTGCGAGAGACGCGGCAAATATTTAGCGCGCAAGTAGCATCCCGCCATTGCCGATAGACTGGCAATCGTCCCTTTATCGAACTGAGGGATCATTTCAACCTTGACCGCAAAGCCAGACGGAAGCAGCAAATCGGCTCCCAAGACGGTTATTGCAAACGCAACAGGCAGCCGCAGCACGAAGAACAGGGGAATGCTGATCACCGGCCAAGCGAACAAGGCGATGTACGCAAATATGTTCGCGCCAGCCTGCATCGATCTATATCCCCGTTGAAGCGAATTGCGGCTTCGGTCCGCCGCCCCTGATCCAATCGTAGACCCTGATCAGTTCATCGGCTTTGGCCTCCCACGTGTAATAGCGCTCCGCGTGCTTGCGCGCCTCGGCCTTCAACCTGTCGAGCAGCTCCGGTTCGCCGGCTAGCCGCCCCAGCGCTTCGCTGAAGCTCCTGCGCAGTTCATCAGGCGGCGCCATCGGCAACTTGATGCCGCGATTGTCGTCGATCAGGTCGGCCGGCCCGCCGTAATCCGTGACAACACAGGCGAGGCCGCAGGCCATTGCTTCGATCACCACGCCGGCTCCGAGTTCGCGGATGGACGGCTGCACCAGCACGTCCGAACTGCGCATCAGCGCCGCCACCTCGCTCTGGGTCTTCCAGCCGGCGAGCTCGACGCGGTCCGCCCATCCGTTCTCGCGGATGACGGCCTCGAGGGCCGGCCGCTCGGGGCCGTCGCCGACTACGATCATCCGGTGCTCCTGCAATGCCGGATTCATGCCGAACGCCTCGACGGCGAGCCGCGGCAGTTTGTATGGGACGAGACGCCCGACGAAGAGAAAGGTCTTGCGCGCCGAGCCCAGCGCGGAGACGCCCTGCGAGAAGATGTCGGGGTCGATACCGACTTCGGGGAAGTGAATCATTCGCCCGGCGGATTCCGCGCCGATGTCGTTCACGGTGTGGGCGAACGCCGCCAGGATCGCCGAGCTGTCCGCATAGGTCGATTTCCGATACGGCAGATAGCGATAGGCTTCCCGCAGATAGGACATCCACTCGCGCTCGCGCGCAAGCTCGGCGCGATATTCGGCCGGCCATTTCAGCCCGCCGTTAAGCGGACCGAGCACGAAGGGGACGCCGGCCTTCCGGCACCAGCTGGCGATCGGACTCGGCAGGGTCGGCGACATCGGCGTGAGCCGATGGACGATGTCGAAGCGCCTGCCCACGATCTCCGGCTTGAAGCGCTTCCAGACCTCCCGCTCGAACGCAAGATAGCTCGGATAGGCCAGCGCCACGTTGGTGGTCCAGCCGACGGCGTTGCCTCCGCGCAGCCACGTCGCGAATTTGTAAATCGGTCTTGCGATGTATTCGTTGTCGACATATTCGACCGCGGCCTTGCCGAAGCCGGCCTGCGCAATGTTCTCGCGATTGCGGATATGCGTCGCCACGACGACATCGGCTTTTTCCGCAAGTGCCTTCGCGGCCTTGTAACCGACGACCGGCAGGGAGGGCCATTGCGGATTGCAATCGTCTGCAAGGATCAAAACGCGCATATCATTCGCCTCAATATGCGCCCTCCTTCCCACGTCTCAGCCGCCATCGCAAGCTTAAGAGACGTGGTAAAGCGACCTGCGCTCGAAGGCGCACGGCGCCGCGAGCGGAGGTTTGGAACGTGCCCGCGTTCCCGTTGCTGGCAGGCGCGCGATACGATAATCCTGCCGTGCATTCGCGCCGGCCGCTGAGGAACGCTCATCCCTGCTTTCGGGAGAGCACGAGGTTTCCATGTCCCTCCTGATCGTCATCGTCAACTTCCGTGTCGCCGGGCTGACCATCGACTGCCTGCGCTCGCTGCGCGACGAGATCGCCTCCGTTCCCGGCACAAGCGTCGCGGTCTGCGAGAACGGCAGCGGCGAGGACCAGGCGCCGGCGATCCGGCAGGCGATCGCCGCGAACAGCTGGGGCACCTGGTGCTCGCTGCTGGCAAGCCCGGTCAATCTCGGTTTCTGCGGCGGCAACAACGTCCTGATCCGGCCGGCGCTGGCGGCGGCCGAGCCGCCGGCCTAC
Source organism: Bradyrhizobium sp. Ken64 (assembly GCF_055807555.1). NCBI lineage: Bacteria > Pseudomonadati > Pseudomonadota > Alphaproteobacteria > Hyphomicrobiales > Nitrobacteraceae > Bradyrhizobium > Bradyrhizobium sp. Ken64. Next base: position 178,302 of record NZ_JBVVPA010000009.1, on the reverse strand, counting down.
GTGCTGCTGCTCAACCCCGATACCGTGGTGCGGCCGAACGCGATCCGGGCGCTGGTCGATTTCATGGCGCAGAATCCGCATGTGGGAATCGCCGGCAGCCGCCTGGAGGATCCCGACGGCACGCCGCAGCGCTCGGCCTTCCGCTTCCAATCGCCCCTGAGCGAGTTCGAGGCCGCGCTCCGGCTCGGCGCCGTCAGCCGCCTGCTGAGCCGCTTTGCTGTCGCGCCCCCCGTCGTGGACGAGCCCGTCGCCACCGACTGGGTCGCGGGCGCGAGCATGATGGTGCGGCGGCAGGTGTTCGCCGACATCGGCCTGCTGGACGAGGGCTATTTCACCTATTTCGACGATATCGACTTCTGCTTCAACGCCAGGAAGAAGGGCTGGCCGACCTGGTACGTGCCGGCAAGCCGCGTCGTCCACCTGGTCGGGCAGTCGACCGGCGTCAACAAGATTCCGCGGCGGCTGCCGGCCTACATGCTCGAGGCCCGGCGGCGCTATTTCCTGAAGAACCACGGCGCCCTCTATGCCGCGCTCGTCGACGGCTGCACGCTGGCGGGGCTGGCGCTGTTCGGCCTCAGACAGCTCGTCAGCGGCGGCAAGGACCAGACTACGCCGCACGCGCTGCAGGACCATTTTCGCCACAGCGTGTTCGCGCGCGGGTTCGACGTCCCGACCGTGCAGGCGCCGAGCGTCAAAGCCTGATGGCGCGCCTGGCTCAGGCCTTCGCGGCCAGCTGCTCGCATTCGCGCGCGAGGGCTTCGGTCCAGGGCGTCACCTCCAGGCCGAAGACCTCGCCGAGACGCGCCAGGCTGAGCCGCGAATTCGCCGGGCGCCGCGCCTTGGTCGGGTATTCCGCGGTCGGGATCGGCACGATCCGCTGGCATTTGAGCGCCGCGCCGCCCGCGCGCATCCGGTTGACGATCGCGCTTGCAAAGCCGTGCCAGCTGGTTTCGCCGCCGCAGGCGACGTTCAGGATGCCGCCACCGCTCGCGAGCATGCGGGCGGGATCGCCTTGCGCGGCGCTCAGCACCCTGGAGATCGTGTCTGCAATCACCCGCGCCGAGGTCGGCGCGCCGATCTGGTCGGCGACGATGCGGAGCTCCTCGCGCTCCCCGGCGAGGCGGATGATGGTGTTGAGGAAGTTGGCGCCCTTCGCGGCATAGACCCACGAGGTCCGCACGATGAGATGCGCGGGCGCCGCCGCCATGATCGCCCGGTCGCCGGCGAGCTTGCTCGCGCCATAGACGGAGAGCGGAATTGTTTCGCTTTCCTCGCGCCAGGGTGCCGTGCCCGAGCCGTCGAACACGTAGTCGGTCGAAAGGTGGACCATCGGCACGCGATGGCGCGCCGCCCATTGCGCCATCGCGGCCGGCGCCTCGGCGTTGACCCGGAAGGCCAGGTCGCGCTCGTCCTCGGCGCGATCGACGGCGGTGTAGGCGGCCGGATTGACGATCAGGTCGGGCCCATAGGCATCGAGCGCGCCGGCCAGCGTGTCAGGCCGCGACAGATCGAACGCCTCGCGCCTGGGCGCGAACACGCTGCCCTGCTGCTCCAGCAGCGGCAACAAGGCCGCCCCAACCTGCCCGCTCGTGCCCGTCAGCAGGATCTGCATCAGACCTGCCCGTAGACCGGAAGGTTCTCGACATCCGCCAGCAGCGGGGCGGCGGCGTCTTTGGCGGACAGCGATGGCGTGTCGACCTTCCAGTCGATCCCGATCGCCGGGTCATCCCACCGCACCACGATCTCGTGCTGCGGGCTGTAGTAATCGTCGCATTTGTAGAAGAAATCGGCCGTCTCCGACAGCACCGAGAAGCCATGCGCGAAGCCGCGCGGCACCCAGAGCTGGCGGCGGTTCTCCTCGTTCAACTCGACGGCGACATGCCGGCCGAAGGTCGGGCTGCCGCGGCGGACGTCGACCGCGATGTCCAGCACCCTGCCCCGCATTGCGCTGACGAGCTTGCCCTGCGTGTTCGGATTTTGCAGATGGAGCCCGCGAACGACGCCTCGGCTCGACCGCGACAGGTTGTCCTGCACGAGAGGTCGCGTCACGCCATGTTCAGCATAGCGCGCGAACTGGTAGGCCTCGAGGAAGAAACCACGCTGGTCGCCGAACAGCCTTGGTTCCAAAATCAGAACCCCGTCCAGCTCCGTTTTAAATACCTGCATATAACCAAGTCGCCTAAACTGAGCTGCCCAAAACCGCTATTTACCGTGTTGAAAATACCAGACTTGTGCGTCGCACACTATTTGATAGTTTCCGCTTGGTAAATCTGTGAGGGGCCATGAAAGGGATCATTCTAGCCGGCGGGACCGGGTCGCGGCTTTATCCGGTCACGACGGTGGTCTCCAAGCAGCTATTGCCGGTGTTCGACAAGCCGATGATCTATTATCCGCTCTCGACTCTGATGCTGGCAGGCATCCGTGAAATCCTCATCATCACGACTCCGCCCGACAAGCCGCTGTTCCAGCGGCTGCTCGGCGACGGCGCCGGCTTCGGCCTGAAGCTGTCCTATGCCACGCAGGACACCCCGCGCGGCCTTGCCGACGCATTCATCGTCGGGCGCGACTTCGTCGGCGACGATGCGGTGGCGCTGATCCTCGGCGACAATATCTTCTACGGCCACGGCCTGCCCGAAATGCTGGCCAAGGCCGCCGTACGCCGCAGCGGCGCGACGGTGTTCGGCTATGTCGTCCAGTCTCCAGAGCAATACGGCGTCATCGCATTCGATGGCACGGGAAAGGCGCTCTCGATCGAAGAGAAGCCCAAGCAGCCGAAGTCGAACGTGGCGGTGACGGGGCTCTATTTCTACGACAACGACGTGCTCGACATCGCCGCAAAGGTTCGCCCGTCGGCCCGCGGCGAAATCGAGATCACCGACGTCAACAACGCCTATCTGAAACGCGGCGATCTCTTCGTCGAAGTTCTCGGCCGCGGCTTTGCCTGGCTCGACACCGGCACGCACGCCTCCCTGGTCGAAGCCAGCCATTTCGTGCAGATCCTGGAGCAGCGGCAGGGCATGCGCATCGCGTGCCCCGAAGAAATCGCGCTCCGCAAAGGTTATATTTCATTGGACGATTTCAAAAAAGTGGCCGAGAAGACCGCAAAGAGCAGCTATGGCGAATATTTGCAGGCCGTCGCCCGCTCGTTCGGCAAGGAACCATTTTGAACGAGGGATCTTCAGGTGCGGTTTGACGGGGCTACGATTTTCGTCACGGGCGGTGCAGGTTTCATCGGTTCGGCGGTCATCCGCCATCTTCTGCGCGACACCGGCGCTCGCGTCGTCAATATCGACAAGCTGACCTACGCCGCCAATCTGGCTTCGCTGCCAGGCGCATCCGAGAATCCGCGCTACGCCTTCGAACAGCAATGCATCTGCGAGACGGAGCCGCTGCGAAAACTGTTCGAAAAATACCAGCCCGACGCGGTCATGAACCTCGCCGCGGAAAGCCACGTCGATCGCTCGATCGACGGTCCGGCGGTATTTATCCAGACCAACGTCGTCGGTACATTCACGCTGCTTCAGGAGGCGCTGCGCCACTGGAGATCGCTCACGCCGGCGCGCCGCGCGCTGTTTCGCTTCCTGCACATCTCTACTGACGAAGTGTTCGGATCGCTCGGTGCTGAAGGACTCTTCACGGAAAAGACCGCCTACGCGCCCAACTCCCCTTATTCGGCCAGCAAGGCGTCGTCAGATCATTTGGTACGCGCCTGGCGTGAGACCTACGAGCTGCCGACGCTGGTGACGAATTGTTCGAACAATTACGGCCCGTACCATTTTCCCGAGAAATTGATCCCTCACATGATCATTAAGGGGCTGGCTGGAGATTCCCTGCCCGTCTACGGCGACGGCCAGAACGTGCGCGACTGGCTATTCGTTGAGGATCACGCGAAGGCGCTAACTCTCGTCCTCGAACGTGGGGTCGTTGGTGAAACCTACAATGTCGGCGGACGCAATGAGCGGTCCAATCTTCACGTGGTACAGAGCATCTGTGATCTCCTCGACGAGGAGGTCCCCACAGGCGATGGTGCGCGGCGACGACTGATTTCCTTCGTCAAGGACCGGCCGGGCCACGATCGCCGTTATGCGATCGATGCGTCGAAGGTCGAGGAAGACCTTGGATGGCGCGCGGAAGAAAACTTCGAAACAGGGCTCGCCAAGACGGTTCGCTGGTATTGCGAGAATAGGCACTGGTGGCAGGCGATCCTGGACCGAGGCTACCAAAAGGCCCGCCTCGGCACCGGCTGAAATGTTGTCCCGTGAGCTAGCGACGTAGAGGCGATGCCGTCGATCTCACAACCATTCATTCGACGCCCCGTTGGAACGACGCTGCTCTCTGTCGGGCTGCTGCTCCTTGGTATCGTTGCTTACCGGTTCTTGCCGGTGGCGTCCGTTCCGAACGTCGACTTCCCCACCATTTTTGTTTACGCGTTTCGCCCGGGCGCAGATCCTTCGATCATGGCAAGCACCGTGGCTGCACCACTCGAGCGGCGGCTCGGCGAAATTGCCGGCGTCAACCAGATCACTTCGACGAGCACGCTCGGTTTGACCAGCGTCCTCCTGCAGTTCGATATCGGCCGGAGCCTCGATCGCGGCGCCAGGGACGTACAAGCCGCAATCAACGCCTCGTTACCCGATCTGCCGAGCGACCTTCCCTCGCTGCCGCGGTTTGGAAAGGCTAATACCTCCGGCGCCCCGATTTACGTCCTCGCTCTCACATCCAAGACACTGTCGACAGCTGCTCTCTATGACGTCGCTGACACCGTACTGCTACAGCAAATCGCGCAAGTGCCAGGTGTCGGCAATGTCACGGTCAGCGGAGCGGATCAACCTGCGGTGCGAATTCAGCTCAACCCTGTATCACTATCGACGGCCGGAATTTCGACCGATGATGTTCGAACCGCGGTCATCAATGCCAATCCGCTTGGGCCCGTCGGGATCTTCAATGGCGAGCGTCAAAGCGAGACTTTGTCGCTCAATCGTCAGATGCGCACGGCGACGGAATTCCGCGACATCGTCATCAAGAGCTCGAACGGTAATTTCGTACGTCTCTCCGACGTGGCCGAAATCGAAGACTCCGTGAAGAACGTTCGTTCGGTTGCCTGGTTCAACAAGCAGCCGGCCGTCCTCATCGAGATCAGAAAACAAGGTGATGCCAACGTCATTGACACGGTAGACCGCGTGAAAGCGCTGATTCCAGAGCTGAAGCAATGGATCCCAGCCGGCGTCGCAATTTCCACTCTGGTCGACCGCACCGGGACGATCCGCGCCAGCGTGAGGGACATGCAGTGGACGCTCCTGGCAACAGCGTTCCTTGTCATGATCGTCGTGTTCGTGTTCCTGCGCCGGCCCACGCCAACGATAGCGGCCGGCATTTCGGTGCCGCTGGCGCTGGCTGGGACCTGCGCCGGCATGTGGGTCGCAGGCTTCTCGATCGACAATCTGTCTCTGATGGCGCTCGCAATCTCCGTTGGCTTCGTAGTCGACGACGCCATTGTCATGATCGAGAACATGTACCGCAACCTCGAGCGCGGTATGCACCCGTTCCAGGCAGCGCAGGAGGGCGCCCGACAAATCGGCTTTACCGTGCTCTCCATCAGCCTTTCGCTGATCGCCGCCTTCACTCCTCTAATCTTCATGGACGGCGTCGTCGGCCGCCTGCTGCGCGAATTCTCACTGACGCTGACCTGCGCGATTCTGGTCTCAACCCTGGTATCGCTGACAGTCACGCCGATGATCTGCGCCCACTACATCCGGCAGACCACTCCCGGCAATTCAACATTATTCGACCGCATCGTCGAGGGCTCGCTGTCGCGCATCGTCACGTTCTACGCTCGCACCCTAGGTGCCGCGCTCGAATTCCCCTTGCTGACGCTTCTGGTGTTTTTCGCAACCATTGCGCTGACGGTCGCGCTCTACATCAAAATCCCGAAAGGTTACTTCCCGACCGACGATTCAGGCTTCGTCATCGGTGCGACGCGCGCCTCCGCCGACACTTCGTTCCTATCGATGCTGGGCTTGCAGCAACAGCTTGCCGACATTGTTCTCGCTGATCCGGCCGTGGCCGGTCTTGGCTCGGTTGTGGGGAGCGGCGGAGGCCCTGGAGGGCAAGGCGCAAACCGCGGCACCATGTTCATCAACTTGAGGCCACCAGAGCAGCGCGGGTTTGTCTCAACTGAAACCGTGATCGACAGATTGCGCCGCGCTCTCTATCCGGTCGCCGGGATTCGCTTATTTATGTTTGCCGCCCAGGACGTCCGTGCCGGAGGGCGGCAAAGCGACTCCAACTACCAATATACAATCTCGAGCACCGATCTTGGCTTGTTGCAGCAATGGGCTCCCATCGTGGCCAAACGCATGGAGAGCGTCGAAGGTATCACCGATATCTCCAGCGATCGCGATTCAAACGGATTGCAGCTAACGCTCTCCATCGATCGCCAAAAGGCCTCGATGCTCGGCGTCCGGGTTCAGGACATCGACAATGCGCTGAATAACGCGTTCTCGCAACGACAGATCTCGACCATCTACACTCAGCGCAACCAGTACATGATCGTGCTGGAGATCGACCCGAAATTCCAGGTCGACCCGTCCAACCTCGAACGCATCTATGTCGCCGGAGCGGGCGACGCGCAGGTGCCGCTGTCGGCGGTGGTGCATGCGACGCGCGGGCTCGCCGCGCTCGCGGTCTATCATTCGCAGTCGTTCCCCTCGACCACGGTGTCGTTCAATTTGTTGCCAGACGTGCAGATCCAGGCCGCAACGCAGAACATCCAGCGCGCGGTCGAGGAACTGCACATGCCGGAGGGCATTCGCGGTAGTTTTGACGGCAATGCCGGCGATTTCGCCAAGACCAGCGGCCGCCAGCCGCTCCTGATCCTCGGCGCGCTGGTGGCGATGTATATCGTGCTCGGCGTGCTCTATGAGAGCCTCGCCCATCCGCTCACGATCATCTCGACGCTGCCCTCCGCCGCGTTGGGCGCGCTGCTCGCCCTGCAGCTCACCAATACGCCGCTGACGGTGATCGCCTTCGTCGGCATCATCCTGTTGATCGGTATCGTCAAGAAGAACGGCATCATGATGGTGGATTTCGCGCTCGACGCCCAGCGCCAGCACGGCCTGTCTTCGGCGGAGGCGATCTTCGAGGCCTGCCAGGCGCGCTTCCGGCCGATCCTGATGACAACTATGGCGGCGCTGTTCGCCGGCATTCCACTGGTGGTCGCGACCGGGCCCGGCACGGAGCTCCGCCGACCTCTTGGCATCACCATCATCGGCGGGCTGTTCGTCTCGCAGATCCTGACGCTCTACACCACGCCGGTGATCTATCTCTTGATCGACCGACTGCGGCGGTCGCGTGCGCTCAATAAGACCGTTGTACCAGCGGAATGATGCTCAAATACTCGGGCACAAGGCGCGCCACGAGCTAAGCTCCGAAGGCAGTTTCTTGTTGTCAGAACGAGGTCTGCAACGGCCAGGTAGCGTCCGACGTCAATAGGCTCCGGCGACGAAGGGCAAGGAAGCCAATGCCTGGGAAACCAATAATCATCATCACTCAAGTGGAAGGCTCCGGAACTGCCGAGGAGAAGACTTTGAATCGGGTAACGGTGCCTTCGAAGGCGAAGTTGCCTAGCCCGTCGAGCTTCGTCAGCGACGTAAAATTACCAGCATAGCTATCCTGCTCGCCTGTCGAGTCCGCCTCGTTGAAAGATATCTGGTTGATTGGAGGCAACGGCTGATACTGCGATCGGTCCAAAGGCAGGATCGAAGTGGAACAATATGGCCCGTCTAGCGACGCATACAAGTTCCCCTAACTGGACGCCCAGACCAACAGACATCCAAGCTCCAAGGTCATCCCGAACGGTGGGAGTGCTAGCTAAGCTGCCTAATGTGGCTGAAAGCCCTATCTAATGCGCCGGCGCTTGAGCGCGCTCAGTTCGATAGAAACGAGCAAAAGTCGAGGTATCACCAGTACTACTGCTGCCATAGCGCCGAACGTCAGCAGATCAAGGGCCTCCTGCCAGTTCGTGATCGCAAAGCTGTATCGTGGCGGTAGATGGAGAAAGTTAAGAGCCACAAGACAAACCGCACCCACAAATAATGTCACACGCGTCCCGAGACACAAAGAACTTACGAACACTAATACGAAATAGAGTTTGAAGATTCTTCCCAGCGCCCGGTCCGCATCCAATTGGATATCGACCGCAAATCCCAAGGCGAGGATGACGATCGCTAACCCAGCCCGAACAGCTATAGGGCTCTGTCTGAGCCGAGCCAGTATCTTTATTCGCTCTCCCGCTCGCTTGGGAATATTCCCCTTCAATATCCAATAGGTCGCGTGGACGAAAGCCAAGCCAACCGCAAATCCAATCCAGGTCCCCCCCATGAAGTTCGTGGACGCTAAAACGAATATTGCGCCTGCGTAAGCCAGAAACAGCAGCAGTGTATCCAAGTTCGTTACGTCGCCTTCCTGACGCTCAGCTTCAGGGCGGAATCTCTCGAAGCGTTCCTTCACCAAGCGCTCGGACAACCGGTCCTCAATATCGACAAACATCGCGGCACGCTTTCGATATTGGCTCCTCTTCTTAGCGGGAATCTCATCTTCTGCCTTCTTCGAAAAACCAATCGGCAAAACGTAAAATCCATGGCCATCATACTGGCCGCCGCGCTCCTGCCAGATTTCATCATACGCCAGCGAAAATCCGTCGCTTATCCCGGAAAGGGGATGGTTATCTTGCGCTACAGCCAGGATGTGGTCGACGCCGATGACCTTGCAATACACCTTGAAGACCTCAAGGATAAAATCTCTGGGGCGGACACCATGGGCACATTTTGTGAATCGCCTATAGCGCTCGAGAACATCCTCCTCACCCTCAACCTGCCGTCGCCCCTGAATTCCTCCGATGAAAGCATTTAGTCCAGCTGCGTCCGCCCGAAACGAGAAGCTAACACTGAAGATTCGGTCCGGGCCTTCCCACAGACTCAAGGCAAGCTGACCCTCTCTAAGCAACCATCGCGGCTGATCAAGACTGATCCTGTAACCGCAACAATCGGGCAGCTCGATCAGATCGGTGACAATGTCCGCCTCTGCACCTAGCGCCCCTCCAATTGCCTCGACCGTTTCGACATGGCTTATCGCGGTATTGAGTTTTGTTGCAGCATCCCAGTTGGCCGAAATGAAACGACCGTAAAGGATCTCGATGATCTCCGGGCGAGCGCGAAAATAGCGAGCGAGCGCACTTGCTCGCCGCGCGAATAATATTGGTTTCAGAAGACGGGCGTGCCTTAGAATTGCGAGGCCGAGCGCGAGGCTACTCACAATCTTCGTATTAGCTGTGCGTGACACAAAATAAGAGAACATGCGTCGCCAGGTAGTAGGAAAAATATGAAGCAAGGGCGCGAATCAGTCGAAATAATTGAGGGCTACCCACCCGCTGCCTTGAATTACAGGCTGCCAGCCGCAGCTTGTAAACTCGTGTATGTGAATGGGATTGGAGTAGACGATGAAAATTGGACGGCGATCGCTTTCGTAGGAAGCCCGCAGGTGCAGGGCGACTTTCCGGACCACGTGTGAATCGAATGGATTGTAGAGGTACACGAGCGCTGCCCCCGAAGGCAAAACAAACTGCGCTGCGTCTCCTACTAGAACCTGGATGTCCCCTCGTAGTCCTTGGGCAGCTGCAACACTGATGTTTTTGCGCGCGGCTTCAACGAACGACGGCACGAAATCCACTCCAATGATCGTCTTAAAAGGAAATTGTGCAGCAAGGACGAGGGCTCTGCCTTTGCCACATCCAAGATCGACGAAAGTGAACTCTGAAAGCTGCAGATCAAGCGCCTGCATTATCTGACTGAATTGCGTTGGCTCGGTTGCTATGTGCGCAAGCCCATGTTTTGCATTATCGCCAACGATGCCCCCCTGGTCCGCGAGGTTTTGCACTCCTCCTGTATCTGTACCAAAGTGTTGGTCAAATTCGGCGTCTGCCTCCGTCTTCTGCCTTCGCCAAGCAGCTATCGCCCGGTCCTGGAAGCCCAGTCGCCTGAGCACGCGACCGATTAACTCCCGAAGGCCGAACTCCCCATGCACCACCTTCGCGCGGTACAGATAGAGTGATAGAGTTTCCGCAATGCTCGGCCGCCTCATAAAAAGTCTCGCGCGTTAATCAATTTCTGATTGTGCCGCGGAAGATGAGCCTTCGCAAGGCATTCGGGCGAGTTTCTCGATCCTCGGTTAACCGAGGAAAGGTTCTCACCATGCCACTTGCTTTTGCTGGCGTGGCGCACCGCAAAAGAGTGCGCGCTGGTTCTGGCAAACGGCGCGGATCGATCATGAGCGATTGGTGCTTCTTGACGCAGCTTTCGCTCCGCTCAACTCGAATTGGCGCTCCACGTGCTGGTCGCCGCATCGCGCTCCGCGAACGTGGGAGATATGTCGCAGTGCGGCCGAACAGACCATGGATATGCCCGCTCTTCTGCTCGTCGACGGCACAGGATCACGTTGCGCCTGATCTCGACCTGCGTACTTTGCCTGCAGCCTTCCTATCACCGCGCCAGATTTGCTGTCTTAGCAAATCGCCCCCGAGTAATTTCGCGGAGCAGGTTGAATCGATGGAGAGAGGCTGAATTGATCAACCCCTCAAAGAAGGCGTACTGCTCGCGGACTTGCAAATAGACTTCCATACTGATGGATGTTTGATCGAAGCCGTATGCCAGGAGGCGACGGTCGATTTCACCCGTAGCTTTAGGATTGACTCGCCAGTCCAGCACATTCTTTGCGATATGCGCTCTTGCGACCTCCTTTGTGCGGTCGTCGATGCCGACAAGATCAATTTGGCTCAACGCCCTTTGGACCGCTCGATGCCGAAAGGCCTCGAGCAGCTTGTGACGCAGCGAACGGTAGCGGCGAATTTCCCAGGACAGCTCTGCTACGTCGAACGCCAGCAAGCACTCGATGGCGGATCTCGGCGCGATATCGCCGAGAACGATGCGCTGGAGCGCGTCGTACTGTTCGCGGCTTTCTCCAGGCAACAGTAGAGGATCAGGTCGCAGGACTTCCAGCTCCTCTGGCACAACGTAATTCTGGCGTGGTACAATTTGGAACGGTGCGTTCATCTTGCCGGTGTCTCCAGTGCACTCCGTGGTTCTGAGTATGACGGCGATGCGTTCCCGATTGCATGAACCGGGCTGGCGGCCCAGAGATCCCTCGCAGCAGGCACCGGATCGACCTGCATGTCGGCCCACCACGCCTTTTCATTACCTTCTCGGTGCAGAGCCTGATGGTGGGGCCGACACAAAGGAACGGTAAACTCGTCGCTGACCTTGCGCCCGAGCGCACGCGGTTGCGCGAATTTGAGATGGTGCGCATCGACCGGCGTCCGCTTACAAATGAGACAGGGCAATCCCCGGACGAAAGCGAGATGCCCCTTGCTTCGTTTCCGAGGCGGCTCCTTGGGAAAAGCAAGGCTGCCGCCTGGATCCGCAAAACGGTGAGGTGGTTCGGTGGCAGGCAGATAGGGCTCGAGCTCAGCTCCCGCACTGGTTGGCTCCGCAAGCCTGCCCGCATAAGCGGCCTCCAAAGCTCTCGCATCCGCTTCCCGAAGCCTGTTCTTGAGGGGGAGGGTTGCTTTGGCCCAAGCAAGGAGGCCGCCCGGGCCCTCCCCGTCCACCTGGGTGGCGAGCTCGGCCAGTAGCCGGTTCAGCAATTCCGCCGAGCGCTCAGGAGGCAGGACCGGGGGTCGGTTCAAGACGCTCTTGGGAGGCTTTCCTTTCGTCCCTGAGGCGGTTTGTGGCTCGGCCGCCACTGAAGGTCCTGCCTGGGTGTCGGGCGCGTCCAGATCGTCCTCTCCCGCAATTCCAACCAGGGCGAACAGGGCATAGCGCCGCGCGTAGGTCAGCGCCGCCCCCATCCGGTGCGGGGCCTCGACCTCCTTGGAGGCACAGACCGGCCAGTCCGACGAGATCCACTCGCCGGATGCATGGGCCAATAGGGTCGTGAGATGGATATGTCCCGTAGGCTGCTCAATACGGGTGGTCTGGATGGTGGCGATTTCCTGCTGGCTCAGGGTCTTGCGGACGATGTCGAGGCCGCTTGCGAGCGAGGCATAGCGAAATGTCCGATCATCCTCCCGAGGGAATGGTGACCGAATGACCGCGGTCAGCGTCTTCTCGGGGTTCATCAACTCGGCCTGGGCCCGCGCAAGGGCCGCAGCGATGGTCCCGATGCGCTCACTGGATTGGTGCATGGGCCACCTCTGCGACAGCTTGGCCCTCAAAACTGACAGCGCCTGACTTGGAGCGTTTGGCCCTGATGCCATGACCGGCCGCCTCCCTCGCATCCTCCGGTACGAGCTTTTTCAGATCCGCCTTGGCTGCTTCGTGCTCACCATGGGCTTCTCGGGTCCGAAGGTAAACGGCTGCGAGATCTGCCCACAGGTTCGAGCCGGACATGTCGACGACCTTGACGGCCTCAAGCCTCGGACGGGGCGTCTCGATGTTGAAAAGAATGGGCGGCTCCCCGCTCTGAACGCAACGCCAGAATTTCTTTTCCGCCGTGAGCAGGAGATGTTGATAGAGCGGATCAGCGTGAACCGTGATCTCGACCCACTTGCCACCTCCGGTGATAATCGAGAGTACGGCGTTCCGCGCGGCCGTCACCCACATGTTGTGCTGCAGCTGCGCCATATGCTTTTCCGCCGCAGCTTCCTCGCTGAACGACCACGGCAGCATGAACTTTGCTTCGAAGACCGCCCCCGTCTGTTCGACGACGCCGTCCAGTGTCGCGCCCATCCATTTATGCACGGGATGACGGACGCGCTTCTGGATGTCCTTGATGGTTTGGCCAGAGCATCGCTGATACCAGGCCCGATTGAGCACCTCAGTCACAGTACCGAGCTGAACGATGAGATTACCGGTGAGGTCTTCCGGTGAGACCTCCCCACGCTTCTGCTGCCACAGCCTAACGAGCGCATCCGGGTCGTCGCCCATAATAACGCGCGCGTCGGAGCCACCGATAAAATGGCGGCGGTCGTTGGGGTTAGATTTGACGATGGTGCTCCGTGGACCTGCCACAGATTCAGTCACAATGGTACGCAACGGTATCTCCTGTTTACACGACGCTGAAGGCGATTGCGACGTTGTCCGCCGCACTGCCTTAAGCCCCGCGTCCGCGAGGTCAGATACCGGCGCCGGGATCGTGCCCGGCCGACTCAGTAACGCTCCAGTCGCTAAAGATTGCCAGTCCTTTCTGGAGCAAGATTCTTGCTATTTTTCACCTTAGAACTTTGATCACGTTGCGGCACGGAGGGACACGCCCGGAGTGGCGGCGCGACGATGAGGTGAGGCAAATGGCATCCAAACGACAAATCGAAGCCAATCGGGTAAATGCGACGAAGAGCACCGGCCCCAGAACAATCACGGGCAAAGCACGATCGAGCCGCAACGCATATCGACATGGATTATCGGGCGGGCGGGATGGCGAAAGCCCGAGGCTGAAGGTGTTGAGGATGACGCTCACAGCTGAAGCGGCAGACCCGTCGCAGGCGGATGCAGCCGAGGATCTTGCGCGAGCCCGACATTGGCTGGCTGACATCCGCCAGGTTCGGTTCAGGATGCTCGTCGATCTAATGGATTGCACAGAACCCCACCAAATGAAGCAGGTCTCAGGTCTGCATCGCTATGAGAAAGCAGCTCGAGCACGACAGCGACGAGGGCTCAAGCGCCTGAGAGTGACTGCCGGCAACGAGGGTGGGGAAGAGCGACCCGAGGACCGAGACTCTCTAGCAACCGACCGAGCAATCAGATGATGAGCGACATGTCCTCGCATCTTAGAAAGTTTTTGCGCAGCCCTTTGCTGCCTTTGCATGGGCTTGGCATCAGCATATGCCGACAGAACTTCATGCTTGGTGATCGCAAAAACGCCACCGCCATTATCAAGCGGGGGCAGTTCGGCCGAATCCCGGAGCGAATGTGCAGATTGCGCACAGACGGGCCGGCACGCGAGATGGGTGCCGGCCGTCGTGAGGCTATTCAGCGGCTTGCTCCAATCCGCGGGCGTTTTCCGCTTCCCTTCGGGTCTCGACGTCTTCGAAGCTTTCGCCGGTGGCTTCCATTATTGCGTCCAATCCGCATACCGCCTTGAGACGGCGTAGCGCGACATCGCAGTAGTGCGGATCGATCTCAATGCCGCACCCGATACGTCCTGTCCGCTCCGCTGCGATCAAAGTCGTTCCCGATCCCAAAAACGGATCAAGGATGATTCCCTTACGCCGCGAACAGTCGAGGATCGCGTCTTCAACCATAGCAACCGGCTTGACCGTCGGATGCAATTGAAGGTCCGAACGGCCTTCACCAAAAGCGCTTACGCCGGGATAGTTCCACACGTTCGTTCGGTTGCGACCGAAACGACCAAGATCGATATTGTTGACGTGTGGTGCGGAGCCGGATTTGAAGACACAAACAAGCTCATGCTGAGAGCGGTAGAACGATCCCATACCGGCATTGTTTTTCGCCCATACGCAAACGTTTTTGAGTTCGCTGTAAACGCCGTTTGCGGCAGCGAGCATTTCCTCAATATGCCGCCAGTCTATGCATTGGAAATGGATCGCGCCATCGACGGCATTGTCGGCAAGGTTGCGGAAAACCGAAGCAAGGAAGCTCGTAAAGTCTGCCTTGGACATTTCGCCCGACGCCATGGCGAACTCAGCGTGAACGATTTCGCCCTTCCCTGAGACATTCCCCTCGATCGGCACATTGTAGGGCGGATCAGAGAAGATCATCTGAGCACGTTTGTCGCCGAGCAAGGCCCGGTAGATTTCGGCCTTGGTTGAGTCCCCGCAGAGCAGACGGTGCTCGCCGATTTGCCAAAGGTCACCTGGTTGAGTGATGGCGGGCCCCAAACCCGCTTCGACAAACTCGTCTGTGTCGCCATCCGGCGAGATGTGAGCTGCAGTGCCGATCAGAATGTCGATCTCAGGGACTTCAAAGCCTGTAACCGTTACGTCGAAATCGATCTCGAGCTCCGAGAGATACTTGAATTCGATCCCGAGTAGGTTCTTGTCCCAACCAGCATTTTCGGCCAGCTTATTATCTGCAATAACGTACGCTCGGATTTCCGGCTCCGTCATATCGGATAGCCGAACCACCGGGACTTCCCTGAGACCGAGCAATTTGGCGGCTTCTATCCGGCCATGACCGGCGATGACGCTGTTGCTTTCGTCCGTTAGCACCGGATTTGTAAATCCGAACCTTTTGATTGCAGCTGCAATTTGTTGAATTTGCTTTTTGGAGTGCGTCCGGGCATTGTTGGCGCGAGGTTTGAGGTCGGTGATAGCCTGGTACACGATTGAGAGTTGACGCTTCGGTTGTTGATGACTCATCTGAGAGGGGCTCCTTGGTTGTTACACGGGAGCTTCTAAGAAGGATTACCCCTCATCGCATTCAGAACAATCGGTAGGCTATTTCTTTGAAGAGATCTTGTTCAGGAAAGACCGCCAATCCATTCGCAGGCCCCAGCTCTTGATGGCCATTTTCGCTGCACGTTGATGCCGGGGCTCAATGACCGTCGAGCGTGCACGCTTCTTCGCGCCTTTCACGCTCCCCTCCTCCCGGACTGCTAACGCCTTCAGCAGACGCTTGTATTCGGCAACAGCGACCTCAAACCGGACGTCGTCCAACATGGATTTTTTCGGTCGCCCCGGTTTGCCTTTCAGCTCCCCCTTCAGCCCCTTCAGGATAAGGGGATTGAGCCACGCTGGCAGCGGCTTCGCCGCATTGGCCTCTATTAGGGCGGCAAGCTGCTCTTTGTTCGGGTTGGTGCCGCTTTTGATCAGCCTCTCCCAGTATCGGACGTCTAGTTCATCAAACAGCTCGTACAGGCTTGCGGAAGTCTGCTCAGGCATCTTGGCTAGCCCCCGTACTTCCTGTGAAATTGAAGTAAGGCCTCGCCCAAGGCCGTAGGCTCGCCGCGCGCGGCTCTTATGAACTCTTCGGCCTCAAGGTTGATGGCCGTGCCGGGCTCAATAGCGTCTTTGGTTCGCTCGAGCTCGCGCGCGATAAATTCATCCAGTGACACCGCGGGCGGAACAAGGAGAATCCCTGAGTCGGGAATTAGCGCTGGTGCCGCGCGATCTCGTACCTTGCTCATCAGCGCCGCGGCAGCAGGCTTTCCTTCGGCCGCCAGCGCTTGAAGCTTGAGGATAACGAGCTGAAGTCGGCTAAGTCTTTGTTGTTTGCCTGACACGCGAGCCGTGAGCGTCTTGTGTGCAAACTTTTTGGTGCGGGCGTGCACGCTGACAGCGCCTTTGGGCCGACCGCGCGCATTGCCGGACTGTCCTTTTTTGAAACGACTTTCGACCGGCGGAGGGGTGCGCCCCGGTGCAGAGACCGCGTCACTATCATCCGATTTAGTAGACATTTTCGCCATCAGCCCGGGCTTTCGCCAGCGCCTCCCTTTTCAATTCAGCGATTCTGGTGAGATCAGCCTCATATTCAGCGCGATAGCGCTTGACGACTTGGTCTCTCCAGGGCGGTAGCCCCTCTTTGCCGATTATGTAGCCTGCGAGATCGAGGGGTACGTCACGCGGAGCCTCCACCGCCCCGCAGGCAAGGGCGAGCGACGGCTCCAGCAAGCCTGCTCGCATGCATTCCGCTAGGAACTGTTTCAGCGCACCAATTTTGCCGGCCATGGCACCTAGGAACAGGGCCTCCAGCATCGCTTCGTGAGGATGCACCTTGTGGCGCTTGCCATTGCGTCTGATCTCGATCGGTCGATCGAGCAGCTCAGCAATGTCTGTTCCCGCGTGCTGGGATGCGCTCGCGGGAGCTCGCCCAGCTCGCTGAGGCTGGGGTCGTGCACCGAAACGGGTTTCCTTGGGCGGCTTGCCGTAGCCTACCTCGTAAGTCTCGGTCTTCGAGACGGGTCCCCGATGGGACACATCCTGCTTTACCATCTCCACTCCATCGGCGGCATGCGCGCACAGAGCAGGAGTTTTGGGTGATGAAAAAGCCCAGAAACCAGCAAGCTCCGAGGCGCATCCCTTGCGCAGCTCGTTAGCATTTCATTTTTGCTCGGGTTCTAAGCATCGCGACGGGTGTTGATCGACGTCGCTATCGCTTATTTATGCCGTAGAATCGCTGTCGTCAAACATATTTGAGCCGAACCATCCCTGCGATCGCATGTCGGTCTCGGGGCTCGCCGGCTTTCCTCATTCGGCCCAGCGCTCCTGAGTTCCTGTCCATCTCCGTACAGTTCTGGCCAATAGCGTAGGTGAGCATTAGCGGTCACCGCGCTCAGCTCCAGGGTTTGGCGCTCCCGGCTGCAGCGATCGCCTCCTGGCCGATTTCCGCAGCGCGGAGAGAGAGCGAGAACAAGGTGCCGGTGACCTTGCCGCGTCAGCTCGAGTTTAGCTTCTTGGTCGCCGCGGCTTGGCCTGTGATCTTTCAGCTTGGAGTTGCTCAGAGGCGGCATGCAAGTGTCGGGGAGCTCTGTCAGGAGGACCGCAGCAACAGCCAAGGACCGCAGGATATTTCTTGGCTGAGCAAAAGGCCTTCTCGATCACGGCGCTGTCAGCCAAGAGCAAAGATGGTGCCCCGGGGAGACCCGGTCTTGATAGGGCAGGGACAACATGCAACACCGGCAACACATCACATCGATTCGTTAACGTTGAGGAATTTATGAAAGCTCTCTTTGTGGCCGCCGCCGCTCTTGCGATGGTATCAAGCGCCGCTACCGCTTCCGTGCTCGTCGTCGATTTCGAGAATTCGAACGTGAGCGCCGGCCAGTATTCCTACGCCGCCGATAGCGCTGGGTACTCTCAGCCCTCGGGAAATTCGGTATCGGTTCCCGGCGTCGGTTTCTTGGGCACCTCGGGAGTCCAGAATAACGCTCAGGCGTGGGGCTTCCCGGCAGCACCGGGTCCGGGCACGAATGCCGCCTTTCTTCAGAGTTACTCCAGCTCGAACCTCGGCGTCATCACCATCGGTACCGGCACCCTCGTGGCTGGCCAGAGCTACACCGTCGCATTCGACAGCGTTGCGCGCCCGGGGACCGGTGCGGACCCGTTCACTGTAAGCTATAATGGTCTCTCAAAGACCATCGATCCAGGTTTGTCATGGGCTTCGTCGACGTGGAGCTTCATGGCCGTCGCCGGCCAGAACCTGGTCTTCTCGGCGACGCGTATTGACGGCGACCACGCGAGCGGCCTCGACAATATCGCTATTACGGCAATCCCTGAGCCCTCTACATGGGCCCTCATGATCTTGGGCTTTGTAGGCCTAAGCTTCTTGGGCTACCGCCGCCGAGCTCATAGCGCCTCGCTCCCTGCTTAGGCGCTTGGACAAACTGGTTGAGATCAGAAAGACCGCCCTCTGGGCGGTCTTTTCCGTTTCCGCACCGATTGGCCCTCTTCGGTTGCCCAAAGCAGCCGCTTATTCGATACGGTAAGATTACGGTTCGCCGTTGCTACTGCAGGCGAGAGGAGGAACGAACGGCGCGACTTCAAACGCTAGCCACTTCCATCTTGGAAACGTCGCCGCGGCCTTTCTTTGAGATTTTTAGCGCCTGTTCTTCCCGAAAAATCGCCTGATCATGTCAATCGCCGCAACGAAGACAGGGACGAGTGAGAAGCATGCACCCGAGACGAGGGAGATCGCGGTTTGCCACGGCGTCCGAGGATGATCCTGTTGCGAGCGGCGTTGCCCGAGGGCTCTATCACTCTCAACAGGGTATAACGGATCAGATTTGGACTCGGGCTTGCGCGGCGGAATGACCAACACCACAAACAGGAGATTGATCGCAATCCAAATGACCACCAAAGTGATAACGACCCGGAGCATGAAAAACGTGCCCTCTTACAGGTAGTACTGAAATCAATTGGGTGGAGGCACGGTGTGGCCGAGATCAGTTTGCTGCACCCGTAGAGTCTTCTTGCTCGCAGTTCCGCATTGCGGAGACGATCTTCTTTGCGAGGATTGGGACTGGAGCAGGAGCGATCGTCGGCGTATCGCTCTTCTGGGCCTCCGCCCGCAGCATCTTCGAGAATGCCCTGAGCGTCAATTTTGGCTTCTTTGCTGGAGTATTGGCGCGTGAGAAAAACATGGCGCTATCTTTCAATGAAAGGAAAGGAGTGTAGCCGGGGAACGCCGCCCGTCAATCAGAGCTTATGGCTTGGATGACCTTCGGCGCGGTAAGCAAGGCACGTTCGCAGCGACCGCCTTCCCAGATGAAGCTGCACTACCCGCTGACAAGGTGTTCGGCCACTTCATATAAGAAGAACAGCCACCCCGCCGTGGCAACGGTGATAGCCGCAACATAGGCAACGAGGCGCACTCTCTCAGGCATGCCTTGTCCTAACTGGCGCGACGTTCGATTGCATCCCAATTGGTGCGTCAACCTTAATCGTCAGGTGCCGCGCATTCTGCGCTGGCGCCAACATGAACATCCGGGTCGCTTCGTGAAACCGATATCACGCGACTGGGAGCATGGAAGCTTCCCCGCACGACCGTTGTACGCGGTCATAATTCTGCTATTCATCAATCCGATCGGTACCAAAAGACCGCGGCACAAAAAAAGACCGCCCGGAGGCGGTCTTTCTGCATACTCATGTAGCTGGCGATCAGGCCGCGGTGAGAGCTGACGCCTGGTTACGGCGGCGATAGGCCATAAAGCCGAGGCCAGCGAAGCCAAGCATCATCATGGCCCAGGTGGACGCCTCAGGGACCGGTGAGGTGAAGGCGAACTCGAACGCAGTCTCAGTAGTACCGAAGGTGATGGTAGACGCGCCCGCAACATTCAGTCCGAACAGATATCCGGCTGGATTGTTCTGCTGATTGACATTGGGGAAATCGGCCAGGGTCATCGTAGAGCCGTTGCTCAACGTGATCGCATTATCGCCATTCGGCGAGCCCCAAACGACGTACAAGATATTGTTTTTGATGCTGCTGGCCAAATCCAGCAGGCTGAAGGTCAAGGACCCCGAATTGCCGATGTCGATCCAATGATGTGTGGTGTCTGAAGTGCCGAAAGGATCCCAGCCGCAGTTGCTCAAACCGCAGCCACCGGTGGGCTGACCCGTCCAATTAACCGCCGGACCAGCAACAAGGGGTTGAGCAAGGTTTGCTGTGATCCCGTCAGATTGACCGTAGTTTGTGAAGGCGATCGTGGCCGCATTCGCGCTGCCTGAAAGCCCGACGATCGCGGCAAAAGCCGCGGCATATAAGCTCTTTTTCATGAAAAACCCCTTTTCGCAAAATTCGACCTCGGCGCGTCTACTTTAATAGATGTTTTAGAAAACGCAATATCTAATTAACGAATAGTTAATTGCTCAGATTCGGGCATTTAATTTAAGTTTGGACGTGACCGGCGCGGTTGAAGTTTCGAGTCGCCAGACGTTCGGAAAGGGCTAGCAGGACGCCATACCCACCCAGGAGATTCCTGCGGGGTGCTCTTGTAGCTTGGGGAAGCAGCGAGGCAGAATCGTCCGTCCTCCGGATGACTGCAAATCGCAGTTCATTTGCAGCTGGCTCAGTTCAAGGCAGACCTGCCATCGGCGACTGGAAGCTCAAGGAGAGAGCTCGGCAAGCTACGACGGCCGCTTCGGGTGCTATCCGGAAACCCGCTCGCTCGCGAAGCTGCCCGTAGAACGACTCGCCGGAAACCACCAAGTCGATGATGTTGAGAAGGGCATCGCCCGATCCATCGCTCGCTTGATTTGAAGAGCGAGACGATCGGATCCGTCGGGAGGAGGACGGTGACGCAATGCTCTTTCCTTGGCCCGGTGACGCCGGATGTATCGTTTGGAGCGTGTGTGCATGATACAACGCCTCAAAAGCACAATTGGAAAAGCCTGAGCTTAATTGAGATGGCAGCGACTTCAAAACCTTTGGTTCTCTGAGGTTTAACAGACGTTAGGGGCCGCGCAGCGCGGCCCCACCTTTTTCAAATTGGGAATTTAGGCGACCCGGAACCCGGCGCCGCTCTGACGCCGACCCCGATACGCCAGGAAACCGATACCGAAGAAGCCGGTGATCATCATCGCCCAGGTAGACGCTTCAGGGACCGCAGACACGCTGAAGTTCGCCGTTTCGAAAGCGTCTTGCGCGGGACTGTTGTTGAAGCTGACCGAGAGGATCTGGTCTCCCGGGGTCGCACTGAACTGGACATACTGAGAGAATGCCTGATTTCCATCGGTTACCGCGAACTTCAGGCTGCTGGCTGTGAAATCGTAGGTCCCCTTCGCGGATGTCACTGTGAGTAGGTTGTAGGTGTCCGGAGAGCCCCAGAGGAAGCTCAGATAGTTGACCGGGTTTTGAAAGGTAAGCACCGCAGGCTCACTGGAGGTCGGACCGGCCGCGAGGAATGTCCCACCGTAGACCCCGCCCTTTGGGATGTCAGCGAACGGCTTATCGGCTGTGTAGACCGTGCCTCCGCTCAGAGTGGCAACCGTTCCACCATCCAACCCGGCGCTGCTCAGGCTAAGATAGGGACCGGTGCCGCCCCCTAAGCTACCCACCACCATTGCCTGGGCGGGCTGAATTGCTGCGGTCAGGGCAAGAGCCGCAATTCCCGATAGTATTAACCTCATGTCAGTCTCCATCGTGACGCGGCGCACAGCGCGCCGGATCGCAGGCTTAAGAGCCGACATTGCCACTTGTTCCTGAGTTCATTAAATTTCGATTAGAATGCTTATTGAGCGGTGCAGGGTGTTTAGGACGCCCGATCCGCAGTCTCCCGAGGCGAGGTTCCAACTTTTCCCAACACCTCTGATCGCTCTGCAAGCTCACCTATTGCTGCGAATCTGACACGGTGCCCAGAGGCCACGGCGAGCATGGCCATCACCCTTGCAATGACTTTTCCGACCGGCACAAAAAAAGACCGCCCGAAGGCGGTCTTTGTGCAGATTGATGTAGCTGGCTATCAGGCCGCGGTGAGGGCCGACGCCTGGTTGCGGCGGCGATAGGCCATGAAGCCGACGCCAGCGAAGCCAAGGATCATCATGGCCCAGGTGGAGGGCTCGGGAACAGCGCTGGCGAAACCGTCGATGCGGAAGGCAGTGGGCGGGCCTGTGTCGGTGAGCTCAACTGTGAGCGTGTTTGCACCAAACAGCGGGTTAAATGAGAAAGCGTGGAGCTGGTTGAAGTTCTCGTAAACAGTGCCGAACAGAGACGCGATCGGAACACCGTTGAGGTAAATCGTACCGAAATTATCGGCGCCCCAGAAGCCGGAAACCGTTGCGGTGCTGTCTGCCGTGAACGTCGTCGTGAACGTCACCGTGCTGTTGCCCGCACCACCGCCGCCATCCACGGACACCCAACGGGATCCGGCGCTATCGGCAATATACGCGGGGTTATAGTAGGTAACCGCAGCGCCACCGCCGACCACGGAGTAGTTCGGATCAATCGCCCCGTCGTTTGGCCCATTGATACCTGTGTTGAAGAGCGTGACCGAAGCGCTGGCTGCGCTCATCCCGAGACCCACAACGGCAGCGACCGTGAGAGCGGCCCAGCGGCCCTTTGACCAAAACGACATAAAGAGAATCCCTTGCTTTTAAATTGTTTTTTGGTGGTATCAATTCATCGGCCCCTCTGCAAGCAGAAGGTTTATGAAAGTTAACGGGGTGAACTGTTGCCCACGAGACAGCGGCAGTAGACTCAAACATTAGATTTCGGCCCCCCGTTCAGCATCATCGGCTCGCGCGTTTCGCCATCGCCGCGATCAAGCCTTTGATGCAATGCAGAAAAAGCCGTTGTTACCGCCGATGCGACGCTGCAGCGGAGCCATGTTCGGCCTCCTTCGCCGAGACCATATCCAATGAGATGGTCTAAGAACTCAAATGCGGGCCAACGGACGAGTGTTGCCCTAAACCTCTGGACAAGCCAGTTTCATCCCCGACGCCCCGACCTTGGTTCGGGAACCATCACGAACAGCCAATTCAATTAGCAGCTCATCCTGCGCGACGGGTTTGCCAGCCAAACGCTTAACCGCGGAGGCACCGGCACTCCGCCCGATCGGCGCTTCCAAATTCCTGAGACCCGAGCCCGGAATTCCCGTTACACCTCTTCGGGAAAACCCGCCACAGGCGCCGGTTATTGAAGCCTTCTGGATCTCGTAGGGCAGAGCCTCGGTTGTGTCTTTTTGCGGTTTGCCCTGTTAATTCCCGCAGCCGACAGTCCGGGACGCTGCATGGACTTGCGCCCTTGGGATTATGGTGCCGGGCGGCACTCCCGATTTACGCGGTGCTGATCAAAGAAGCTGCGGCTGGGCAATTTGCTCCATCCACCACTCTTGACAGCTTGGCCCTGGATGACGGCAAGCGGGACGGAGTGTACCTGGACCGTGCGCAAGCTTGGCGCAGCACTTTTCCGCGGCGCGAAATGCAGCGTCAGGTGCATGCTCCCATCCGCGGCAGGACGCCTTACGCCTGGTCTCGCGCCACCCCCACCTTCCCTTCGGGCGGCCCTCTCGCTGGTCCCGTCTGCGGCAGGCCTTAGCCGATCTACCCGGCGACTGGGCCGGAAAGCGTTCTGAGCCCCGCCTCAATAGTTGCTATGTCCTCTTCCAGCTGGGCGATTGAAGGCCGGTTGTCAAAGCCCGCCCTTGCCTTCAGGTCGACGGCCAGGCGCTTCCGGTGCATTCTCAGGTGCTCGAGCGACTCGCGGTCTTTCAGACGTGCATACCCCTCAACGATCAACTCGATTGCACTCTGCATAAGCCCTCCGAAATCAATTCCCTTTTACCAATTGGTGGAGACTAGAGCGAAAAGAACAGGCACACTAGCCTAGATTTCCTCGTCGGGCCGACCGATGATCTGCAACTTCCATTTCATCTGCGACTGGCTCTGCTTGATGCAGAAGCGTCCGTCAATGACCGGAAGTTTGAGCACCGAGTTGGGCTGGTTGCGGCAGCAACTTTGCGAGCTGTCGGGAAAACCAGGCTGGTAGAGATACAACCGGGCGTAAAATGGCTCCACAGAAATCAGAACATCGACGGTCTTGACGGCTCGTGGCAGTTTGGCAGAGAGATCTAGCAACCGATCTCCCGGATTACATGCCAAAGCAATCAATGTAAGTGCCAGAACCATGATCGTACCTTAGCTCAACGCAAGCGCTTGGTCAGCGACAACCCGAGAGGCCGTAGTCAGCGCCCACCAGAGCCGCAGCACCTGATCGTCCCGCGACAGCATTCTAGAGGTTTCGGTCAAATGCGATTCAGCACTGGGTGCGAACCTCCGACGCGCAATCCCAAGGTTCTGATCCCATTGATCGTGGATGGCAACGATGGATAATGGAAGGCTCGGCGTGAGATAAACATAGCGAGCGACCGATCGGTAACAATTCCAGAACAATTGTGCGTCGGATACCGATGGCTATTCTCAGACCTTCGCAAGATCGGCGTCCAGAGCCCCGCCGCACCCTGGGTTTGTTCCGCGGCTGCCGGCCCCGGAGACGAACGCCGTATTCCTCGAGAGCTGCACAGGGTTTAAGTTGGGCATCGCCAGCCCGACACGGCTACCCGCGCCGAACGCGGGAATCTTCCAGACGCGAGGGCCTTCTTTATGGCCTACCGCGCGAACGCGGCGATCGCATGACGAAGCGACATTCGTCAGTTGTCGGATCAGACCGACGTGGCTTCACATAGTAGGATTCAAACGCTTAGTGTCTATTTCGCGCGATCGGGCCTGATCGCCTAGCAGAGGAAGTGTACCCCTTCCTGGCCGAGGTGAAGCGGAGCAACCGGCTCGACACACACCGCGACTACCGTGGCAAGCTGCAGCCCGCCGAGCTCGGCCGGTTCCGCGGGCGCATAGTGGCGACCATCACCCGTGAGATGGCGACGGCGATCGCCGCCGTGCACGGGCGCGGCGCCGGAGGCCATGTCGGAGGGGATGGTGCGTGTGGTCAAGCGTTTCTGGTCCTGGCTCGCGGAGGCGACCAGGACCGGCGTCATGTTCAAGCTCGCGGCCCCTCCCGCACCCGCGTTGAGGTCGGCGAGGAGGCGTTCGATCCGGACGACGCGGCCGGCGACGCGCCGCCGGAGATCGAGATCGGCCGGGCGCTGGCCATCGCCAGGCTCGACTGCCTGCCGGAGCAGATCGGCTTCGGCCCGCAGCTGCTGATCGGCACCGCGCAGCGCCGACGCGCCGTCACAGGCGCCTCGCGCTGGCGCTTCAGGACCTACGAGGAGGCCGACGACGAAGTGGCCTGATGCGTTCCGCCCTACTTCCGCAAGTTCGGCACGAAGCGCGGCCGCCGCTCGCACCTGGTGCCGTGCCTCGGCTTCGCAGCCTCCGCCGCCGAGCGGCTCGACCGCCTGCCGACTTCGAAGGATCCGCGGGCTAGCTTTTCCGGGCCGGCAAGACCAACCGATCGGACCGCCCGCACGCCGACAGTGGATTGTTCAACGATTACCTCCGGGCCATGCCGGGGATCTCGTTCGCTCCGCACCGCGTCAGGTACGCCTTCGCGACCTACGGCGAGCGCGACCGGGGCTTCAAGCTGGGCGAGGCGGCGCTGATCCTCGATCACATGGGAGGCGTCGAGCCCAAAGACGTCACCGGCCAATTTTACAGCAGCGACCCGCAGATCGGCCGGAAGCGCGAGATGATGCGGCCGTGGGTGCAGTGGTGCGAGACGTGGGCGCAGCGCGCGATCGAGCCCGACCCCATGCTGCTCGACCGTGCGACCATGGCGGCGAGGCACGCTACAAAAAGAAAACCACGGCCGTGCTGCCGGAGGCTGCCGAATAGCGGTTCCGATGCTGCAGAATCGTGATTGCTGCTGCAAAATCGTGATACGGCGGGTTGGATTCTGCAAAATCGTTACGGCCGCTACAAAACGAAAGCCTCCGCCGGGCTGGCGGAGGCTGCCGAATAACCTACCCGCGCGAACGCGGAAACGTATGGTAGTGCCGTCGGATGCGACCGACTGCATCATGCCGCCGAATTGTGGCGGCGGAGCGACATTCTCAGCCCACCAGTTTTTCCCGCATCTTGATGGCGATGTCTTCGAGCCTGTCGGCGGTCTTGCGCAGGCGCTCGGCCTCGCGCACGAGCGCTTCCGCGACCTTGCCCTCGACCTCGTCACTCACCACGCGGTCGCCGTTGACGATGAAACTCATCATCTGTTTGCTGATCCCGATGGCTTCGGCCATTCGGCCATGACCGCGCTCGCCGTACAGCGCGGCGGACGCATGTATGATCCGCTCCGCGCGCGGTGAGAGCTTCTTCTTGGGAATTAGATCGCCCTCCATCCCTTGACCCCTGCGTCCCAGCGGTGCGTCTGCTTCCAGCCGTTATAGCGGACCTGCTGAGCGTCGATCCGCCGGCGGCAGAACTCGATTTGGCGGTCAAGGTCGGAGAGCTCGGCCGCCTTGATGGCGTCGAAGCTGCGGCGGGCGTAGCTCATGAAGTCGTCGGGGCGGCTTTCCTTGATGGCTTCGAAGGTCGGGCGGGTCACCATGACCAGCACCTCCGGGAGGCGGCCGAACGCATGGATCTCCTTGGTGCGATCGACGCAATTCACGGCCATCGGGCTGCCCTCTCGCTCGACAGCCCTCGGACGTCCTCGATGCGCTCCACCCAAGACCTCATAGAGGCGATCATTCTGCCCAGGGAGTCGCGGGAGACCTCGAACGGCAGTTCCTTGGCGCCGGAGCAGGATTCGGTCTGCCAGCCCTCCCCGGGCCGCTCGTAGCCATGGTGGGCCATGGTGCCCAGGTTCGCCAGGAAGCGCTTGCCACAGCACTGGCACGTCATCTGAGCCGCCTCGCGAGCGATCTGCTCGGCGGTCTTGGGCGGCGGGTGACTGGCATCGCCGCGCTTCACCACCAAGGGCTTCGCCGCCTGGAGCAGCGCGTGCAGCGGCATAAGCGCGCCCGCGATGAAGTCGGAGTATTCCTTCAGGCCGTCGTGCTTTTGCGCACGTCTCAGCACGACCGGCAGGTTGTGAACGTCGAAGCTGGCGATCAACGCGTCGGCGTCGTAGGCGCGGCTCCGCCAGCGCTGGTCGCGGTCGTCGTTCTTAGGGTCTGTCTCGAGAAACCCCTTAGCTGCCTCCTCGACGGATCTGTTGATGACCTCTTTGGCCTTCGTAAAGTCCTGGTTGCGAACGAGGCCCGCGGCGATGCCGGCCTCGAGCTTGGCCACTGCGTCATGCAGCAGATTGGGGAGACGAGGGTTGGAGATGTGGGGTGAGATCGCCTCAAGATTCATCTAGACCACCGAGTAGCCGCGGTAGTCGAACGATGCCTCGCGCCTCGAGAATGCGCTGCGCGTGCGACCAGGCAGCGCGCAGCGCGCGGCCGCGGGTGATCGCCGTGAAATCCAGGCCGTTGTAGTAGGCGTCGGATTTGTCGGTGAGCGTGACCGCATGGTGCAGAACGCCCTTGCGGACGGGCTTACTGACGGTGAAGCGAGGATCTCGGCCGGCGCGCGCCTGTACGGCGTTGGGCTTGGACATCATTCCCTCCTCTCGGCACCGCGACGGCAGCGCTCTCTCTACGGCCCCGAGCCCGGTATGCCTTTCGGCAGCCGGGCGTGAGGTCGATGTTGCCGCCGTCAGCGCAGTCCTAGCGCCGCCTTGCCCTCGATGAACGCACCATCGCTGCCGTTGTCATCGACCATGGTGCGAGCGAGATCCGCGAACATTTCGACCAGACCATCGTTCAGATCATCGACCAGTTCTGTCGTGAACACAGCGGCGTCGGTGACCTGCAGGTTGTGCGCGCGCTCGATGACAGCGCTCACCGGCACGCGGATCACAATCTCGTCGCCGTCCAGCACGGCACTTGCCAACTTCGTCATCGAAACCCTCCTCTGCGACGCCACCACGGCGTCTCTCACGCCCCCAAGCCCGGTGTGCCTTTCGGCAGCCGGGCGTGAGGTCGATGTCGTCTAGGTTCTAAGGATGAATTCGTCGGACATGAGAGCAGCCGCCTGTTCAACCGGGCAGTCGTGGTCATAGAGCTCCCTCTGGAGAAACTCGCGCTGCGCACTGTCCTCCACGAGGCGACGGATATGGTCACGACCGGACTCCTTGAGGTATCGGGCCAAGGCCGCGTCGACGGAGCAAGGAAGATTGATAATGACATCTGCATCTTGATCTCCTGCGGGCACATCGTCTGTACGGCCCCGCGCCCGTATGCCTTCAGGCAGCCGGGCGTGTGGTCGATGTCGGTAGCGCTAGAGGAATTCGTCCGCGGTCAGAACGGCGGCCTCGTGGACTGGCACGCCATCGCCGTGCAGCTTCTCCAGGTAGTCGCGGGCCTCGATGGTGCCGGGCAGGTCTCGGTCGGGGAGACCCCTCGCCTTGCGATCGACGGCGATCCGCTGTTGGACAGCGTCGATGTACATGTCGAGATTCCTGTCGACGGCTGGGCGCGGGTACCAGATGATGAAGGCGCCGCCGCGGCCCGTGACCGAGCCGGCGATCTGACCATCTGCGGCCGCATCGACGAGATCCTCGATCGTCATGCCGCGCGCTGCGAGTGCGGCTTCGAGCGCGTAGACGTTGCCGTCCACGATCGTCTCGCCGGTGGCGGCCTCGGTGAAATGGTAGCGCATGCAGCACCTCCTACGCAGGCGAAATCGCCTACTTTCATTCGGTAGACTGTAAATCCACAAGATAGTTAATGCAAGCGCGATCCGATTCACGGCGCCGTGAATCAACAGCATCTTGCAGAGTTAGCTTCACATCCCGTGCCAAAAAACGCACAGTATATTGGGCGTTTCGGTGCGATCAGGCAAAAACACCTAATATACTGTGCGCGGAAGAATGTCCGGTATAGCGGGCAAAATCGGCGATCTCGGCGAAAATGTCCAGTATAGTGGACATTCCGAGGTTCAGCCCCGGCGCTTCGCTTTCTTCGCTGACTTCGGCTCTGTCGGCACGAAGCTGCCGGCGGGCGTCCAGTCGGCGCCGACATTGTTGACGCTACAACCGGCCTTTGCTGTCGAAGTCATCCGCCAGCGCCAGGCCGAGCACGCGAAGGAAGTCGAACATGCTCTTCCTCAGGGCCTCGTCCCGACCGTGCACCACGAACACGGTGTTGGCCTTGGGCTTCCGGACGGGCTTCTTGGCCTTCGACGCGGAACTTCGGGAGGCGGGTCGCTCCATTATCTCTAATTCGGCAGGAGGCTCGCCCTCCCAATATTGCGTAAAGTCGAGGGCGCCGCCCCGTCGGCCATGCTCGGATTCATCGCCGCGCAGCTGGCCACCCTGAAGCCACGGGCGCCGACTGGCGACCGCTGGATCCATGAGATCAAGTTCGACGGCTACCCTGCCCAGGCTCATGTCGGCCGGTCCGGGACCCGCATCTACACGCGATCGGGTCTGAACTGGACGGCGAAGTTCACGGCGGCCGCGTTGGCTGAGCTTCCCGCCGACCAGGCTGTGCTCGACGGCGAGATCGTCGTGGTGGTCAACCAGCGCACTGACTTCTCCGCGCTGCAGGCCGACCTCTCGGCCAAGCGCCAAGACAGGATGTTGTTCTACGCCTTGACCTGCTGCACCTGGACGGTCATGACTTGCGCAGGGTCGCGCTGCGCGAACGCAAGCGACTGCAACAGCAGCTGCTGGCCAAGGCCGAACCCCCGCTGATCTTCAGCGAACACATGGATGACGGCGCGGCGATGTTCGCCCGCGCCGAGAAGCTGAATTGGGAAGGGATCCTCTCGAAGCGGGCGGATGCGCCGTACCGGTCGGGCGACCGGTCCGACAGCTGGCAGAAGATCAAGACTAGCAAGCGCGAGACCTTCCCGTCGTCGGCTACGTGCCGGTCATGGGCGGCATCGCGGCGCTGCACGTCGCCCGCCGCGAGGGCACCAAGCTGAACCTACATGGGCAAAGTCGGCACGGGATTCTCAATGAGGGTCTCGGCCGAACTGCGGCGGCGCCTGGATGCCCTGCCGCCGCCGAAGACGAAGCTGTTCGCGAAGAAGCACATCCGCGCCGTCGAGCCGACCCTCGTCGCCCATGTCGAGTACCGCGACATCACGGCGGACGGGTACCTCAGGCACCCGTCGTTCAAGGGACTGGCGGAGGACTAGAGGGGCAACTGTCCGTCGCGAGCGACAGCAGCGGCGCGCCCCTCAGCAGACAGCACCAATCTGCGCTCGCGAACCTGCGCTCGCCGGCAGCATCACGCAGCCTGTAGCTCGGACCGTACACATCGCCGCGCCACCTCGAGAACGGATCCGAAGTGCCTCGCCCAGAGCAACTCGGCGTCGTCCTGCTCCTGCATACGGTCCAGCCAATCGCAACTCCAGGCCATCACGAACTCTTCGGGATGGCGGGGCAGCACGACACGATCGTGTTGCCCACGCTGGCACGCTCGCTTTCGGGACGCTCGAAGAAGCCTTGGCTACTCAATTCGACGACGGCAGCATTGAATATGGGCCGCGTCAGCACGCCGCCCATGCGCTGCAGTGTGAGCGCGTAGCTGTTGTAGACGCCGAGACCGCGATGCTTCGCAATCGTGCGCGCCTTCTCCCGAAGAACCACGATGTCCTGTTCGATGATGTCTTCTATCTCCGCCTCGGTCATCCCGCCCACCCCTTCTGGCACCGGCCGCCTTGCCGCACCCCGGCGGCTTGCGCGCCAGCAGGCGCAGCGTGCCGGCGTCGACGGTGAGTTCGGGATGCCGCAGCATCACGGCCAGGGCGGCTGTCACGTGCTGCTGGAACTCGTCGATTGGGGCGACAGGCAGCAAGCTCATCTCAGCCAGCGGACCAATGGCATAGGGAAGCCGAGTTAGCGCTTGGCCGACTGGCTCCCACTTCCACGGTCTCGCCGCCCTCTGCTTCCGCCGCCAGTCGATGATCAGCATGACGCCCAAGATCAGCAGTGCCGCCCACCAGTAGAGGGCGACCGTGCCGATGATCTCGTTCGGCGGGAACACGTCCCGGTTCGGAGCAGCGTGGATCAGGCCGAACATCGCGACGGCGGCGAAGACAAGCAGGCTGGCGGCCAGGGCCACGCGCTCGGTGGTGTTGAAGGTGGCCGGCATGCTCAGCTTCTTTCCTTGCGGACGCAGACGCGCGTCTCGGTCTCGGTGGTGTTGGTCAACGGGAAGAACCACGACGACGGGCTGACGCCGCGCCATGGGGTGCAGGTTTCGTGCTTCTCAGTGCGCCATTCCGCGCACTGCGCCCGCCGGGCGTCGTCCTGCGCGAGGCCGGCGATCATCAGGACGGCCATGAAGGCGCAGAGGATGGCGAGTAGGACGGGCATCAGTCCTGCGACTCCGCCTTCACGTACCAGCGGCCGTGCTCGTCGACGCCGTGCTCAGTGATCTTCAGTGGATCCCGTCGACAAATCGCAAGGGCCGCCAGCTCGTTCGCCGCCATCTTCATGGACACGTCGTCACCTGGCCTGAAGCTCTGCGCGATGGTCCTGCCCCGATCTCGAACGTCGTCGTCATCAGCACGTCCTTCGGGTCGCAGGATCCAAAGCTGATAGATTCCTTGGACC
This sequence comes from Bradyrhizobium sp. Ken64, assembly GCF_055807555.1. Lineage (NCBI taxonomy): Bacteria > Pseudomonadati > Pseudomonadota > Alphaproteobacteria > Hyphomicrobiales > Nitrobacteraceae > Bradyrhizobium > Bradyrhizobium sp. Ken64. The sequence continues at coordinate 146,848 of NZ_JBVVPA010000009.1, read as the reverse complement.
CTTCGGGGCGGAAGAAAAGTTCACACCTCATCATCTTGAACTCGCTCAATTCAGCTCCCTTGCTCTCTCCGCATTCGAACCACCGCGCGATGAACGCCGGCGCGTCGATCGGATGCACGTAGATCTCGGTGCCGGCATCGTCGCCGTCTACCCGGACCAGATCGGCGATGTCGCCGTCGTCGACCACGAGCACGCCGTCATCGACGACGAAGCAGCGGCCGGGTCGGACGGCGGGTGTGGTCAGGAGTTTCATGGCTGCACTCCATCATCGGGTTCGGGGTCGGCGATCTCGCCGTCGACGGGCGCCGGCGACTGCGCGAGCCGCATGCGGATCTCGGCGAGCGTCACCGGCCGGAGATCCCAGCGATCGACGCCGACGTCGCACGACAGCGAGTTGCCGGGCAGCCTGCCGTGGCTGTGGCCATAGATGTGCAGCGCACCGCGACGAATTCCGTGCCACGTTCTCAATCCGTAGTGGGCCGCGACGATTCGTTGTCCCTCGTCGGTGACGTTGAGAATGTGCTGCGGCGGGGCCGCCCAACCGAGTTCGAGAGTGGCCTTGTCATCGTGGTTGCCGATGACCAAAAATTTCTGTCCGTTCAGCCGCGAGAAGATCGCGCGCACCCGCTTGGGGTCGCAACGATGCGCGAAATCGCCAACGTGGATCACGCGGTCGTGTTTCGAGACCGTCGCGTTGAATAGGTCAATTAGGTAGGCATCGTGCCTATTGATGTCGGCGAACTGAAATCCAGTCGACGGGTCGATCCGATTCGCGAGGCGGACGATGGATTCATGCCCGAAATGTGAGTCCCCGGTGTAGAAGGTTCTCATCGTACGATCTCCAGGTTCGACCGCTCCATGAGCGCGGCGTGCTTTCGCGCCTCGAAGGATTCGTCGACCGAGGGCCCGGCCGGGTGCGCCGCGACCAGACGGAAGATCGCGTCGTTGATCACCCCCGACGCGCATCCCAGCTTTTTGGCGGCCCAGCCGGGATGCCCCCCGCAGGCCTGCAGCGCCTTGTAAACGCGCTCGTCTGAAATCTTCATCAGTGCAGCCCCGCCCCGGCGATCTGCTCCGCGACGCCCTGGGCGATGACGTCCCCGGCATGCTCGTCGAGATCGGCGAACGCGCCGCGGACCGCCGTGATCGCGCGCTGGATCGCCGGGGTCTCGAACTCCACGATCTTCAGGGCTTCGAGCGCCAGCGCCGCGCGGTGCAGTTCAGCACGCGTGCTGCAGACGGTCGGGATCGGGGCAGAGAACATGGTGTCGTCCAAGCCGACACGACCGTGCGGCCCGAACTCGCTCGGCGGAAGGTCGGTCAGCGCCTTCGTTACCTCGCTCATTGGGTGCCTCTCCCCCTCAGGATTCGGAAAATCTGGCCGGTCCGTAAAATTGCAAGGACTCGCAGCACGTAAAATTATTAATCGCATGCTTTATTGCCATCGTCAACACATAGTCTATCCAGCGTGCACATCGAGCCGGACAGCAGGTGTCGGCCCAGAGACCAGGAGACTACGACCATGACCAACGGCGGATCCCACACGAACTTCGACCCTACCGCCTTCACCGTCGGCGCCGTCGGTGGCGCGCTCTCGATCGCCGGCGCGCTCGCTGCCGGCGTCGAGAACTACAAAGGCCCAGCGCCGCAGCTGGTCGGACTGGACCGTCGAGCAGCTCCGCGCCGCGCTCGACTGCTCCGAGGCGTTGCGCTTCCGCGCCCACCTCGACCTCAACGACGCGAGGGCAACGAACGCCGATCTCGAGCGGCGCATCGCCGACCTGACGTTCGTCTTCAAGCGGCAGGACGCCCGTCGCGCTCGAGCTTCGCGATAGCGGCAAACCCCGGAGACTCCTCGATCGGAGCCTCCGGGGGCCATACGACGGCCCGCAGCGGCATCACTTTCCGAACACCGGGAATTGCGAAAGCCCCCTGAAGTGCGCGGAAACAGCCATCTTGTCGGCTTCCATGAGCTTGTCGCACTCGTCGCGAGAAAGACCCGGCAACCACTCTCTAAACTCCCGCGGCAGCTTCGGCGGCACCGGCACCGGCTCGTCCGCGATGATGCTGTCGGCCGCCCAGGTCATCAGGATCCGCGCGATCTCGTCGTAGACCGCCGTCATGTCCCGCGGCGCCGGCTTGTCGACGTACGGCTGCGGCATCGGGATCTCCGGCGGCATGCCCTGCCCGCCTCCGCCGCCGAACATGCGGAATGGCGCGGAAAGCACCGCCAGACCGCAGGCGAACGCGCTTTTAAGCGCGGAGATGATGGCAGAAATTAAGGCTCGCATGGTGTGTCCTCCTCTGATGTCGGCAGGCAACACCCGCGGCCGGCAAGAGGCAAGGGGCGTGCAAGGATTCGAACCGATTTGACAAAAGCCAAGACCGTACATATCGTGTATGGAGCCATCGTACGTACGCCGGCGATGCCGCGTTCGCCGCAGACGAGGACTCGCAGTGAGCATCAAGTCTTTCCCGAAGGACACCGCCGGCCGGCTGGAGCATGTCGGCCAGGCGCTGTACGGCGCCTGCTGGCGCAAGCGCCTGGCCGGCGCACTGCAGATCAGCTGCGATACCCTTTATCAGTGGCTGCACGGCAGGGCGAAAGCGACGCGGGACGTCGACGCCGCCTTGATCGACCTACTCGACGCCGAACGCGACGCCTGCGCCGAGCGCGGCGTGCAGATCACCGCGCTGCGCCGTCAGCTGATCGCGAGGTAGCCGTGATGCTGATGCGAACCCCGACCTTGCAGCAGCCCTTGCGCGGCGCGACCGGCGGCAACAGAACGTGGACCGAGGCCGACCGCCGCCGCCTCGCCGAGATGTACCTCGGCAAGCCGCGCCCCAACATTTCCGTCATGGTAGCCGCGCTCGGCCGCTCCGCAGCGGCACTTCAGACCGAGGCGTACAAGCTCGGTCTCACGGCGCCGGACGTGCAGCTGCGCCGGCGCCTTGTCGGCCGACACATGTTCGCGTCCTGGGGCGTCGGCAACAGGATATGCCCGCGCTGCAACGAAAATATCGTCAGGGAGATTGTGTGATGACGGAAGAGACCAACGTAGTCGAACTGCGCCGGCTCGGCCGGCAGGCCCGGGTCGCCAGCCGCCCCGCCCTGGTCGTCACCGAGCGGGTGATCGAGATCGGCTCGGAAGCGGATGCCTACACGGTCCGCCGCAGCGTCTGCGCCCGGAGCGGCCGCGGCTTCATCACGATCCGCGACGCCGGCGGCCGCATCATTTTCCTGAGCCGCGACGTTCCCGAAGAATGCGTGTCCTCGCTGATCATCGCCTACCGCTGCGGGCTCGGCGCCGGCCGCGCGCAGGTGATGGAGAGCCTGTCGTGAGTCGTCGGCGCCTGAACACGGCACACTGGCAGCTCACCGTGAGCACGTTCCGCGAGTGCGCAGGTTCCAAGTGGCGCCGGGACGCAGCCAGATGGCTCGGCGTCGGTCCCGCCGATCTGCGGGATTGCTTCGACCGTGATCTCGCTGGTGAGGAGATCGACGCGCTGCACGCGAAGCTGACAGCGCGCATGGATGCGCACCTTCGATGGGTGAATACCGTCCGCGTGCCGCGTGTGCACGCCGCCGCGAGCGCCGTGCGGGACGCGGTCGAAGCTCGGGTCAACGCGCTCGCGCTGGCAGTCCAGCGCGCTGAGCAGGAACAGCAATCGGCTGCGTATGAAGCGTGGGTCGACTGCCAGCGCTCGATGTTGGGCGTGTAAGAAAGGAATCCACATGACGAAATATCGCTTTCCGCCGCCCAGCTCCCGCTTCCCGAAGCCGGCCGAGCCGAAGCCCGCAGCCGCGCCCCCGCCGGCGCCGGTGTTGCAGACGGTGGATCTCGACCAGATCGAGTACGACGAGGAGGGCCGGCGCCTCATGAGCGGGCCGCTGCCACCGCCGCCGCGCCCGCAGCCGACGATCATCGAGCCGTCGCCGACGCCACCGACGCGCTACATCCCTCCGCCGCCGCGCCGGCCGGTCGCTCAAACTACGGGGCGGCCTCGGCCGACATTTGTGCCGCGGCAGGAGGCTCCGAAGCCAAAGCCGCAGCCGCAGTCCTTCGGGCCCGACGACATCCCCTTTTGAGGAGCTCGCAATGGTGATGGACTACACCACCACACGGCTCTGCCGCTACGGCGCCGGAGATCGACGCGCGATCCTGCGCCGCAACGACGAAGGCTGGTTGGAGGAAGCGGCCGTGTTCTTCTCGCCGGGGCCATGGACTGCCAAGGACGAGGCCGAAATGAATGCCTGCGCGGACGCGCTGCGGGGCGCGCGCGCGGCACCCAGGGCTCGAGTGCGCTACGTCGCCGTTCCGCATTCCGATTACCTGTGCGGTGAACGCAGTCTGCTCGGCGAGCTGCGCCCCGACGGCAAAATGAAGCGCCATGTCGCCGTGCTGCACTCGCGCGGGCCCTGGGTCGCTTTCAACGAAGCGCAGCTGCAGGCTTGCCTGACCGGCATGGCGGAATGCTGACTCCCGGCCCGCTCCACCTGCTGGTCGCCATGTCGCGCGGCTGCGCGCTGCGTGAGGTGAGCGCCCGCGGGGGTCCGTGGTTCGTGCTGGCGCGCCCGGGCGGCGACATCGAGCGCGTGCACGGGCGCGCCGTCAACAAGCTCGTGAGGCTCGCACTCGTCGAGTGCACCGGCGGCGAGACATTCCGCGTCACGCCGGCAGGCCGCAATTGGATTGCGGCGAATGTGGACAAACATCATAGACACAGCGTGGAATTTCGCCGGAGTAACGGGGGGAGTCGCCAAAATGGCTGCACGCGTGACGGCATCACGCGTGACGCTCTGGCAGATCGCAGTGTAGCTGAGGCTCAAGATAGAGTGCGATAGAGGGAAGCTAAGTCGGCTTAGCTTCCCTCCCGCACCGATGCGGGTGTCACGTATACGATACAAAAATCCTAGCTCGGGCCTTTTTGTAATCTATACGATACTTTTGCGCGCGACTGTGCGATGGCGGACAGCACCCACTTTTGACAGACCAATGATGGCAATTAGTTCGGCTCGTCGATGTCGAACTCGAGATTCAGGCCGGGCACCTCGCCGAACTCGACCTGCTCGCCGTCATTCTCGAGCCTCGCTTGGTCGGAGCGCGGCGGCGCGGTCGCGAGATTTCGAGAAGCGTACAAGCGTCTCATCGGAAAGGCCGGCATCAAGCGGCTCTTCGTCCTCATCGACGACTCGACCGCTGCCTGCCTCAGACCGCCATCGAGACCAGACTGGTCGATACGGCCGAGATGCATGTCCTTCGATTCCAGCGGACTTCGCCGCCTTTTCGCAGGAGAATCCTTCCACAGCGGGTGCCCGCAAAATCGGTGTCAAACCTGTGCGAGGCTGCCATCGACGAACAACTCGGCACCGTTGACGAACGAGCTTTGGTCGCATGGCAGAAACGGGACGGCTTCGGCGATCTCGTAGGCTGCCCGACCCGTCCGGACGGCGCTGCATCGCTCTGCGCCTTCAGAAATCCGTCTATCTGTTGGTACGACATGCCGAAGCCGTCGAAGGCCGGGGTCGGCACCGTTCCCGGGCTCACGACTTTCACCCGGATCTTGCGGTCTCTCAGGTCGACGCTCCAGCCGCGAGCGAACGACCTGATTGCCGCCTTTGTCGCCGCGTACACGCTGAATGCCGGAATGCCCTTAATCCCGGTGATGGAAGCGTTCAGCACAATCGATGATCCCTCTCCCATGAGCGGCAGAGCCTTCTGCACCGTGAACAGGGTCCCACGCACGTTCACGCTGAACGTCTTGTCGAAGTGCGCCTCCGATATCCGGAATCCAATGGCCTTCACCAGGACGATTCCATGCCGGGTGGTTTGCTGCAGTGCTGACCGCTACCCGCGGGGCACCGTAAGCTCAGCGCGAATTCGACTGCTGACCAGTCGCCACGGTCACGCGCCAGATCGTGTTCGACAGATCGTCGGCGACAATCAGGGCGCCGCGTTTGGTGTCGACCGTGACGCCGACCGGCCGGCCGCGGGTCTTGCCGTCCTCGCCGATGAAGCCCCCAGCGGTCGACCAGTGCAGCAGGATCGAAACCTGGTCATAGCGGCTTCGGGTAGCCGTCGCGACGATCCGGGTCGCTTTGTCGAGGACAAACTTTTCAGATGCGCTCATTCCGTCCACCATTCTTCGAGCTCTATGATTCATTTCGACGCTGGCGAACGCGGGGTCAGCGGGAGAGGCGGTCACCCCAGCTTCGGACTAGTGGTCCAACTGGCTGTGTCAGCCGTTGCTCGGGCCCGATTTGGCACCAACCGCTGCAGTCGGCGACGTTCCTGTTGGTTTCGTCGCGCTGCAGAAGCGAACTACACTTGCCCGTGGCGTGGTGAGCCATGCACCGAAGCTTTTTGGGCCTGATTGCTGTGCTTGCCGAGTGTCGCAGTAACGCTGCCGCAACCCATGCATTGAACCTCAGTTCGACCAAACACATTCCTGCTTGACCGAAGCCCTTCTGTACAAAGGGCATGTGCGCTTTTGATTCGAAGTTGTTGCCGTCGGCAGCGCTGCAGTCTCACTGTTGAAGGATCCTCTCGCTTTGGTCGCTGACATCAATGCCTTGGCGAAATCGACGGTTGGGAGATAGCCAAACGCACCAGGGATATCGATGCTTCGTCACCGGTGATCTATATAACAGGAGGCGCCGGTGCGGAGTGGTCCGCCAGAGGCGTACCCAAGAGCGTCTTGACCCGGAAGCCATTCGCTCCAGCGCAGATTATCACGGCAGTCTCTCAGCTTTTGAACGGGCAAGTCCGTCGGCGGGAGGGGCGTGAGGCCGCCTCGCGATCCTCACGACAATCAACACGCTCCTGTCGAAGACCAGGACGGCTTTGAGCGAGCGCATCAACGATACGGCGCTGGGCAACGGCCATATGTGGGGTCAGCTGGACCGCTCGTTTGGAGAGGTCAATATGCTTCTTGATAGGCGGACTGAGAGCACAGCAAGGACGGAGAAGGCAAATCAAACGTCCCAACCCGACGTCCGCTTGGCGCCAGGAGCGGCCGATAGCGTCGTTGCGCCGGATTGAGCCAGAGTGAAAACGTTGATGTACCTCCGCGGCGGCGCCGGGCGGGGCTCGGTGCGAGACTTATAATTGATAAAACGCTTTGACTGTCCCGACGAACTCGGCACCCCGAGCATGCGATGGGTCGCTGCCATCCTCGATATCGAAATCGGCGGGCACGGAATAGAAAAAGTATCCGTCGTCGCGGTCTTCCCGAAGGGCGTCGAAATCCACAATCTCATAGCGCGGCAGGAGTGAGTCGGCGCCACAGTTGCGATCCACAGTTTTCGCCGCCTCGATCAGATCGGTGACGCCAAAGATTTCGTCCACGACATGCCGGCGCCTGTTGCAGATTGCAACCAGTTTCGTTTCATTCATAAAAACAGCCTTTTCCATAAGCCGGCACCGCGCCGCCTCATCGTTCATCTGGATAGTCTTGAGCGAGAGTCCAGAGCAGCCCATAAGCCGTTGAACCTATGGTTAATGCGGTTCGGCGCACGTGGATAAGCGAATTCGAGGCAAGCCTGCAAGTTCACCACCGCCGTGGCCGCAGCGACGCCCCTTTGACACTCGTGGAGCACACACCAGACGCCGAAGGCCTGATGAATCCGGGCGAAGTTTGGTGTTGCGACCCGGCGGCTTTCTGGATGCCAGGCAGGCCCGACGCGCCAGGCCCTGTCGTTCTTGATCTGGCGCAGCGCGCCCCCGATCGAGCGTGGCCGACTTCCCGCACGCGGCTGCTTCTAGCCGTCCTGACGAGCCGCGCCCAATTCCGCCCGATTCCTCAAGCGCGCTCGCCTGAGAGCGAGCCGCTTCCCGCTTTTCACTCTTCGATTGTGATGATTGCTGGGGACCGGCTGAAGCGTAGATGCGGATTGCGCAGGATACCTCGGTTTTCCATTCGAAGTGTCGGATGACTGTCTCCCGGTTGAACGATCCGGCCATGCTGATCAGTTGAAGGGAGCCAACCAATTGCTCGACACGGCCATCGCTTCCCAAAGGCAGGAGCAAGCGCTCACAATCGATCGTATGGCCGCCGCTGTTGTAGGTCGAAAACACGCTGTAGATCGCGCAGCCGCTCGTCACGCACTGCTCGGCGGCGGCTAGACCGAACTCCTTCAAGGCTGGTGGAAGAACCTCTTCCATCGATTTCCCGGCCCAGCTCGAATTGAAGACCTCTCCAACGCTCGCACCCTGGTAAAGCGCGCGAAATGTCTGCCCGTCTCCCCGGCGCTCAACGCTCCAGATGATGAGTTGTTTTGGGTCGTGCAGCCTCGCTTCAGGCCTGAACTGATCGGACGAAGGGAATGGCAGATCGCCGGCCGTGCGGGCCCAGTACCGACACATGGCCTGCTGACTGATCGACTTCACATCGGCGAATGAACCGTCCGTGTAATTCATGGTCCCAAAACCTACACGCCACAGCGTTAACGACCCGTAGTTCGGCCTTACGCCCACTCGATTCCCGAGCTTGACCACATGCATTGGGGCTCGAAATGGCGCCCAACGGCGGCGTGCCACCGGACCGGGTCCTGAACGCGATGGCTCTTCCGGAGATCACCCGCTACCTCCGCCAGAAGCGGCGCTCGCACGCCCGGGCGGCCTGATGCCGTCGGGGCACGCGCTCTTGCTGGACGGCGCGGTGGTCGGGGTCGCCGCCGATCGCGGTCACCACTTCGGCAAGCCGCCCGGAGCAGATCGTGCTGGTGGAAGGCCATGGCGTCGATGGCGATGCCCACGCAGGCGAGTTTGTCCGGCACCGCTGTCTCACCCGCCGCCAACCCCGCCTTCCAAATCTCCGGCAGGCCCATGATTCCGGCCGAGCTCTTAGCATCCTCTTGAAGTTGGCTTCGAAGCCGCAGCAGGTGACCTGGGCGAGAACATCACCACCTTCAGGGATGCCGCTCGGGTCGCCCATCGAGCTCGGATGCACCGTAATCGTAGAACTGACCGGCCTCCGGACGCCTTGCGTTCTGATCGACCGACTTCCAGCTCGGCCTTAAGCAACAGGTGCTCTCGTCGGCGGAAACGGGCCCTCCGTTCAAATCCGGGGTGTTGGGCGTGGTACGGGCCGGCGGGATGGTCGCGGCTGGTGATACTGCGCGGATTCGCCTTCCGTCCTCCTCGTTTCGGCCTCTGCCGGCCGAGTAGAAAGACCCTACCATCGCCCGAAAATCGACCCTGCCATATCGCCTGCAGCCCATGCTGGCCACGTTGACGGATGCGCCGTTCGACGATCCCGATTGGGTCTTCGAGGACAAATTCGATGGTTTCCGCACATGGTCGCGGAAATCCGGCGTGGTCGGGTCGCGCTCTACAGCCGCAATGGAAAGATCATCAGCCACTCCTACGTGGAGGTCGCGAAGGCGCTCGAGGGCGTGAAGGCGGAGCAAGTGAGAGCGCACCGTCGGCCTGCCGATGCCGAGCATCTCTGCCGCCTCTTTCGCTCCGAGGCCTTGAGCGTCATCAGCACGCGCAGCTCACCTCCGTGGCATCGGTTTGAAGTTGCCGAGCCTAAAGTGTCGTTCCTGGCGCTGAGGAGCAGGATCGATCTCTGGCTCACCTTGTGAGCAGCATTGCAAAGCTGACAACGAGCGTGGTCAAACCGACTGTCACGGCCATGAGCGATTGCGCTTTCTTTTTGTCAAGTTCGCGTTCCATCGCCAGCCAGCCACCTTCGTTGCGCGTACTGGCTTAAGTGCTGGTAGGAGGTGCAGGCCGAAAGCAAACCGCGCTTCAACCGAACCAGCGCAGCATCGTGACCACGTCGTCCAAGTTTGTGCGCGCCTGCCCTCGTTCGCCTGGTCCGATGCGCGGTCCCACAATTAGAGCGGGTCCGATTATCGGTCGCGATCCGCCGATCGTGAACGCCTTCCCGTCTTCCAGACCTGCCGTGAGCAACACGTCGCCTTTCGTCAGTCGAAGCGCGACCGATGGCGCGACGCCAAAGAAACGGCGCAACAACCGCGTCTCCGGGCTGATCTGGAGGACAGCTATCCTCTCCTTCGCGGGGTCGATCGAGATAGCTCTAACACCTCTCATGCTGTTTCCTTGCTACTGGTACTCTTGGCCATCGGCCTTCGGATCAGACCTTGCAGGACACCATGGCCACGAAAGGATGGCGCTCCGACAGTTTGGATAGTCCCATGATCAAGAAATGCGGCGACGGAGCTGACTCATAAGCCGATCCCGCAAGTTTTCGCAGCCTTGATCAATCGGATCGCTAGTCATCGGTACTCTCACCGGCTTCTTTGCAGAATCAGGTCTCCACACTTCACCTAACAACCTGGTCAACCGGCCATCGGTGCCCGATTCTGAATCTTGTGGCGGACAACGTCAACCCGCTCATTTGTTGACAGTCGGTCAGAACGGCAAGTCGTCCTCGGGCTCGGTGGCGAGGCGGATCGGCGCTGCGCAGGACTCGCTGGGCTCGCCGGCGCGGTCAGCAGGATCAACGTATCGATTCCGGATCCTTCGCAAGGTGGCCTTCGCTTCGTTCACGTCGTACCCGCGCGCCTGCAGGTCCATCAAGGCTCTGGCCACGAGGTCCTTGTCGGTCCACGTCATCTCGGACAGTCGAGTGGTGATCAGCGCATACAGCAGGCTCATCGCGAGTTCGCGGCTGTCCGGCGCCTTGCGACGATCCATCCGGACGCGCCATGCGGCCGTACGGCAGCGCGTCTGGGCCCTGATGACCTCCGGCGGGACGCGGCCCCTCATCTTGAAAACCGTCGCATCCGGCCGGTCGTCCGGATTCCGGAAATTCTCGGTGCGCCGGGTCTCGTCGATGGCGGCGACCACCCTGTCGATCTCTGCGGCCCTCATGCCTCTCCTCCTGTTGTACATCGTGCAGACACGGTCGATACGGCTGTAGGGGTACGGGGGCCGGCTGCAAAGCGCAAGAATCCGGTGGTGCTGGCTGGCTGACGGGGCTCCGCAGGCCGAGACCGGCGGCGCGCCGCATGGCGCCCGGAAGGCCTGCAGGCGGCGACCGGATGACCGGCGGAGCTAGGCCGGCTCCACCACCGCGGCGCGGCTGGCCGCATGCTCACGCCCCTTCTGCCGACCGAGTGCTTGCTCCCGGATTCCGAGCGTCGAACGATACAGCTGGGCACCGGGCCGGCAGAATTCGAGCATGACTCGGCCGGTCTGCTGGCTGCTGTGAGCCGGATTCCACGGCCGGAGGGCGTTGAGCAGCGGCAGCATGGTCGGCCGGATCACCCTGCTGAGGGTCAGGGCCTCGCCGGCATCCGCCGGAACGGCCTCGCTGGGCTCATCGGCGGGCTGGCTGGACTGGGCCTGGGGGCTGCCATAGGTAGTTACCCCCCACACACCGGAGCATTTTGCAGCGGGTGCCGCAGGGGAGGTGTTGGCCTGGTTTCCGGACTCCGGAACGGTCGTCGGAGCATCCATGATGTGCGCCACGATGGCGTTGGCGCCGTTCAGCGCGACCGCCGCGTCCCAGTGCTTGCGGATGGTGCGGGGGTCCATTCCGATCAGCTCGCACACGGACTTCTCGTCAGGCACGGCGCACTTGGAGATCTCAAGAATGGCATCGGCGATCCGCCGCACGCTGCGCTGGACCTGCGTCCGGTTGCAGTAGACCTGGCCGGCGCTCTGAGCGGCGCTGATCAGTTTCTTCTTGAGCTCGGCGGACCCCAGATCGGCTGGGGCGCTCTGGACCGCCGTGGCCACCTTCTCGGCAACCTCGGCCTCGGCGGCGCGCAGGTCGTAACCGCGGCTCGAAGCCCGGCGCCCTTTGCCGAAGGACTCGGCCACCTTCTTTGCGGCTACGCGGATGCTGTTCTCGGCGGCGTCGCGTGCCGAGGCGCGCAGCTTGCTCAGTTCGTCGAGCATGATGCGGTCTTGCAACAAACGGTCGGCGATCTGCTCGCCAAGCACCCGGCGGTCAAGCTGAGCGCCGACGCGAAGTTCCCCGATCCCCTCCCACAGGAGACAGAGCTCGAACCCGCGCTTGCCGGCCATCGAATAGAAGGCGCCCGACTGGCTCTCCGAGACGCCGGCCGCGACCATCTGGGCGACGCTCTGCTGGCGCATGGTGACGACCAGGTTCTGCTTCAGGTCGACATTCAGAATCCTGCAGAGCTCGGAGAGCGTCGGCAGCTTCTCGGTCTGCCAATCCCGGGCGACCACGCGCGGCGAAGTGGGCTGCTTGACGTCGCCGACGTTCGCCAAGCCGCCGATATCGCATCCAGCCATGATCGTCAGCGCGGCGGCGGCGCCTTCGAACATCGACATGCTTGTCGGATCGTCGTACCAGACGCCTTTGCCCGCCGGTAACCACCACAGGAGGTGGGGCCTGGTCACGCGCTCAGGATACCGGTCGTCCCAGACGTATGTGTACTGCTGCGGGGGCACCAACAAGCTGTTCAGGTAATCATGGAATTCCTGCACCGACTCGAAGATTCGGTCCTTGTCGCCGCGGATGATTTCGCGGCAATCGGTGCGGGTGTTGCCGTGGATCTGGTCCAGACTGGCCCACTTCTTCAGGTGCACGTGACGCCGGTCGTTGTTGTCGCCGGTCCAGTGCCGGGTGTCGTTCTGTAGCGCGTGAAGCGCGCCCTTGATGCGGCTGACGCTCTCGCCGATTTCGACGGCGATCTCCTTCGGCGTCTTGCCGATGCCATCCAGATACTGGATGCGCTGGAGAACCTTCTTGTTTGTGATCCCCTTGCGGCGCTTGCCCGGGCCCTTATGCGTCGCGGCCAGGTAGCGCTGGGTCATGACGCTCGTCGCCGAGCGCTTGCCCTTCTCGACGAACGCGCCCTGCCAGCACGTGCCGCCGTTCTCCTGCGTTGACGAGCCGCCTACGTATCCGGCCTCGCCGAGGTAGCCGCGGCCGTGCTTGTCGAAACGGTCGCTGGCGCTCTGGTGGCGGGTGATGACAACGCCGTCAGCGTCGCAGCGGCTGGTGACGACGTGGGACTGAGCGCGCGGCTCGTCTGCCATACGGCGCAGGTACTCCTCCCGCCTGCAGTGCTCCCGAATGATTGTCGCCTGCCGCGGGCTGTAGGGCCTCTCCGCCGGCTTGAGGTGCTTGGTCTTGACGAGACCGGACGTGAGGGCGTCGGTCGCGATGCGCAGGTCACGCTCGTAGGTGCTTTCGGAATTGCGCCGGGCGAGCTCGATCTCCTCGGCCGGCGTCCGCTGGTTGAGCCCACGCAGCCGCTGGGCTTCGAGATTGTCGCGGGCGAGCCAGTAGGCGTCGCGGCGAAGGCGCGCGGCCTGGCCGACCTTGACCTCGGCAGCGGCCGCGATATCGGCGATCCGTAGATCGAGGAAAACCGCGGGATCGAAATCGCCGAGGTCAACCATCGCGTCCGCCAACGATTCGATGGCGAGGTCATCACGCACCCGGCGAGCCGCGGCCTTATTTCGATCCTTCTCCAGCCGCCGGACCTGCTGGCGGGCGTCCAGGTAGAACTGCTGCTCTCGATCCGGGAGGTCTTCCAGTTGCGCGTGGATGCACGGCGTGAGCACGCGCACGGGTGTCGCGGCGGCGTCGGTCATGGCTGTCGGCGTGTGGCGCATCGAGGTCCGCAGGTGGTGGATGCGAATCCTACGGGCCGCTCCGGCAGAATGTCAACGCGGACGCCTCCAAATAGATGAGGAAAGTCAGCCAGTTAGCGTAATAGTTGCCATCATTGGATGGGAAGCTAAGGCGCCAGACGATGCGACCGGACGCGGTCGCATCGGCGAAGTTGCCACCGTTGGGTGGCGGGAAGGCCCGTCGTTGTTGGCTTTCTCGGCGACAATTCGAATCTTTGATATTCCGAGAGTCGAATTGTCAGCCCTACTTCTCGTCTGGCTCGGGCACCGCCCGCTCGGCCCATAGATTGTAGCCGCGCTCGTCATCAAGCCATTCCTGCGGCACCCGGAACCCGAGCAATCGCTCGTTCATGTCCACCCAGCGGGCCCAGCGCTCGCCGAAACGGATGGCGTCTGACTTCTGGAGCGGCGGTGGCGCCTCGGCATCGATCCTCCCCCAAGGATCCATTTTCGGGTTTCGCGGGTCGAGCCTCAGAAAAGCGAGCAGCAATTTCTCGATGTAGCGCGACCGGCTCTCGCCGGCCTCTTTCGACCGCGCGTCCAGCAGAAGCACCAGGTCCTCGTGCATCCGCATCATCAGGCGGTCGGACCTGATGCTATCGGCGGCCTCCGACTTCTTGCGGGTCGGCTTTTTCCGGTCGCGTTTCGGTTTCGGCGTTTTCGAGTCCTTCACCATGTTCCCAGCGAATCCTTGAAAATGTACAGTCTGTGTGCATACAATGGCATCCGTACGAAGCACGATGGCCAAGGGTATAGAGCATGAATACGAAGGATTCGTCTACGCCCGCCGCCGACCTCGCCGAACTCCTGCGCCTGATCGAGGAGGACCGGGCCGAGAGCGCGCCGGCGCAGCGCGAGGAGGACTGCCGATGAAGCCTCCGAACACCCACCCCGCCCTGCAGCTGCTGACCCACGGAAGGTGGGACGACGCATTCGGCGCGCTGCATCACAGTTGCGAAGGCGTGCTCGACAGCGCGCTGCTGCAGGCGATGCTCGAGCACGCCCACGACCGCAAGGCGCTGCAGCGGGAGGTCCGCGCAGCCGTCGAGGCGCTGTACGCGGTGGGCAAGCCCGCGACGGGCGGGCTGGCGCTGGCCTGGAGCATGCTGACGTGTGACCCGCGTCGGCCCGCCTCGTTCTGGCCCGTGTTGCCGCCGCTGCAGTACCTCCTCGACAACACCGAACTCGAGGATGATGACGACGAGGTTGTGCGCCGCCGCCTGAGGACGTGGTGGCGGGCCGCCGACGGTGACTTCATCACCGCGAAGGCGTCGATGTTCCGGCTCGCTGATCCGGAAGCGGAGTGCTGGCCGGACGTCCACGTCGATGCAGTGTTCGATCGATATGACCGAACGCCGACGGTGCAGCAACGCGTCGATCCTGGCCCGACGCTGGTGGTGATGCCGAAGGCCAAGTCGACGCCTCTGAACAACTATCAGACGGCGTACAGGCCCCTCATCGACGCGGCCCTGCCGCTGGTCATCGTGCGCGACGTGCAGGCGATCCGGCGCGCCCTCCATCGCGAGTTTCCGCACGCTGTCCAGGCGATCGACATGCTGCTGCGGGATCTGCGGGATGACCAGCCGTTCCGGACGAAATCGATTTGTCTGGTCGGCGCCAGCGGCTCGGGGAAGACCAAGCTGTTGAACCGGCTCTCGGAGCTCGTCTCCGAGCGACCTTTGCACCTATACCGCTTCGACGGGGCGGTCGCTGATGGCCAATTCTCGGGAACATCCAAGGGCTGGAGCAACACGACGCCGTCTGTACCGGTGCGCGCAGTTCTCGCCTCGATGACGGCCAATCCTGTCGTGCTGATCGACGAGATCGACAAATGCAAGGAGAGCCAGAACGGATTTCTAGCCCACGCCCTGCTCTCCCTGACCGACCGATTTTCGGCGAAAAACTACCGTGATCAGAGCCTTGATGCTGAGGTTGATCTCAGCATGGTGAGCTTCATGTCTACAGCCAACGATGCGGCCCTGTTGCCCGGAATGCTGCGCGACCGATTCAGGCTGATCCGAATGCCTTCACCGAGCCTTCAACATTTGCCGCTCCTCGCTGCGAACGTCATGGCAGAGATCGCGCGGGACGACGAGGCCCGCATCGGCGAGCCGCCGCTCGGTCCCGACGAGCTCTCGAACATCGGCAAGGTCTGGCGACGGCGCAAGTTCTCGATGAGGGCCTTGAAGTCGATCGTCGAAGGCACGCTCGAGGCCCGCGACACGTGCGCGATGAGGCACTGACATGCAGGGAGCAAAACAGGATCTCGCACGGGACATCGAGTCCTACGCCTGCGGCGAGGAGCCGTCGCCGCTCGAGCTGATGCGCGCGCCTCGCCTCGACGAGTGGTCGGTCCTCGTGCGCCCACGCGGCAAGGAATTCGTGCTCATCGTCGAAGGCGTGGTGACTAGGCACCCCGAGTTCAACGACGGCGATATCGGACGCAGCGGCGCCGTCACCTGGTTCGATAGGCACCGCCGCTGGATCCGGACGCCGCGGCGGCTGTGGGTGCTCGGCAAGCACGCCGGCGAGGAGATCCCGATCGACGGCATCGTCACTGACGAGGAGTGAGAAAATGAGCGCATACTTGATCGCCGCCGGGCGCATCGTGCTCGGCATCCTCGCCGGCGAAGCCGCGCAGCGCGCCTACAGGCGCCGCCTGGCGGTGGCCGGGCGGTCGCGGATGCCGACGCAGGCGCAGGCGCAGGCGCCGAAGCTGGGTCGCGCCGATGTGAACTCGAGAAATTGCTCGCGACCGCGCCGCGCATCGATGAACACGTTGTGCGGCTGCTGGAGCGCCTGCAGACCGTGGCAGCCGCGCAGCGACGAGATCGACATGCGGATCCGTCAGCGCCGGATCCACAAGTGGAGCTTCGCCCCATCGTTCTCGCGCCCGGAAGCAGTCATCATTGGCGTGCCAGAGAGCCGCGAGGGCATTACCAGGACCGACGTGATCCTCTGGATCGACGCCGGGCTGCGCTTGGCTGTGTGAAGACGGCATGCGGTGGCTGAGCGAGTGATCCCATGGGAAGCTAAGGTCGTCTTCTCGGCTATCGCACGCTATGTTAAGCCTTGTATGGATCCTCACGCACCCTGCGATAGGGATGAGCGCCGGCGGCATCACTCTGAAAGGAAGCTAATTCGCGTTCCCTTTACATAACGCGTGTTGCCGCTCGGCGATATTTGGAGCGAGATCGGCCTCGGCGAAGCAAAGGTTGGCAATCGCCAACACTCAAAACCGATCACCTGAGATCAGGCCAGCACCCGTCCTCCTCGTGACGCCCCGTGCGGTGCATGCAGCCGTCGGCGAGGAGCCTAAGGGCGATCTCCTTCCAGAGTGAGCGGGGTCGTAGCGCTGGAGCGCCTCCACGTGCGTCAGCGTCACCGTCCGGAAGCATTTCAAGCATTCAACCCGCAAGCTCAGTCGACCTGATATCGGCGAGCGTGCGATCGGCGCGCGGCCGGCGGGTCTCCGCCCTAGGATCTGCCAGCACCGCCGCCCAACACGCGTCCTCGTCGGTGACGCCGGCGCGGCGGCGCTGCGCCTCGGCCAGGCGGCGGTCTCCTCGGCGCGCCTGTTTCGGTGTCGGGAAACGCCAGTCTGCACAACGTCGTGCGGCCATACGCACTCCAATTGACCCTAGCACGAATAAAGAACAAGACCCACCCATCGGCAATGCCGAACGCGTCTCCTAAAAATGGCTCGGAGGTGGGTTTGTCCGCTTCCGTCCCATAAGATGCGGACGGCGACCGGTCGGGTCGCATATCCGCCGAGCAGCAACCCGCCGTCGACGAAGCTGCCGAGCTGGAGGCCGCCGTCGGCCAGGCCATCGAGGCCTGCGGCGGCGATCCTGTCGCGGCGGTGCGGGCGCTGTTGGTGCTGAACGGTTGCCCTCGAGCAGGAGCTGGCAGTGGTCTACGCCAAGGCGTCGACCGAATTGCTGCGCTGCCGGCGCGTGAAGCCCCGGGTGTAATTTCGTTTACGGCGGTGGAAATTCGCTTATGGCGAGGGGCGCGGTGTAAAATCGCTTATGGCCGCTCACCGTGTAGAATCGTTCACGGCGGTGCAGGATCGTTCACGTGAGCGGGCCTACGTGTAAAAACGTTCACGGCGGCCGCGCCAAGCCGAAAAGCGTCCCGTCGGCGGAAAGACCCGTTCGTCGCCTCCCAGGACCTCAGGGTCTCTTTGTTTGTGACCTCAGCGAGATTCAGCCCTCTGCGACGGCTCCGTCAGCTTTGGAGCATCCAAGATGAATGCCCGGTCATCTTTAGCATAATCGGCTCGCGACCGTCCTATTGCTGCTGCCATCATTGAACTCGTAACGCTATGCCATAAACAGAAATCCACCTCTCCACATCCATGTGACCGCCTTCGACCAGCTTTCATTGCGCGGATCCAATAGTCGATCTGACGCGCCGATCGCACTGAGGCACAGCCGGAGGCAGATGAAGCTGGATCTCAGAACCACCAAATGCCGAGATCATGGAGTATCGCTTCGCACAACTTATGGATGCCGTCCGCCACTTCGAAACGGAGATTTCGATGCTCTTGGCGCGAGACGGCGAGGCTGCTTTCGACGCTTTGGGCGTTCTGGCCGTGCGTCTGGAGGTGCCTTCGGCGATGAAGAAGCTCGGGCCCGGAGCACGAGCATGCCCGCCTTAACAACGCTTATTTAGGGGCACGTTAACGATGCTCCAAGGCCATGATCGACACCCTGCTTTGCCTCCGCGTTCGCTTCCAAAGCGACATCGCAAATAGATCTGTGGAGAAGCAGAAATGGAGCAGCTAACTCACCTTAGCTTCCCAAACTCGTTTGAGGCTTTCCCTCGGGATGGGTAGCTTTGGCACGAGAAGCGAGGCCTCCGGCCTTGCAAGCGGCGGTCGCCATCGTCGCTTTACAAAGAGGAAAGAAGATGAGGAAGCAATTGTTGGAGGTGGCCGACATCGAGAGGATGCTCCGGCGTTTGTCCGAGGCCATCAAAGCGGATCAAATTCACGTCGATCGGTTGCCCCGGGATTGCTTCGCGAGCGCCTACGACGACGCCCTCTGGCGCGACTGGCGGAACGGCCATGGCGTTTTCATTGGCAAGCTGCTCGCGAGCGCGCATGCCATTAATTCCGCTCAGTTGGAACGGCTAACGGAGGTCGCTTCCGACTTCGCCCCGGGAGTGGTCGCACACATCATGCTCGAGACATTCGCCGAGATTGTCAGCGGCTCGTCTGCCGCCGGCTGCGAGACCGCAGCACATTTCTTCGAGTGGGTGGCCGGCGAGGTCAGGCGGCAGGCTCGGGGCAAGAGACCCGGCCGGCCTGCGCGAAGGTCCATCCAGCAATGGTTCTCGGAAATCGATCCGTTGACGATCTCGCGGGATCCGGAATGCGGATATCCTGTGCGCGCACAGGCAGTCCGCCTCAGCCGGACCGTGTCGCAAGCGGCACGGTGAACGGCCGAAACGCTCATCCGCGTGGAGGATTGTGCACTCCCGTTCCGCGGCATGAGGTAGGCACTGCGAGCGGTGCCTTTTCGACTCACAGGCGGGGGCTCGCCGGAGCGACACCCGGAAAGAATGCGCGGTGCAAGGGGATATTTCCCTACTATTCCCCTTCGCCGACGACAGAACCTGGCCACGCTGCGAGAGAAGGCCCCCGACACCGATCTGCTGCGCGAGTGATCGGCTGCCGCCCAGGGTCCGATGGAACCGGAAGTGGGGCCAGACGGGAAGACCTACGGCGAGAAGAACCCGAACGCCCTGGCCAGCGCAACGGTCACCGCGACCGGATCTGAGAGACCCGGGCGGTTAAGCTGCGCATCCCCGGCTGCGCAAGGGCTCCTCTACTTCTCCGCCTCCGTATGTGCAGGGCGTTCTACCCGCTGGGTCGACGACCTAGTGCAGGGCAGCCAGGACGACAATAAAGCCGCAATTTCGCAATAGAGCTAAGTCGCCCATCAACTCCACCCCAAGCTGCCAAAGCTTGCCAGCTTCCTCGACGAGGCCGACAACGAAGTTGCTCGCCTAATGACCTTCCCGTCGCAGCATCGGACGAAACTGCACTCCACCAAGCCGGTAAACCGTATCACCGCCACCGATCACCCGGCTCTTGCAGCCGAACGCGTCCACCGGCCGCCGCCTACACCGCGGTAGGAGACACGGCCAGAATCGAACCTGCAACCAGATCGGTAGCATGAGCGGCCGGCTTTCCGAAGGCGCTACAAGGGTTACTACGGTTTTGTTCGGGATCGCTCCGGTCGAAAAGCTCAATCAGATTATTCTATTTCGAAACTGGCGGGATCGAAATCGGAGTTCAGGCCCAATGCGAGTTTTGTGTCCGCCCCACTTCTGTCGGCCGCCGCCTCCGGTGAAGACCTCGAGCCGCCGCATCGCCTCGTGATAACAATACGCACCATGCCCATTTCCGGGCTTAACGATAAAACTAACCCGCAATTCGCAGATCACATCATCATGCGGCAGGTGGCCCCTGAAAGCGCTTGCGCCATCGGTTTTTATGCTGGCGAATGAACGATGCTGCGTCGTCCGAATGCAGGGAGTGAGCGAACGGACCGATCGGCACTGTCCCAGACAGCCTCGCTCTGCTCGCAATCCAGGTCGGCGATCACATCTTCGAAGGCAGAGATTGCCTGTTGAAGGACCGCGATCTGCCTCATTTCGTCGTCGTCGATCTCACCCACGCGGTTTCGTAGCGCCACAACAAGCTCTCGACGGCGCTCCTTCAACTGAACGAGTGGCAGACCATGATCAGGCGGATAATTCATCGCGGTATCTCCGTTTCCAAGCCTATCCATCTTAATCCAGACCTGCTTCAACTGCGTTGAAACTGCTGTTCAACTTTTATAGTTTGCCTGGAGGCTTCGGCTCTTATGGAGATTTCAGGTCCGACGTAAACAAGGTGCATGGCTATCCAGCAGACACAAAAGGACGGAGCGATGCGCATGCTCTGATCCACCAGCCAGGAAGCTCACGCTCCTCGACATATTGTGGCACTCCGTTGAAGCGACCGCATCGAATTGCCATCCAGGCAGCACCGACAGAACTCCCGGACTTAGCGGCACCAGCTAGCGCGTCGGTGGGCTTGCTGACAAAGCCTCGTCAGACGAAGGGGCATCACGCGGTAAGGTTGACCGGTTAGGTTAAAAACCGAGTTGTGTTGTTTGTTCCGCGAGCTGCGCTATTGCACTGCCATGGGCAAAAAGCAAACCAGGACTTCAGACAGCCAGCCGCCATCCGAAGCTCTTGGCCGCATTCACCAGGAAGTACTCAAGCTGAGGGAAGAAGTCGAAGCAGAACAAGCGCGAGCGGATCGATCAAAGCTCCGCGGCGCGGTCACGTGGCACCTGTCAAACAGGCGGGCCCGCTCCAATTCGAAAGCTTAAGGTGGCTTGCCGGGCGGTACCCCGGCTCGAAATCCGATGCACGGAGGATAGCCTAGTACGGGTAGACGATCAGGTGCGTGATGCTGAACGGAAGTGCAACGTAATGCCTTCCGGGAAAGTACTTTTCGTCTCCCCTTAGCATCGCACAAAACCCTCTCAGCCGAACGCGCGAGCACGTTTTTCGTCAGACACATTCCCGTCGCTCGCCGCAGCCTGCGTCTCGAAAGTTCTGAACGAGACCTTAGGGCCGGGTTTTTGGCTTGGAGGCGCATAGGCTAGAGTGCAAAACGGAAATGAACTATCCCGTGCATCAAGCACGGAGTTTAACGGCTGCGTCCCGATCGACTGTTTCCCGAAGCTCGCGACCTACGTCGCTACATCGAATGCCAGCTTCTTCAGACTTGCCACACCCGACACCCCTTCGGAAGATGAAGGGACATCAGCCGTCTCACCCGTTGTCTGCCCAAGCGCGATTCGTGCTCACCGTTGGACCCGCCTTCTTGGTTCCCTTTCCGGTCGGCCCGAGCGAGTAGACATTGTAATCGCCCTGCTCAGTGACGGAATACTGATAGGGCCGTCCCCACGGATCCTGCAAGGTTCTGGCGTTCTTCAAATAGGGGCCATTCCAGCGAGGAGCTTCCGGAGTCGCTTCAACCAGCGCCCGGAGTCCCGCGCCCGGGCTCGGATATGAACCATTCTCCACATAGTACATCTCGAGAGCCGTGTTGATGTTCTCGATCTGAAGCTGAGCGGATTGCGTCTTTGCTTTCCCGAAATACCCCATGACTTGCGGTGTCGCCATGGCAGTCAAAGCCGCGAGAATGCCCATCACAACGAGCAACTCCAGCAACGTATAGCCGGCCGCCGCCGATCGCGGCTTGGCATGACGAAGATTTTTGAAGCGACGTGGCGCTGAAGATTTACGCGTGTCGACGGTCATGATGCCCCCAAACAGATACGCTCGTATTTCGGGGTATCCTCATCGCGTCCCGTGTTCATCGGGTTAATAGAACCGGTAACTTCGAGCCAGCCTGAATACGGGCGTAGTAACCCGGTGAAAATGCCAGGCTCCGCGCAAGGCAGGCGTTAAGCTTTTCGGCGAGTTAACGGCACTGGTAGATGTGCCAGATCGGCCATCAAGCTTAACCGGCGACTCTGTTTGTCGCGCGATCAGGCCAGCCTATAATCCGCACCATAGCTCGTAAGGTCAGAAGCCAACCTGAATGGTTGCGGGAGTAATCGACTTGCAGCGCATCAACATATCCAAGAGCATTGTGCTCGACCCGGTCGAGAAGTCTCTATGCCTGCGCTATGC
Source organism: Bradyrhizobium sp. Ken64 (assembly GCF_055807555.1). Lineage (NCBI taxonomy): Bacteria > Pseudomonadati > Pseudomonadota > Alphaproteobacteria > Hyphomicrobiales > Nitrobacteraceae > Bradyrhizobium > Bradyrhizobium sp. Ken64. The sequence goes on along the minus strand of NZ_JBVVPA010000009.1, from coordinate 124,553 downwards.
AGAGGTTCTCGCGCTTCGCAAGGCCGTACGGAAGGAAAGCTCTACCCTGGCAACCAAGAGGCCCAAGCGGAGTGAGCTCAAACGAATGCATGGCAACGGGAAGTGATCTTCATTCACGCCGAATCTTGATCGATGCTCGTTGCGAGCTCACGCCCGCCGGCTAACGCCGCAAACCAATCCGTCAGCTCTCGACCCGATCAATCGCAGCGGTTGAGAGTACGCAATCGCGGCCCGTCAAACCAGACCAGACGACACCGGACCACGTCGGGTCGTCCATAGGCGTCTCGCGCCCACTTACCATAAACCGCGTATTCGCCGTATCCGAAGGGATAGTCGTAGCCGTCGTCCAGCCTGTTGTTGGCGTAACGTCCGACAGGGTGGGAGAGATCTGGTGTCACGACCGTCACAACAGGAGGTACAATCCTGGAAAGGCGGGCATCGTAACCGTACGCGTTGCGCCAATGAAGCTTGCGATAAGGTCCCGCCCTGTCGTTCGCTTCGACCATGGAAGGCGCGAACGTGGCCAATACTGCAACGGTGGTTAGTGTGAACGTCCTGGCTTTCATGGATCTCCTCCCTCTGTTCGGCCACCACTAAAAGCGCGACGGTGATCAGTCTATCCTGGTCATGGGCCAGGCAAGTACTTCTCGCCTGAGATGTGGTTAAGCTTCCAGCGAGACGATTGTTAAGATGCACTGACCAATGCAAGGTGCCGCGCTGCCAGAGGCACTCATCGCTAAAAGTTATCGACGTTTGGCCCTTTGCCCTGCATAAAAGGAGCATGAACAGATCGATCGTCACGACGACGCTTGCAATTGCTGCCTGGGGAATGGTGTCCCTGATTGGCTATGCGACGCTGACCAAGGTCCAATTCATCTATGTCGTCTACGGAAAAATAAAGCCGTTCTTGTTCGGGGCGAACATGGCGACGTGGGCGCACCTGGAGCACGTGATTGCCTTCTCGATGCTAGGCATCCTGTTCGCACTGGCTTACCCACGGCGTCCGCTTGTGACATGCTCGATCGTAGCCGGCATCGCTGTGGTTTTTGAACTGCTTCAAACACTAACTCCCGATCGGCACGGCACCCTGATGGACGCGTCCGAGAAGATCGTAGCCGGCTGCATCGGCATTGCCGTCGTCGCGACGATTCAGTTCGTTCGATCTGCCAACAAGCCTTCGGGCTAGAGGCCCGGCGCCGCTTGCTTGTTTATCCAGGAAGGGTTGCCATCGGATCGAATACCCACGCCAGCCACAGCCCAACGGCGAGATGGGGGCCAAACGGAATGGCATGCCGCCCCTCGACTTCGTATCGCGCAGACCTGAGCAAAAACGCGCTGGCAAGCGCCGAGACGACAGCGATCAAAAGCAGGGCCGGCAGCGAACCAAAGCCGATCCATAATGTAGCGGCAGCGAGAAATTTGACGTCGCCAAAGCCAAACCCGTCGTAGCCACGGACCCAACGATAGATCGAGCGGAAAGCCGTGATCGCGATCAGCACGATCACGACTTCCGCAAGCCGGTACATTATCTCGCCCAGATCCAGGAGCCACACTGCCGCGAAGCCGCAGACAGCCAGCGCTCCGACAAGTCTATCCGGGATGATGCCAAAACGGGCGTCGATGGCGCAGATAGCTGCCAAAAGTGATCCGAGCATCACGCTCAGCAACAGATAAATGGCCCACGTCTGATTGGCCGACCCGGACGTGAGAATCCCGATTAATCCAGCAACAAGGAGCCAAGCGACAATTACCTGGTCTCGATAGGGCTCGCGGCAAGCCAGAGCACGCGCCAGGTAGTGTCCGGTCCGCGTCGCTGTTTTGCGCAGCGCTGCGATCATTTCGCCAGGACAGTCAGCTGCAAGGTCTGCCGTTCACCATCAGCCTCGAGCACAATCTGGTTCGGCCTGATTTCGGAGAGCCGCCAGCCCAACCATTGCTCATTCAATGCGATCCAGAACCCCACCGGGTTCTCCGAAAAGGTCAGAAACGCCTTGGCTTGCTCGCCGTTGATGAAGACACCTCTGAGCGCGACGCTGGGGTCGAGCATCGCTCGCGTCGATGTCGATGGGACAACGGCAGGAGGCGCGGCCACAGCCAGAAGCTGGCGGCTCCTGGAAAAGAGCGGACGCTGCAGGATGTTCTCGTAGGTTCCGCCACTCCGGCTCTCCCGACCCGCCGATGCTCGGTTACCACCGCCTGACGCCGACTGGTTGGCGATCGCCAGCTCCAACGACACGATGGCCAGGATCGGCCCAACGGCAGCGAGCCCTGTCAGCACGGAAAGGCCGACCAGCAATCCTCGCCTGAGAGGCGCCAAAGACTTCAGCTCGCGGCGGCTGGGGATTTGACCCGGCAGACGCCGGCGAACACCCGCGGACGCCAGTTCAAGACGGGACCTCAGGGCTGATTGCCAATGTTGCCACCGAGTGTTTTGGGAAACCAGCTCGGTCATTTGTTGGCTGCCTTGGCATCGCTCTCGTGCCGGTTCTCGGTCAACAGCGGTCCGGCGGTCGAAGCAGGCGAGCTACGCAGTGCTCCTTCAACCGTCAGGCTTGCGCGCATACGCATATCGTCTCCGTCGGCGAGCGTTCGTAGCGACAGGTCTGTGACAAACAGGAACGGCGTCTGCGTCTCGATCGCGGCAATAAGCTCCCGCACGGCCGCAGCCGCGCCCTCGACTTCCAGCCCGACCGCAACTGCTCGCCACTGTCCCGCCCGACGCCCCGCCAGGCCGCGGACAGCCTGCACCGCCAAACCCTTCGCGCCGGCCACGGCCTGCAGATTGGCCTGAAGGTCTGCACTCGCGACACGCTCCTCGGCTCCCGGCAGATACGGGTCAGTATCCGATGGAGAGGACTTGGCGATCCTGGACGCCTCATCTGCGACATGCCGGATCTGTGCGAGCTGCGCTGCGCTATCCAAGATGTCATCGTTTCGCTCGGCGAAATGAGAGGCGATTGGGCCCATAATCGCAAAGAATACAGCCGATACGATCGCACAGTTCATGCCGAAGAAAATCAGCCGCCGCCGGAGTAGTGCGCCAGTCATGATTGTGGCCTCTCCGCCGGCATCGCAATCCGGCCCGCACCCTTCCGGAGCTTCAGGCTCATGCGAAACCGGTCCCGCTGCTCGTTGGCATCCGGCGTGATCGGCCCGACCAGAGTTGCTCCCGTGAAAAGCCGGGAACCGTCCAGAATCCGCACCAGTCGGGCAGCATCAGACGACACACCAGATAACGTGATGGTGCCCCCGGCAACCCGGACTTCCGTCAGGAATGTATGGTCCGGAATGACACGAGACAGTTCGTCCCAGGCCGCGAGGCTGCCCGGCACAGCTTTGAGCGCCACAAGTTGCGCAGGCGATCCTGCACCCTGTTGCCCAAGTTGTACGCCCTGCTTTGCTTGGTAAAGTTCTTCCTCGAGCCCCGCCGCTCGCCTTGACTGCCACCACTCGAATGCGAGCATACCGGTCATCGTCATAACCAGCAGAGCGAGCGCAAGGATGCGGGTCGCTCGCAACACCCAGGCTGGATCCTCCTGCCGGCTTTCTCCGAGGGTCACAACGGCGATTGGAGTATCAGTCGCCGGCTTGACCGCAATGAAGTCGATCTCGGATACCTGAAAACCCAGCCGGGCAATCTCGGACCCGGCCCGATCCCTCGGAATGATCCAGTGGCGAAAGCCCGCCACGCCGTCATTCGAAGGCTTGTCCGGCGTCACACCATGCCAGATCTCGGTAAGCTGAAACGGCGTGCGGTGAACGACTTCTTGCGCGAGAATCCGTTTCAGCGCGTCGAGCTCTGATCGAGGCAGCCTGAACTCGCGCTGGAAGAAAAGATCGGACTGCAGTACGACACCGACCTGTACGGCATCGCCGGCGCATCCACATTCCTTGATCCACTCATCCAGCTGCAGGCGATTCAGACGACTTGCCTGGAAGCGGCATTCCCGAACGCCAGGCGGAGCCACCAGGTGACACACGACGGTATCGTCCTCCGTCCAGACGAATAGTCGCCTTTCACTTCGAGCCTGCAACGCGTGACGCCAGGCGGCTGGCATGCACTCACGCAACTCATCCATCCACCAATGGGTGAATTGCCGCCACCCCTCCGCAAGCGCACGCGGGGTCTGCAATCTGCTCACCGAGACGTCGGTCATCGGCCTGATTTCCCTGCAAGTCCGAACATCGATCTGTCGAGTATATTTACCAATTGTTTACGAGGCGTAACGCGGGCGTGGGTCACGAGCCGCCCGGCATCCCTTCGTTGCGAAGCGCCACGATCATGGCGGGACCGTTGCGTCCCGTGTCCCTGAAATTCATGCTTATTTCGACCAGCGCAGGCAACCGCGCGGCCTTGATCCAGTCGTCGCGCCACACTGCATCGCCTTCCCTGCCAGCGACCCCGAAATAGCGAAAACGTATGTCGCGCAGGCCCCTGACGATCGTCGTCGAGGAAACCGGCGACTTGCGAGCCTCGCTTTCTTTCAACAATCCGAATACCTCGACTATCAGTTCATCGTTACGGCGACGAATGCGGACGTCCTGCAAGCCCCCTTGCAAGGTGCGCCCCTCACTCAGAACCACGAGGCGCAATTCTTCTTGTTGTCCATCAAACAGAAAGCTGCCGGCCTGCTTCGCACCGGGTGCAGGCGTGGCCGAAGCGATCAGGCTGCGGAGGCTCTCTCGCGCCGCATTGGTCGCCGCTTCGATACTATTGCGTCGGTCGGCATCAAAGGCACGAATAGCCATAGACAATCCTCCGACGATAAAGCCCGAGAGGATCGTCAGGATCGCCAGCGACACCAGAAGCTCGATCAAGGTAAGCCCGCGCTGGGACTCGTGCTGACACGATCTGCGAAGCCTCTTAGGCCGAAGTCGGGTCATTGCTGCTGTCCTGGGGCAAGCTTGAGAGCGGCCAGCCTGGCTTCTGCTCCTGCCTCATCCTGGACGACAATCTCAACCCATAACATCGTCAACAGGGTTTCCGCTGGAGCGGCTCCATCCGGCGTTCGGAGTTTACCGGGCTGAACGGGCGTCACGATCTCGCGCCAGCGGTATCGCCCGATCCGCCCCTCGCGACGACCGCTCTTGAACGGGGCGGCGCGGCCAACCATCTCAAGCCTGGATTCAGCGATCTGATCAAGGGCCTGCTTGTTATGCACTTTGGCATCAGCCCGCAAAGCCGTCGTGATTCCAACCACCAGAGTGCCGAGGCCAACGGCAAGCACAACGAAGGCGATCAGCACTTCTATCAGCGTGAAGCCGCTTTGGGGTGCGAGGCGCCTGCCATGAGCGGGCAAACTGTATGTAGAAGTGCGAGCGGACATCACTCGATTCTCGAGTCGCCGGTGAACCAGTTGACAACGACGCGCTCCGTCCGCCCCCGATAAGTGAGCAGGATCTCTCCACCGCTGGAACGGCCATCTGGATAGAACCGCACGCCCCCGACTGCACCATGTCGTTCAGTCACCGCGACGGTCAGGGCCAGCTCCATACCCGCAGGCAACTGGCGCATCGCGTCGATGGCTCCGAAGCGGCCGTTCTGCGTATCGACGCCAACGACAATTTCAGCGTTTCGAGCCCGGGCCCTGCTGCGGGCCAGCTGGAGAGTCGCTGCAATCGAGCGAGCTTCGGCGTTAATCCGCGCAGCCGCTGTTCTTGGCTTCGCTGCCATGACAGAGGCCGAGACAAGCGCTATGATCGAAAGCACAACGAGTGTCTCTATCAGCGAGAAACCGCCAGAAGCTGAAGCGATCCTCCTCATTGATACGCCAGATTGTTGATGGACAGAACTGCGCTCATCACCTGCAGGATCAGGGCTCCCACCAGTCCCCCGATCCCGACGGTAAGTAGCGGAGTCAGAAGCCCGACAAGTTGCTCGATCTTGCCCTGAACTTCACTTTCCAGGCTGGAAGCGACGCGGACGAGCATTTTTGCAAGCTGGCCGGTCTCCTCGCCCACTGCGATAAGGCGTATCATTGCTGGAGGAATCAACCCCGATCCACCGAGCACCTGACTCAGCGCCTTGCCCTCGGGCACCTGACTGATTGCCTCGCTGTAACGGGCGCTCAGATATCGATTGTTCACCAATGAGCGTGCCGTTTGCAGCGCGGCCATGAGTGGTACCCGGGCTTCCACGAGGCTGCCGGCCGAGCGAGCGAACTGGCTCGCCTCACGTCGCTGGATGAGAGATCCAACGACAGGGAGGCGACATTTGAGATGATCGAGCCTCTTCATCGTCTGTTCGTCACTGACTATTCTGCGACAGGCGATCCAACCAGCGATCGCCGCCAGTACGCACCAAAGCAGAAGCCGGGCCCAACTATCCGGCAGATCGGCAAGGACTGCCAGAATGCCGGGCAGGGGCAGACCTGAGTCAGAGAAAATCGGCGTGAGATTCGGAATGAGCACGAAGACGATCACGGCAATCGACATCAGCGACATCAGCAACAGAATTGCAGGATAGACCAGAGATCCGCGGATTTTGTTTCTGATCTCAACCCGCCGAGCCAGCATTTCTGCGATCAGCATGAGCGCCTGTGCCGTCTGTCCTCCGGCCTCTCCGCCTGCCAGGATTGCAATGTAGTCAGGCGGGAAAACCTCTGGCCTCCGCCCCATCGCCTCAGACAGCTGCAGGCCGGCCAGGATATCCTTCAGTATTCCGTTCGCGAGGGCAATCCGCCTCGGTGATGCGCCAGCGCCGGCGAGCACTCGAAATGAAGCATCGACCGGAATGCCGGAACTCACGAGTGACGCAAGCTCAGTGGTAAATGCAGACAGCTCCTTCAGTCCGACGCGCCTGGAGCCCCGCCCACGCAAGCCAGCATTGCCGGGTTCAATCAGCGGGGTAGTCGAATGTGAACGGCTGTCCGCGCGAAGCACTGTCTCCACTGGCGTGAGGCCGGCGCTGTAGAGCGCCTCGACCGCCGCATCCAGCTCGTCGGCGACGATCGTGCCCGAGGTAACGACGCCTTGCCTGGTATAAGCACGATACTGGAAAGTGGACACGCGATGCTCCTAACTCGATCGCGAGACCCTGAGCACTTCCTCAATCGTCGTCTCACCCAGAGAGACTTTGATGAGGCCGGCCTCGTAGAGGGTGTGAAAACCCGCACGTCGCGCGAGAGAGATCATGGTCCGTCGATCGTTGTTCCGTCTGCCAACTGCTTCCCGCATGTCGTCGTCAACAACCAGAAGCTCGGCAACGCTCGTTCGCCCGAGATAACCGGTGCCGTGACAGGCGTCGCAACCGACGGCCTCACGTGCACCCGACCAGTCAATTGCAAGACCTTCCGGAACTGGCCATTTCAGGCGCGACGTAATCTCGGCGCGATAGGCGGCTGGACACGCGCAGTGCGGGCATAACCTGCGTACAAGACGCTGAGCCATCACACCGGTGAGCGTCGAGGCGAGCAGATAACGTTCAATGCCAATGTCCATCAGGCGGGTGATCGCGGCGATGGCACTGTTGGTGTGGAGCGTGGAAAATACAAGATGACCGGTCAGCGACGCCTGAACGGCTATGCGGGCGGTCTCGAGATCACGGATTTCACCGATCATAATGATGTCCGGATCCTGGCGCAGGATCGAGCGAAGGGCGGCGGGGAAATCCAGCCCGATCAGTGGCTGGACCTGGATCTGATTGATGCCACCGAGTTGATATTCAATCGGATCTTCAACAGTAAAGAGCTTCGATTCCGGGCGATTTAGCTCGTTCAACGCAGTGTATAGCGTTGTCGTCTTGCCACTTCCTGTCGGGCCCGTGACCAGAATGATGCCGCTTGGCAGCGACATGAGACGATGAAGCCCCGCCTGAATGTCTTGATCGAGACCGAGCTTGGAAAAATCCAGTTCGACCCTGGTCCGATCGAGAATTCTGAGGACAAGGCTCTCGCCGAACGCCGTCGGCAGCGTCGAGACGCGCACGTCAATCTCGGTTCCGCGGACTGCGGTCTTGATACGCCCATCCTGGGGCAATCGACGCTCGGCTATGTCCAGCCTTGCCATGATCTTGATGCGTGTCGTCAGTGCCGCCTTGAGCGTCGATGGCACAACGCGCTCTTGTTGTAGAAATCCATCAAGCCTGATTCGAACCAGAACTGTGTCCCGTCCCGGCTCGATGTGGACGTCGGACGCTCCACGCTCGACTGCACCTGCGATGATCTGGTTCACCAGACGGATGATCGGCGCTTCATTGGCGATGTCACGCAAGCGTTCGACGTCAATCTCGTTTCCGTCCGCTACGCCGGCGGCAACAATGCCCTGATCGTCGCCGGATGCTTGCGCACCAGTATCCTGGTAGAGCTTGCGAAATGCGCGCTCAATGTCCGCGGGAGCGATGACAGCGAGATCCACCTTCCGGCCAAGCATGTAGCCGATCGCTCTGTGCGCCTCCTCGTTGAACGGATCGACAGTTGCTAGCAGTAGAGCCCCGTTGGAAGTCGATATCGGCAATGTGCGACTGGTCTTCAGGAAAGGGAGCTTCAGGCGATCTGCCAGCACCGGCTGCGGCGGGACATCGGACGATCGCACGACCTTGAGCCCGCAATAAGCAGCATATGCACCACAGAGATCAGCCTCCGAAAGCAGGCCGAGCTTCACCATGACGATATCCAGGCGCTCGGAAGCGGCTTCCGAAGCGCGCCTCGCCCGGGCAATCGCTCCTGCATCGACAAGGCCTTCGCGCACCAGAAGCGCTGAGAACGCATCGGCGAAGCCGTCCTCCTTTGGCTTGGGAACATTGACCAAACCCGTCGGCGGCGACTCCTCGCATATAAATGTCTGTGCATGGGCGAGCATGGGTTTTCGGAGATCCTGACATCCGGCCATCCACACGCTAGAACGATTTTGTTAATTAAGGCTTTTCATACTTTATTTGCCATTTTCATATACGAACTCGCAATCGATGCGGCGAACGAGGTCAATCCTTGCAAGGACGGTCCATGTCGATTGCGCCTGCATGTCGCCGCATGCGGCATCGTCGCGAAGTCCCGAACAGCCATCCCTTCGGCTCCTGCGGGCGCCGCGGCTTCGCGTTGATTACGGTGATCTGGGGTCTTGGTCTCCTCACACTGCTCGGCGCGGCCGTGATCGTTGGCGCTCGTTATCGCGCCAGGACCGCGCTGGCCGATGGCTCGGTGCTCTCATCGGCTGCAGCTGCAGAAAGCGCCGTGAATTTTTCCATCGCAAGCATGCTCTCGCCGACGCCGGATACCGGCTTTCCAAAGAAATGCCGAATGCCGGGAGGCGAGCAGGCCGAAATAGTGGTCGAGGAGGAGGTTGGCAAGATTGACATCAATGCCGCCGGGCTGCCGACCCTGGAGCGTTTCTTTGTGGCGGTAGCAGGGGACAAGTCGCTCGGAGGCAGAATTGCGCAGAACGTCGTCAATTTCCGGAAGTCACTCCAGCACAAAGAGACCGCTAGTCAAACCCCGCTCACCGGCAATCAGACCGCACCAACGAACGCGCCGAACGACGTAAAACGCTTGGGCTTTTCGACCATCCTGGAGCTGGATCAGATCGACGGCATGTCGCCCGCATTGCTCCGTTCCGCAATCCGCTACACAACTACTCTATCGGGCCGGGTAGAGCCTGTGCCAGAGGTGATGACACCAGCCTTGCGCCTGCTGATGGGCCTCAATCCGGGGCAGGCCGAAGCCAGACGCCCGACCCTGCCCGGGAGCTTCACTGTTCGGGTCGACATCCGCGCAATCGACGGGTCACGGTACATTCGGGAAGCTCTGGTGTCAGTTGGAGTAGCCTCCACTCAACCCTACCTCATCCGCGAATGGCGACGTGGCGACATAATCTCAGCCGCCGCCGCAAGCCAACTGACGAACAGCGGCCCGGTCCAGACCTGCTTCAAGCTATAAAGCCGACACAGGACGTTCAACCCTTTGACCGAAGAACGGCCTGAGACCTGGAGTTTCTCGCCGATTCTTCCAGCCGCTCTCTCTCTTCGGCTACAGCGGGACCAGGCTCGAGCACCGTACATCCTTTCGTACGCTGAAGATCGGTCAGAGCATCCAGCCGCCGGCGTTCGTCAGTCAACTGCTTTGGTGCATCGAGCGGAAACCGGTCGGAATCATAGCCCGCCAGCGATCCTGCCGCGAGCCAGTATTCGAGGCGAGCAGCGCGCTTGACCGAGAAGCGGAACGAGCCCGCGATCGCGTTGCAGGACATGGATTCATCGACGGGCAACAGCATATAGGGTGGCGGCGGATCAATCACGTAAGGCTGGCTGGTCACGCAACCGGCCAATAGATACGGCAATGCGCAAACGCTAACCAACCGGGAGACCAGGCGACCGCCTCGTATCACGGCGTCACCAGGCGCTGCGCGGTATTGAGGGGCGCCCGCTGGCGCGTTGTGGCGTGCGGCATATAGACATTCATCTTGCGGCGATATTCTTCGGTGACCAGCCGGCTTTCGGTCCCGTCGCGAACAACCTTCGGCGTGATCAAGATGACGAGCTCGGTTTTCGCAACCGCGTCCTTCTTGTTTGCAAACAACGCACCAACCCCCGGAATGTCTCCCAGGATCGGCAACTGGTTGCTGCTTTTGCTGGCGCTGTCCTGGATCATGCCGCCCAGCGCCAGGACCTCACCGTCGCTCACGACAACCGTCGTCTTGACCCGTCGCTGCTGAATGGTGGGAGAATTGATATTCGACGTCGTTGTCCTGACGACACTACTGACTTCCTGCTCGATATCGAGCTGTACCCGCCCGCTCTCATTGATGCGCGGGGTCACTGAGAGGATCACGCCCGTATCTTGCATCGTGATGGAGTTCACGATTGCTGTCTGGGCGGTAACCGTGCTCGTCGCAGTCTGCGTCGTGATCGGAACCTGATCGCCGATTTGAAGGCGCGCCGTCTTGTTGTCTAGCACCATCAGAGACGGTGTGGAGATGATATTGACATGAGTCAGGGCGTTCAGCGCGCTCAGGGTCGCCGCTATGTTCGCAGTGTTGATGGCATAGTTGAAACCGGGGAACGCGGCTGCCACGCCGCCGGTAAGAGCATTGGAGAATGTTGCGGTCGGAGTTCCATTCTTCGCAAATTGCCACTGCAGCCCAAACTGAAGATCATCATTAAGGGTCACCTCCGCGATCACAGCCTCGATCAAGACCTGGCTCGCCACCACGTCAAGACCCTGCACGACGCGCAGCACGCGTTGGTAGTCGCGCTCATTGGCCATGATCAGTAGCGAATTCTTGGTGTCGTCAGCAACAATCTTCATCACTGGCTCAGCGCCCGTGCTGGATGCCGTGTTGTTGTCCACCATGTCAGCCAACGCTCCGTCGGGATCGCCGTTTGAAGAGCGCGATGCCACCATTGTGTCTGCCGCTTTCCCCAATCCTGCTTGCATGGTGAGGTCCGAAGCGCCGATGCCGGTCGCCGAGGATTTGCTCGCATCGCTTCCGAAGGAGATCTGCTTCGATTTCGGCGCGACGCTGCGGCTTGTCGGGCGCACGACCTTCATCTCTTGCGAGAACATGGACTGAAGGATTCCGGCGAGTTCACCGGCTGTCCGGTTCTGGACTTGATAGACGTGAAGTTGCGGTTCTGTGCCGCTGGCGCGGGCATCAAGCCGCCTGATCCATGATTGCGCGCGCGGGATGTAACCTGGATTCGAGGTCACGACGAGGATTGCACCGAGCCTCGTGTTGGCGATGAACCGCACCCTCCCCTTCAGGGGGCCCTCCTTGTCAGAGGCAAATACCGCTTTCAGCTCGTCGACCATCCTTTCAGGCTGAGCTGCCCTGACAGGTACGACTGCGAATGACATGCCCTTCATCACATCAACGTCAAAGATCGAAACCGAGTCGAGCATGCTGTCGATTTCGGCCTGTGAGCCCTTCAGCGCGATGATGTTGCGCCCATCGTCGGCCTGCACAATAGCTCCCTTTGGCACCATCGGTTCGAGCACGCGCGCCACTTCCGTGGCGGCGACGTATTTCAGCTGGACGATGCGAACGCCACTGCCGGTAACCGCACTGTTGGTAGCATCGCGGACAGTGCTTACAGCCCCGGTCGCAGACTGGTCGGCCGGAGCGATCCGGTAAATGCCACGGTTCTGCACCAACACTGCGCCGATCGGCGCAATGGCCGTCTGGAAAATCTCGAGGGCATCCGCTTTGGAGACCGGGTTACTGGTCTGGACCGAAACAACCCCGTCGACCCGGGGGTCGACTACATAGTTGACGCCGAGGAGATCTCCCAAAACCGTCTTGGCTGCCTGCTGCAAGGGAACGTTGGCCAGATTGAGGACGACATTGCCATTGGCAGCCACCGAGCTCGACTTGGCCGCTGCCGAGCCGATCATCCGGCCATCGCCACCCTCAACGGTGGCGACTGCCCTGGATGAGGGTGACGGAAGCGCAATGGCACCCGTCGGCATCAGATCCTGGGCGTTCGCCTCGAAGGATACTGGCTGGCCTGATAACCTGGGCTGAACGTTCAGCGTCGGACTGATGATTCCCGGGGCGCCACAGCCGGCGACGAGGCTTGCGAGCAGGCAAACCACAGAACCCGTGAGGGGGCCACGAGACATCGGCAAAGCAAGCTCCGAACATAAAAATGCGCACGCGCGGGAATTCGAGCGTAAACAACTGGTAAATCATCATGGTTAACCCAACGTAAAAGCCGTTCCGGCCCCGGGATCCCGGGCGGCGGGTTTCAGCGTGCCGGGAATGAACCAGACTGATCCTGCCTCAAGCCGGTCCTCTCGGGACGGCAGGGCTGCACAGAAGCTTTCTGACGAGGCGCAAAAGTGCACGGTCAGATTGGCTTCGAGACTGCCGTAGCTCCGAATAACCGAGCAGGGGTCCCGGTAGATCTTACCTGGGTTGGCAACTCTGGCGACAGACCTGCGCCTGGCTGTCACAGGACGCGAAGCATGGAGCGCCGAGGGTGGTCGGACAGACCCGCTTGCATGCAGCGTTCTGATTGTCGCAATTGGCCGTGCAAGCTTCACTTGCCGCATCGGCGAGCCGGAGCTTCGCGCGGCTGAAATCTTCCGTCGATGCCTGCGCGAGCTGAGGCAAGGCAAGGCCGATGATCAGGGCCATAACGAGTTTCACCTGGGGCCTCCTCCTTGCTGAATGGAGCGCTGCAACGGCGCGATCAATTCCAGATCCGAATTAGCGGCGGCCTGAGATCAGGAAGTCGTCGATCGAGCGGCCGGCCCGTAGGGCGGCCGTGAGCCATTTCGGCTGCTTTCCCCGACCCGACCATGTCTCGTAGGGAGCACTCAGATTGCGATACTTGGGGTGAACCTGAGGATAAGGCCGTCGTTCGCGCGAAGAGGGAGCGACGGGCGGATTGGCGGCCTCATTCTCACGACGAAGCTGCGCCAACCGCTTCTCAAGAGCTCGCTTCTCGGCGTTCAGCCGTACCGACAAGAGCTCATTGAGCTCCTCGTGTAGCTGCCAGAGCTCATCCAGCGACATGCTTTCCAGATTGGGCTTCTTCATCCGTCCGTCGTAGCGTAGCAGCTTCCGCTGCGTGAACTCGGCACATCATGATTCGATATGTTGAATGATGTTCCATTTTTTCACATTTTTCCAAGCGCGATTTATTTCCGTCCCCGCAAAGTTGGTACTTCGCGGCATGGAATAAGTGCAAGCCATTGAAAGAAAGAAGCTAAGAATAATTTATTGGCGAATTGATGTCACCGCGGGAAAGCAATCCTGCAGTTGCGATCCGCACGCAATTCTCGCGCTAATAGGCATTCCGCTTTCGGGCAACCTCGAAAAAGGTCTTGATCAGGATCTGGACATCGAGCCAAAGGCTCCAGTTGTTGACGTACCAAAGATCGAGTTTTACGCGCTCGGCGATGGCCTCCACGGTGGGCGTGGCGCCCCGAGAGCCATTGCACTGCGCCCACCCCGTCAGCCCCGGCTTGACATGATGCCGGAAGGCATAGTCTTCGAGGATTCTCTCGAAATAGCTGTCATGGGCAAGCGCATGAGGTCTGGGACCGATCAGAGACATCTCACCCGTAAGAACGTTGAGCAATTGCGGGAGTTCGTCGATGCTGGCGGCCCGCAGGAAGCGCCCGATCGGCGTCACCCGCGGATCCTCCCGACTGGCTTGAACCACGACTGGACCATCCTCCTGCACTTTCATAGTGCGGAATTTCAGCATTACGAATTCTTTGCCGTTGAAGCCTTTTCGACGCTGACGGAAAATGACCGGCCCTTTACTGTCCAGTTTGATGGCAATCGCCGTGAGAACAAAAATCGGAAGCAGTGCAGCCAGAGCCGGTCCAGCAACCAGGATGTCCATCGCACGCTTGACGACCCGCTCGACCGCGCTCAGCGGCGCACGCTGGATTTCGACGGCGAGCACCCGTTGACGCGCCGACGACACGAAATTGGACAGCGATCGAACGTGCAAATCCGGCAGCAACCGCGAGGAAACCGGTAAGTTCTTGACTTTCTCCCGCGCAAATTCAATTCGCGCGTCATCGTTCCAGGGGAGCACCAGAAGCACCTCCCGGCAGTTGTTGCGACGAACAAAGGCCCCGACCTGGCCAAAAACGCCTTCGTCGGCAGCCAGCCGCTTGTCGCAATCGGGCTCGCTGCTCAACAAGAACTCTTTGACGTCCGTTGCCCCGAACAGCGCGAGGCGATCTCTCGGGGCAAGGGCAAGAAGCTCTCTCTGATCACCGACAAGGACTGCATCCCTGCGTCTGATTCCCCCCTTCGCAACAGCCGACGCCAAATTGGTCTTGGTCGCCTTGCGGACAGCCAGGAGACCGATCGGAGTCACCAGATAAAAAGCGAAGAAGGCGCCGCGCGAATAATCTCCGCCGATTTTCAGGATGAAGGCAAAGAACGCCAGCAGGATTCCGGTGCTGAACCAGCAAACGAGGATTTCCGTGATCTCGACCCCGGGCTTGGCGCTGTCGGGCAGGTCATAATAGCCGATCCCGCTCATACGCAGGATATAGATGAATGCAGCCATGAGGCCGACCGCACAGCACGGCAGCAGGCTCGGTACGGGGCTGCCCGCTGCAAGATGGTAGACTATTCCACCACCAATGCTCGCCAGAATGATGATGAGCGCGTCCGAGGTAGACAATGCGTAGGGAATAAAGTCCGACGACCAGATTGTTCCCTTTTGGACATGCGCCTGGTCGACCTGACGCGCTTCTTTCTCGCGAATATCCGAACCAATCGACATCAAACTTCACCAAATTCTAACGGCAAATTAATCAGGGAGATGAACCACAAAAATCGGCTTTTGACAAACGTCCCAATAACTTTTTGTTAGCAATTTTAAGCTTAGGCTCGTTGCCTGTGCGGCGCAACATGAATTTAGGCGCCGGCTCTCTGCCCCGAGCATGGTTAAGGCAGGACGACGCTGCACTGGCTGTTGTGCGCCAGCACGTTCCTGCACCTTCACTCCGGCGTCATCGTCCTGCTCCCGCCCCGTTAGGGGCGCCACCTCTTTGAAGGATTCGCCGTCAGGTTGGACGAGGGCCTTGTCGGATGGGTTGGTCATCACCGCCGCCCGGTCTTCCTGAGCGCCGCATGCCTGGATTGAGCGCCCGTGCCTGCTCAACCAGGTTCCCCACAGTCTGACTTACGCTCGGCACCAAATATGAGCCGAGAAGCCCTGTGGGTCGGCTTCCAAACGACATGCGTATGGATCCGTCCCCAAAAGGGTCAACTTCTGTTTTGGCCGCCCGGAGCCTGGAAGCCATGGAACAGAGTTACCGGGCCGTGCCGGAGAATGAACCAGCATTGCGCAAACATGAGAAGGATCGTGAATGCCTCGCACTGGTGCCACCATGACCAGCAACGCGAATCCCTCCGACGCGGGCACCACTGCCAGGCGAGACCTTGGCCGATTCGATGATCGCAGTGCAACCAACTGAGAAATCAAGCAGCACGGAGTGGCAGTCATTGCTTCCGTGCCGGATTGACTCGCCCGCAACCATAGAGCCGAATGGTCTTTTGTCTTCGTGGGCGCATTTATGAGCTACTTCGCAGAACTGCAGACCGGTCATTGGCTGATCCTGGCTGGATGCGTTTCGATCCTCGCAGGGGCAATCGGGATGTCGATAGCGAAATCGGGCTGAAGAACCGATCAGGGGTCCCATGAAAAGGACCTGTCAGAGAGTGCGGTTGTAAATTGCGTTCTCAGGCGTCGGGTTCTCAAGCACTCTCAAGGGACCCTTCGGTAGAATCACGAGCCCACTTCGACGCGACAACTGGAGCAGGGCACACTCCGGACCGGATTGAATTTAGCTTGGCGACAAACCTCAACCCGACGCCTGGCTTGGTGAGAGGTATCTTGAGCCCGTCCGGTGATCACTACGCCTTCGGACCTTTCCTCCTACCCTGTTCAAGAACAGCGGTACCAATCACGGGGTCAAGTTGGTCGGCTTCGGTAACGTCGCAGGCGATTACTTTCCAACTCAGCATCCAGCTTCAGTTTTGCGGAAATCTGCCGGCAACTGACGATCCATACGCCGGAGTGACGAGCTATACGTCAGGCACATTGATTGTGCCTGAACCATCAACCTCGTCGATGATGCTCTCCGGCTTTCATGGTGTACGCTTTCCAGCCTGACATGGTCGCAAGCAGGCCCGCTTGTTGCCTGATCTCAATTGCTCATCAACAACTACAGAGAGCGCCTCGGGCGGTCTTTCTTTTCATTGGTCGCAGGCTCGGCGCACTCTATCCTGATAGCGCGGCCGAGCATTTGGATTGAGCTGATCCACTTCGGCGCAATCGCTCTGGTAAATCGAGTTCTGACGACTGCTGTTACCTTTATCGGAGGCGCTCGGCGGCAAGCCCTCGCGCTTGTTCGGACGTCCATCGACACGCAAGTCAACGGGCCCGTTTGGTTGTCGCAGATCGACCTGCGCCAGCGCAGGTGTAGAGACCAACATTACGGCAATGACCCAGGTGGTGAAGCGGGACATCTTGCCCTCCGGACAGCTGTTGCAGGGATAGGCCAGTATCGGCGGTTTCGTTCCGCAAGCCCGATCACGTACTTGGGAACGGCACCGGCTGGCGATGTATCGAGAATACTGCCGACAGAGATGGGGATTGCAAACAATGATCGAGCTCAACCTGGCCATCGCAACTGGTCTCCGCGCGTTGCTTGCCGGAGGGCTTGTGCCGATACGACGTGCGGGCGGCGCGCGCCACTGATGCAGAGACGGCCTTGAGCGTCCTGCCTTGTCGCTAACGGAGACGGGATCTCCCTTAACCTTGAGAAGTGAGGTTAATCCGAACCTGTCCTTGAGACCAGGGGCGCACCCGGCTAATGCTTGTCGCGCCGGTCGCGGATGGTCTTGCCCCCAGGTCGATCCCCGAAGACCACGATTTGAACTGTCCGGCATGGGCCGCCAGCAACGCCCCCAGGTCTGGCGGCCCACCTTTTGCTGGAGCGCGCGGATGTCATTCAAAG
This sequence comes from Bradyrhizobium sp. Ken64, assembly GCF_055807555.1. NCBI lineage: Bacteria > Pseudomonadati > Pseudomonadota > Alphaproteobacteria > Hyphomicrobiales > Nitrobacteraceae > Bradyrhizobium > Bradyrhizobium sp. Ken64. The sequence continues at coordinate 107,121 of NZ_JBVVPA010000009.1, read as the reverse complement.
ACCCTCGGACCACTTCATCGTTCGCATGTACGAAAGCCTGCGGGATGAAGCGCTCACCCATGACAGATTGGGCTTCCCTCCCGCCATCGACAAGGCGAGAGAGCGCGCCGAAGAGCTGTATCAGCAGATCGAGCGGCACGCCGTGTTCTGCACGCGTATCGAACGGCCGGAGGAAAACACGATGGTTGAGAACCTGTTCAGAGGGTCCGTGGACAGCGGCTGGGCGAGGTCGCCGCACGTCCGGAGCCTCGAATGAGCGGTCGTCCCCCACAAGCACATAGCTCTGGTGAAAGAGCTATCAGCGAATCGAGCGGCGGCTGAGCTAAAAGATGCGACTTTGCATCTGCAGACAATCCAGTAAGCAGCCGGACGTCAACGCCACAGCCGCAGTCGAAGGTCAAGAAACCCCAATGTTCGACAAGACAGCAGATCAAAGTGATGTGGCGATTGAGAGCCGCAAACGTTCCGACCTGGTCTTCCCTCTGGTATTCAGTGCAAGTGCGGTCGTCGTTACTGTCGTCTGGCTTGCCGCGATTGGTTGGTTGGTATGGCAACCGATCGGCTACCTGGCTGCCTTGTTATTCGAATAAACAATCCTGCTTGGCAGCACATGAGTCTACCCAGGCGGAACAGGAGTGTGCGATTTCGATAGCATCCATCTGCTTTGTGCTTGGTGCCTGCTTCTCGTTGTCCTTTGTCGCGTTTAAACCCAGGATCGACGCGTGGCTTGACAAGCAATAGCCTGGCGTCGACCAAACTCCCACGGACGCTCGACAATCGGTCAGAACCTGTCCATGTCAAGCTGCGCGGCCAATATTGAGCACAGCGAATCACCTTTTCAGGTGGTTCAGCAGAAGCCTTCGGCCGGCCTTGTGGTTTGCGCGCGCCGGCCCCTTCCGGGCCGAACAATGCAGGCAAATACAGCCTTGCCGGGCTGTTTACGCGTGCTTCCCACTTTCGCTTCTCCGATCACTTTCGGGTGCAACGTAAACTGCCAGGTTGCCCCCTTTACCAGCACGGGCCTGCTCCTGAGCCTCCTGGCTGCGGCTAGGGCCAACAGAGTGCGCCTGCCTTATCGCACCCCGACTTCGTTGGAGTTTCACGTCGTATGCGAGCAGCCAGAATCCTGTTGCGCCTCGCCACCCTCGGGTGGCTTGCCTTTATTGTTTTTGCGACCCTGTCCCGGCTTTCATCGAGGCCAACTCTTGTCAACACCGATACGGAGCTGATCACAGCTTTTGAACGGTTCTGCGCTTACGCCGTACTCGGCTTCCTTTTTCGGCTTTCAGTCCCTGATCGCCCAAGGCTGGTCGCGATCTCTATCCTGGGGATTATCGTTGGACTCGAGTTTGCGCAGTTCGTCGTTCCAGATCGAGACCCGCGCCTGATCGACACACTGGAAAAAGCGCTTGGTGGCTGGGTTGGGTTTTTCGTCTCGTTTCTCGCCGAAAAGGTTTTCCGTCGCGTCTTTCGTCTCGGCTAGGCGCCATCAAACGGCTCGCACTGGGATGTCCGGTTTGCCGCCAGCATCGGCCGAGGAGCGGGTGGCCCTCCGCGTCCCTTGATGGGCCAAATTGCTATACCGCGCCTGCAGGCTGGCAAAAGCCGCCCGAAGGCCGCCCAGTATCAAACCTTGATCACGGATCAGATGGCCCTTAATGCTGGCCTCGACTTGCGCCCATAAGCCGTCAAGCTGGTGCCCGCGAAGCCAGAAATGAGCACGGCCCATATGGAGGGCTCGGGTAAAGCAGCTACACAGCAGGCCTATAGTCCCAGGTGATCTCCATATGGGGATTGAAATCCTTCGCGACTACCGCGACGCAATCCCCGGTATCAAGTGAGCTGGACTGTTTGAGCACCGCCGTCCCCGAGCCTGGGTGTTGCGGACCTCAATCGCATCGACCATCGGGAAGAAGTCTTCCACGTCGGCTTTGAAACGAACTGCACGATCGCCTTGCCGTCACCCGATCAATGGCCGGCGCCATTCAAGGCCTTCAGCAAGCTGACACTTGTGATCCGCACGGAGGCGTGCCTCATTGCACACTTGTCCGGACGTCGAGTGCATCGAACTGAGAGATCACACAGGGACGCGCATCGTACGAAAGCGCCCTTATCCGTGACGGCGTCCCGGTCTGAAGTCGCCGACAAGGTGCCACACCGCCGACTTCACCGACCACCCCGGCCGACTTTCGCCAGCCAAACGCCGGATTGACGGTGACGCCTCATGCAATGCAACTTCACTGAACTCTCAGGCTAGCTGCGCGAGTCTCGAAAGCATCATCCCGGATGGATGCTGTCCGGCAATTGCGCCCGCTGTCGCACGCGGGCTATAGTCCGGCGGGACCCGCATCGCCTGGGTCGCTCTGGAGATGATTAAGTGGTCTATAGGGAAGCGCGGAAATCGTTCGTTGTGAGTTTTCTTTTCACAGCACGGCGATTGCTTGGAATTGCGACATTCGCCCTCGCGCTTACGCTGCTCGCTCCCAAGCTTTTTCTTCTTTTTGACAATCCGAAGGGGGCCAGTTTCTCGGCAACATTGCTGGACGCGCGCGACCTTATTCTCAAGAAGGCATCACCGCTCCTTCATCATTACATACCGACGAACATTGCCGGCGCCGATCGATCTGACTGGATTCTGATAGGCCTGGCGATCCTCGTTACTTTCACGGTTGGATCTTTGGCTCAAAGGAGCCAGCACTCGTTCAACCGCGGCCTGCTTAGAGCCTCTGCGCAGGAGTGGCGCGAGAAGGAGGGTGTGAAACCGGGCTCCGCCCTCGACAAGCAGCTGGAGAGCAAACTGAGAGTCGCGGAAAGCGATAACGCGGTAAACCGGCAAGACCTTTTGAAGGTGTTCGCTGAAACGAAGAAAAAACTCGATTCATTCGGACGAGAAGTTGCGTTTCTGGCGGTTGATGTCGTCGGATCTGCCCAGATGAAAGCCGGCGAGGATCCCGCGTCGGTTCAGTACGACTTTGCCGAATACCGAAAGCTGGTGGAGCGCATATTCCGGGCCCGCGGTGTCTTGAAGACGGCCTGGACACCTGACGGGGTCATGGCCTGCTTTGCTCACGTGGAGGACGCGTGCCAGGCCGGCAAGGACGTGATCAAGAGCCTCAAGGGGTTCAACCGGGACGTGAAGATTTCGAAGGCCGATTATTCTGTCCGCTGCGGCGTCAACGCCGGTCTCGTCTATTTCGACGACTCGACCCCACTGGAGACCATTTCCGACAGGGTCATCGATGTGGCCGGCCATATGCAAAAGCACGCCGAGCCCAACACAGTCCTGATCGCCCGAAAAGTTATCGAGCCCCTGCGTCAGCTCGAAGAATTTACCCACACGAGCCAAGTCATCGACGGGTATGAGGCCAGTGTATGGCGCGATTCGGCAACCGTATAACCCGCTCGTCTGGCACCAGCTGCTCCCCTCCGGCGTGCTCATTTTTCGGGTAACATTTACCCTGTATTGCCAATGCTTTGTTTTCCCTTCATGATTGCCGAAACATCATTTGTCTGAAGGGCGGGCTCCGTTTAAGCTGGTTCCCCTAAATACCGACAGATAATTCGGCCTTGTGCGGCGTGTCGACCGCACTGGCGAGTCGATTTTGGGGCTTCGGACATGCATCTCCCGCATCGGGACGAGTTTACGCGTTCTATTCCTGTTCGAACCTTTCTCGTCGTCATCGGCACCCGGCCGGAAGTCATCAAGCTGGCGCCGGTTATCCGGCGCCTGCGCGGCACAGGATGGGCCAACGTCAGGGTCGTAACCAGCGGTCAACAGAGCGACTTGCTTGATCTGACACTGGCCGAATTCGGACTCATACCTGACATTGCAATCCGGCACCGTGGGACCTCCCTTAGCCCCGCGCAGACCGCAAGTCGACTTCTCGGCAGACTGGATCGCATTCTCGAAAGCGAACAACCGGACTGTGTCATCGCGCAGGGAGACACAACCACGGCATATGCAGCCTCGGTTGCCGCATTTTACCGAAAGGCACCCTTCGTTCATATTGAAGCCGGATTGCGGACCCCCGAGCTCGACGCGCCCTTCCCTGAGGAATTTCATCGGCGCGCAATCGCCGTTTCGTCAGCGCTACATTTCGCCCCAACCTCGGCAGCGGCTCAAAACCTGATCAATGAGAACGTGCCGAGAGACAAGGTGTTCGTGTCAGGCAATACGGTGATTGACTCGCTCCTGGAAATCGCCGCCACCAGGCCGCCTGCCCCGCCGGAGTTTCAGGCGAGACGCATGATACTGCTTACTGCGCACCGCAGAGAAAATTTCGGCACGAGATTGAGGGACGCTCTCACGGCAGTGAGAGCTTTTGTCGACCTCACCCCGGATGTTGGCGTCTACTTCCCTGTCCATCCGAACCCGAACGCCCGCGAGGCGGCCATGGAGGTTCTCTCTGGTCACCCTAGGATTCACCTCGTTGAACCCCTCAGCTACCGGGCCATGGTCGCGGCCATCCAGAATGCCTGGTGCGTCGTGACGGATAGTGGGGGATTGCAGGAAGAGGCTCCGGCCCTCGCCAAACCGGTCCTGGTCCTGAGGGACGTCACCGAACGTCCGGAGGCAGTCGCGTCGGGCGTTGTAGAGCTCGTGGGGACCTCTCGCGAAGCAGTCTTCAAGTCGCTCCACGAGCTAAACAAAACGCCGGCAAAATATACGAAGATGGCGCGCTCCGTATTTCCGTATGGCGACGGGCACGCCAGCCGCCGAATCGTCGAGGTCCTCTACCGGTATTTCGTGACTGGCCAGGACCAGAAACCAGCAACAATTGCTCCTCTTCGGCATGCATCCTGACTCATGGCCAATCTGACCGCCTATCTTCCGTGGTATCTTTATTCGGTTGAGATCATGCTGCTCGTGGCGGGCATCATCATTGTTGTGTCCAGCTTCGACGATCTCGTGGTGGATGTGCTGTACTGGACCGGGCGGCTGTTCGGCATCACGAGAACCAGGGACTTGCCCGACGTAGAGCTTCTCGAGCAGCTGCCGGAGCGGCCAATCGCGATCATGATCCCATGCTGGAAAGAGCACGACGTTATTTTTTCCATGCTGTCTTCAAACTCCCGGCTGCTTCGCTACCAACAAGCTCACTATTTCGTCGGCGTCTATCTCAACGATCCGCCGACCCAGGATGAGATCCGAAAGGCGCAGAGCCTCTATCCGAACATTCATATGGTCCTGGTACCCCGGGATGGTCCGACCAGCAAGGCAGACTGCCTGAACCAGATTGTCTCGGACATCTTCATGTTCGAGGCCGAGAAATCGATCCAGTTTGCCGGGGTCGTCATGCACGACTCCGAGGATCTCATTCATCCTCTCGAGTTGAAGCTCTTCAACAAGCTCGTCGATCTCTACGATTTCGTTCAGCTGCCGGTCTATTCGTTCTCTCGCCCCGTTCTGTCATTGATCGGCGGCATCTACATGGACGAGTTTGCGGAAATGCACACCAAAGACCTCGAGGTCCGGCAACGCATCTCCGGCGTCATCCCCTGCGCGGGCGTGTCCGCCTGCTTCAGCCGCGAAGCGATGCTTCATCTCGTCGACCAGAACCAGGGCGAAGCGTTCCGCGTCACGTCCTTCACCGAAGACTACGACATCGCCTTTCGCGTTTCGGAGCTTGGTTTCAAGTCCGCCTTCATCGCCTACCCGGCGAAGTACGCCATCGACATCGATATCGATACCGGCAATCCTGGCATCCTCCACCGGAGCCTTCCGATCGCAACGCGTGAATTCTTTCCCTCCGCGCTGGAAGCAGCGTACCGGCAGCGCGCCCGATGGTTGCTGGGGATCGTCTTTCAGGGAACCGAAGAAATCGGCTGGAAGGGCAAGTTCGGCACGAAATACTTTCTGGCGCGCGACCGAAAAGGCGTGATCACCAGTCCTGCGGTCATGCTTGCCTACTTCGCCATGGCGAATTTGATTTTGTTCGAAGCCTTTCGCTGGTATCTCGATCCCAATAACGAACTTTCTTACACCATCCTGTCGTCAGATTGGGCGAAGACGCTATTTTGGATGACGTTCGGCTTCCTCATATGGCGGTTGCTGAACCGCATGATCTTCACCGGCATGATTTACAATCTGCGCCATGCTCTTATGTCGGCGCCACGGCTCATCGTCGGGAATTTCGTCAATTTCTTTGCCACATGGCGCGCTGTCCGCATCTATACAAGCCACCGCGTTTCCGGCCGGCCTCTGGTGTGGGACAAGACTTCACATTCCTATCCCATCCAGATGGGCGAGTTGGAGCTTCCCACTTCGGACAGCGAGCTCCCGGGCGGGGCGGGTACGTCCTAGCTGTATTGGAGGGCGGAACGATTCGCCGAACGCCGGAGCGGACAGGTCTGCTCGGTGGGTCCGAGTACCAGTCGCAACACCGGGCGCACGGCAAATAGTACGATACCGACTCCGATGGCCGCTAGCTGCAACTCAGGGTGAAGGACGACGGCAACGAGAACGGCCCAGCCCAGCGCGATCGCGCAGATATCAAGAAACTGACCGCGTGACTTGGCCGCCCCGACGAACCCCTGGTCAAGCGCCGAAGCGATTGCCGCGAGCCCATCGACAGCCTCACGGCTCGGAGCCGCGGAAAAGTCAGCTGAAAATCCATAATTTGCAGTAGACATTAACGCCCCCGTCGTCAGCCTCTTGCGGGCTCCCTGGGGGCTTTTTGACATGCGAGCTGTTTCGCGCAGCTCAAACCAAATAATACAGTTTTATCTACCTCCCGGGTTCCACCCGGCTATCGCCTCCCTTTGGCGGGATGGGCAACGTTGAGTTAACAGCATCAGCTTGAACCGACCCTGCCCGGCGAGGTCGGCCAAGAAATCAAACGCCGACCTCCGGGATGCGTTCCGCGCGTCCTCGTGGTTTGCGACATCTTTATCGATGGAGATGATTGAGGCAGACTTGCTCTCGAAACCTCGGCATCAACGCCATCTCTGGCATGCCCGTCAGTTCATCTTCCAGAATATTACATTTCGATCGTTCATTGCCCTCGCACCAGTTTTCCGGCGTGGAGCTGACGGTTCCTACCCGGAGATGAGCTCGAACGAGCCCGGTTGCGTTCGAGGCGTGCTGTCGCTCGATGATGTACGCGCAGCAACTCGCGCGAACTCTGATGCCGATCATGTCCCAAAGATGTCTCTCGTGCGGCAAATTTTGCTCACAAATCGATTGTGGCGAGAAAGCAAACATGTTGCCTAGTCTCTGATCACAAAAGCTGACAATGGATTACGAGTAAGTTGCAGGAAGGCCACAAAGTCGCGCGTTTCTTTTCGATAAAACCCGATGAGAGTGACTCGACGATAGGATGATTGCTACGCTTGAGCGCAGTAAACGGATGGCGTGAGGTGATAGTGGCAAGCGAAACAAGTAGACCATCGATTCAGATCGGCATTCATCACGCCGTGGCGCTGGCCCTTGTCCTTGTGATGATGACCGGCTGCGCTGGTGTCATTCCGATGGACGCACCGGATGCCGCTGCCGTTCACGAGAATGCCGCCATCATCACGGCCCCATCCGCACCGCTTCCTTATGTCCTGATGCCGGTCAATCCGGTCGTCCTCACAGCGTCGAACGCGATCACCAATGCGACAGGCATCTCCTTCGCTTCTGTACCGGGCGGGCACTATCGTGAAGCGCCCATTAGCGTGGGCGACATTCTGACTGTTACCGTCTTTGAGGCACAGGCGGGAGGTCTTTTCATTCCCGGTGAAGCCGGCGTCAGGTCCGGCAATTTCGTCGACATTCCGCGACAGCAGGTTGATCAATCGGGAAGCATCAACATCCCTTACGCCGGGTCAATCAGGGTCGCAGGGCAAAATCCGCGCGCGGTGTCAAATATCATCCGCGACCGCCTCAAGGACCGCGCAATCGAGCCGCAAGTCGTCGTGGCTGTCGCCGAACAACGAGGTAACCAGGTCAGCGTGCTCGGAGAGGTCAATGCCCCGTCGCGTTTCCCGATTGACCCGGGTGGACTGCATTTGCTGGCGGCGATCGCCAAGGCCGGCGGCCCCAAGTTTCCGGACTATGAGGTCACCGTCACTCTCAAGCGGGGAAACCGGACTTACACGCAGTACGTTTCGAGCGTGGTCCAGCGACCTTCCGAAGACGTGTTGCTATCCCCGGGAGACGTCGTTTTCCTGACCCGCGTTCCGCGGGTATTCATGGCCTTCGGGTCCACACCTTCGCCCGGTTCCATTGGTGGCACCAACAATCGTCGCTTTACCTTCGAAAATGCGGAGATGTCACTGGCTGAAGCCTTGGCCAAGGCTGGCGGTCTCGACGGCAGCCGCGCCAACTCAAAATCAGTTTTCGTCTACCGTTTTGAGCCCAGGCGACTGATGGAAAGCGTTGGCCTCAATGTAGCTGGATTCCCGACAATTGAGGTACCTGCCGTTTACAAATTCGATATGAGCAAACCTGACGGCTGGTTCCAGGCAGATTCGTTCAGAATGCGTGATCACGACGTGATTTCGGTCGCAGAATCTCCGTCAACCGAATTCATCAAGATCATGGCGCCGCTGGACGCGGCCACAACCAATGCAGCAAACATAAACTCCATCGTAACCGCGAGGTAGTCTGACGGACACAAGACCAGGTCGGCCCCCAAACCTGATGAGGGATGGAAACACACACCATTGGTATAGCCGTCCAATTGAGCAGTTGGCTCGTTTGCAATGGGTTCTGTGACTTCCGAAACTGCCGTCCGCGCCGGCCCGAAATTGATGTCCAAGTTCATGTTGAAGACAAATTGAAGCATCGACTTCAGCCAATCTTAGAGCGCCGGCACTAGAGCTAGGGGACGGTTTGGAGTCCCTGAACGATGTTGCTGATAGCAGGTAGTATTTCGACGGGGCTGGTCCTCGGTCTGCGGTACCGAGTCTTCGTCCTCGTGCCTGTTATTCTTGTTGGGGCGGTCGCGATTTGCGCGATCTCGCCGCAATCGCTTTGGCAAGCCTGCGCTTCTGTTGCAACCTTTGCTGTCCTGCTGCAAATCAGTTATGTCGCCGGCGCGCTGTTGAGATTTGCTACCGGCGGAGGAATGATCGCCAACGGCCCAGGCCAGTTAAGCCGCGCCCGACCGCACTGATGTTAGCTTTATCCGCGTCAGGACACGCGCGACGGCTTGGGATCTAATGAAGCCGCCAAGGCGCTCAAGGCCGAAAATCCGGGAACCGGCTCTGCATGGCCACCTTGACGAACCTGAAGTGGGCGATCGCAGTCCCAAGCTCTTTTAGCCGCTTTTGACTGTTTACGATCTCGGCGTCGAACAGGTCGTGATGATGGCTATCGAGCGGCTCCCGATGCAGATACTCGTCGTCGCCGTTACCAAGAGTAACCGCCGCTCGGGCTAACACATCGTCGACCCGCCGGCCAAGGCCCGCCCGCTCACGTTCCGCCGCCTCCAGAGCACCCTCGATAGCAGCCATGATCGCTCCGACCCGATGCTGATCGGTTTCGGCGTCTCGATCAGCCGAGCGCACCCGAAATTCGGACACACCGACACGGCGAAGGAAATTCTGGCTGCGAGCACTCAGAAACAGCTGGAACATGGATGAAATACTCGTTCGAGATCAGCGTTCGAAGAAGATCGCTCTTCTGTGGTTAATGAAGATTTAACGACTAGACACAGACCGCGTGAACGATCCAGTTCCGCCAAGCGCTGTCATGCTTCTCGTAAAGCGCCATCCATCTCTGTTCATCGGGCCCGAGCGCACTCGTGGTCTCTCCGTCCCGATCGCTCGTGCCCTGCCCGCCCTGTTTCCGATCCAAGCCTTCGAATTCTTGTGTTTCCTCGATCGTCAGGCCAATCAGAACCCGCCGACCAACTGCATCAACAAAATATCTTCGGGGAGGCGCGTTGCCTGGAGCAATCATGTTGCAACCTGCGTCAAATACCAAAGTTAATACTGGCTATTGCGTGAAGCCACCTGAACCCAAAATACACACCAGACATAATCTCTACCGTCTACACCCAAATGATGGCGGCGCAGATTACCTGCAACTAGCGCCTTGGCCAAGTCCGCGCAATTCAGATCTCGCACCAAAGTTAAGTACCGGGCCAAACCCGATCAGTCGCCCCGCAGCAAGGCAAGCAGGCTCGCGGCTGCGTCCGGTAAGGTTGAAGAGTTAGCTTAACACCCGGTGTTTGTTGCGAAACTTTCCAGATCTCCTATCCCTCTCTTCACCGGGCTTTCGAAATGCCCAGCCCAACCAAGCAAGCCGTTGAGCATCCGCTTGGCGGCTTTCGTCTTGTGTACGAGAGGATCAATCGAGAAAATGGCACGCAGGCCCTGGTCATTCAAAGAGGATCGCCGGCTCATGGAGCTGGCGAAGTCTTCGATCTCGCTGGAAGATGCAGCAAAACAGCTCGGACGACCACCTGAAGCGATCAAGCGCATGGCGCTGCGGCTCGGCGTTTCGTTCAAGCCAAAGAATGCCAAGAAAGTCTGAGTACTCTGGGTGGACAGCCACCTCCGAACGAGCTCCACTGCACGGCAATCGGAGGCTTCGTTACTTTCTAATCGCCGCCTGAATGGCTCGGATCACGCGTGGCGTCTGTCTCGTTGGGCCGCACGTTGCAATAGCTTGGGCCAACGCCCCACCAAAGACTGTTCATGCAGCAAGCGCTCCTGGCCATCTTCGCACTAAATGCATTTGAGCAATCCCACCGACTAACGAAGCGGAGGGCAACGATGCTACGGGGGACACTTCAAACGCTGTCGCCTCCGGCGCACGGAAGTTCGGCAACCTGCTCGCCCTCGCAGCGCTCGACTGCAACCCCCTACTCCGATTAACGAGCACTGCTGGCCTGGCCGCGCGGGACCCAATCGGGGACAGATAGCTTTAGAAAAAGCCTTGCACAGTTTCGCCGCGCAGTCCTCAAAGGCTGCACAGCACTGGTAGTTGCACCGCCTTAACGATATTCATGCCTTTCGCAGCGATGCCGCCGACGGATTGGTTATGCTACAACATGCGTCGCAATCATCTCATGACGGCAGCCGGACTCTGCCTTGCGCTCATCACTTACGCTACGCTACCCCGGCTGTTAGGAAGGCCCGTGATCGTCGGCCATGCCGAGTCCTATCGGGTCATTGTCATTGAGCGCTTCAGCGTTTACGGCCTGCTTGGCTTTCTCCTGTCCTTTCTGCTGCCAGGTCGGATTGCTGCTGCCTGCTGTCTCGTATTCGCAGTCGCAACTGGACTCGGGCTTGCACAAATGCTGATCCCAGATCACAGCTTCGCAGCCATGGCGGTTCTGCAGAGGGCGGCCGGCGGCATCGTCGGCGTCCTCTTTGCTCAGACAATTCTTGCTTTTCTGCCCCGCCCGACCATCTAACGCCGGCCTCCGCCACGCGGACCATATCAACCGATATCAAGAACAAACGGGGACTTTCTTCGCCATCGGTCCGCAGCTCGGCGATGGCCGCGCTGTGGATGTTCGCGTCAAACTTGTCGCCCAGAAGATCCGCAGCCTGCATATCGCTGAAGGTCCCCGTGCCCTTGATCGGGCTCGACGCCGACCTGAATGCGGGGGCAGTGCCGGCGTTCTTGTCGACCGCGCCGGGCCCATGAAGATCGGAACACGTGCCCGTGTAGGTTACAACCTTCGTGCCGCTGTCGAACCCGGCTTCCGCCTGCCTACCGGTACTCGTGTTCATCGGCACGTTGTTGCCATCCTTGAGCTCGGCCTGCAATTGACCGTTCGCAACCAGCGATTGTCTCGCGACCAGACGGAGCGCAACAACGTCGCACCGGCAAGATGCCAGGGCTCCTTCATGGCATCCTCCGACCGTACCCATTGCCCCCGATCCGCTGTGGAACACTGTCAGTCGCGCAGAATTCCGGTTGAAGGATTATACCGGATCGAAGATGTCAGGAGCGAGCGGCGTGCTAGGCGGCTCCTAGGCCGAGACTCACCTTTCTCGGCCTGAAACCTCCTGACATTTGCTGGTGAGTATCGCGCAATGCAGCGATCGCGTCGTCGAGATCAGGCTCGGCTTCGCGCATTGTCTCGAGGAACCGGGCGATCAAGGGAGCATTCAACTTCACTCGGGTGTTTCCATCACGGCTCCGACGCCGATCCAGCAGCAGGTGCTGAGCCTGCAATCTGGCCTGATCAGCACTAACTCCGCAAAGTGTCCCAAGCTCCTGATAAGTCATCCAGATCTGAGGCATGCCCTGTCCATTTCCTGTTATGGGCCTCAACCTAGGTTGCAGGTTTGAAGGTAATGTTGCGACGGCGCGATCGCGCGACCTTTTCGCGGCAAAATGGTCAATTGAAGTTAAACAAGCGGGGGCGATGAACGCGTGACCCCAATGGAAGAAGTTGACGGGCCTGCGGGCGAGCGGCCCCGGAATGTCTCGTTCCCGAGAAGGAGCAAAATGGGCATTGTACGCTCCATACAGCCGAACAAACCCTGACGTCTTGGATCCTCGAGGCGTTTCTGAACCGACCTGCTTGCAGGCGGACGCGATAATTCTATGCTCCGGATGTTTGCTGCCAGGCGGTCCAATCCCATATTTCAATCGAGAGGCATTTGCTTGAGTTCGCTCGAATTTCCGTCTCTTGCTATGCCGCCGAAAGCTACCTCTTGTGCCGAGAGCCTTTCGAGCGACATATCGTGCTTGAGGCACCACTTCGCCCGCTTGCGCCGCAAAGGACCTGGGTGGCTCTCCCTTGCGCTGCTTGTGCTTTGCGTGAATCTACTGCTAGCAACGGCGGCTTGGATGATCGTTGCGCTCGTTTTGGGGTAAGCATACATGACCGACCGACCGACTGTTCTCGTCACAGGAGGCGCGGGCTATATTGGCTCGCATGCCTGCCGTGCCCTCTTTGCTGCTGGCTATCGGCCCGTTGTTTATGACAATCTCACAACGGGTCATCGCGGCTTCGTTACAGGGGAGCTGGTGACGGGCGATCTGCTCGATGGCGCGACACTGGCTCGCACCTTTGCCGATCACAAAATCGCGGCGGTGATGCATTTCGCGGCGGCGAGCCTTGTCGGCGAGTCCATGAGCGACCCGCAGAAATACTATATCAACAACGTTCAGGGCACGCTGTCACTGCTCCAGGCGATGCGCAACGCCGGCTGCCGCCGCGTCGTATTCTCCTCGACCGGCGCAGTCTACGGTAGTGCCGATTCCAAGGCGCTACGGGAGGACTTTCCCTGTTCGCCGATCAACCCATACGGTGCTTCGAAGTGGATGATCGAGCGCATGCTCGCCGACTACCGTGCAGCTTACGGCTTCGGCGCATTCTGCTTGCGCTATTTCAATGCCAGCGGCGCCGATCCGGCAGGCGGCATCGGCGAATTGCGTGAAAACGAGACGCATCTTATTCCCCGTGCGATGATGGCACTGCAGGGGCATGTCGACTTCGCCGTGTTCGGCGACGACTACGACACGCCCGACGGAACCGCGATCCGCGACTACATCCACGTTGCCGATCTCGCTGCTGCCCATGTCGCGGCTTTGAAGCTGCTGGAATTGGGGCATGCCGGCGGCAGCTTCAATCTCGGCACCGGCTCAGGCTTCTCGGTGCGCGAGATCCTCACTGCCATCAGGCAGGAGACCGGACGCGAGGTGCCGCATGTCGTCAAGCCGCGCCGCGCCGGTGATCCCACCTATCTCGTCGCAGACCCCTCGGCCGCCCGAAAAGTGCTGGACTTCGTGCCGCGACATTCCGATCTGTCGACCGTGATCCGCACCGCCTGGGCCTGGCACCAGAAGGCGCATCCGCTTAAATCAACCGGATAACCTGGCTCAGGTGCAGGCTTAAAGCTCGCACCTGGAAGCACTTATACAATAAACCGAGAGCTACCGGCGAATTCAACCGCAAGCGATAGCACGGGCGGCATGTCTACAAGGCCGTCGATTCATTTCATCGCATCTCGTGCTGCTATTTCTTCCATACGACCGAGCTCCTCAATGTCGCCACCTTCGCGTCTTCGAAGGTCGCATATCGAAGCGTCGCCTCGACGGTCCGCGCCTCGTTGAATGCAGCATTCCATTCACGCATCTCAGTCGCAGCGCAAGCACCAGTACGTCGGCTGGCATACATCGGACATTCCAGCGGTGGCCCCTTTCTGGAGGATTCGACTCATGAGATCAACACGCCCACGTAGCTGCGAGATCAGCGCGCTCAGCCATAGCTTTCCCTGTGATGCCTGATCAGGACATTTCTTGGATGTCTGCCTCGACCTGAAACAGCGCCTCGCCCTGGGCAGGCCCTTCCGCGTTAGCGGAGGAAACCACTTGCCCAAGCACGCGCCTGCCCGGCCCGTTCCGGATCTAACTCGGGAGTCAGAAAGCTTATCTGCGATCTCGGTTTTGGGCCCCTAACGTCAGGTCAGCAGCCAAACGGCAGCGGCCTTAACTACAGGCCCAGAACCGCAACAACCGACACGTGAGGCGTCGGGTTATTAAAAGTAACGGGGCCTGCAGGAGCAAGCGCAATGCACACGACTACCGCAGTATTCTTCGTCCTTGCTACGGCGTTTTTGTTTAGGTTCCTAGTTGTTAAGCCTCGCATCGATGCTTGGCTCGACGGGTAGAACAACATCTTGATGCTGCTTGCGACCTCGTGGTCTAGCCGGGCCGAGTTTTCGCGGGCCGGCTTTCCAGAATCAACCTGCCCGCGCGATATCAAGCTTGATCCGAGAGTCCGGTTGTCGACGCTCACAAACTAGCGTGCTCAAACCGTGCTTTGCCCCGATGGGGCCCTCATGGCGGAGCCGGCGCGCCAACATATTCGGCCGCGTCGGTCCGTTCATCGGCGAGAGCAGCAAGATGCGCAAACTACTTTTGATCGCGTTCGACGTGTGCATCTGGACCGCACTGATTGCCGCCATCGTCACGACGGTCGCGCGCCTCGGCGCGCACGCGAAAGGGCTCCGTGAGCAACCAACGGCTCCTACCCCCGCAAAGTCAGCATGAGCTTGCTCGCGGCGTTCACGTGGGCGCTCCTTGAGCTTGGCCGTCAATCACCACTTCTGACGATGCGGTGCAATATTCGCTGTCATGACACAAGTTGATCGCGAGCCTGGACGGCCTGGGCCCGGATGCCGAGGCGGATGAGAGCTTTGCCGATCCTCAACTTGCAGCGTAGAGTTTCGCGACGGTTCGGAGAGCCGGCTGGACAGCGGCCTCAAAGCTCTCGGATGCGCCCAAAATACATTCTCTCGTTTGCTCAACGGATGGATCGGCAGCGCGACTCTGGTACCGGGACAAAATACCGTATTACGCAGCGGCCTCGTCCAGCTCTGCATGCCGAGAGGACGCGTCACAGCGCGATCGCCTTTCAAGGCCGTCAAGCCGCCGAGGAGCTTGATACACCCGCACTTCGACGCATGTTGAGCACGCTGCCGTTTGTGAACTGGATCATATCAGAGCCCGGAAATCTCCGGTACGAGGTTCACCGGGGGCTTCGAGCTTTCCACCCGGATTTTGACGCGCCGGCCGCAGCAGTCACCTGCTGCAGCGTTCGTGTTCACAGTGCTTTGCGCCAGAGTCAAGATGGCCGCCACCGCAATTTATTTATCCAATTTGCCTGGATTTATCGCGACTTTCTGATCGCCATGGGAGGATAGTAGTGCCCAAAGAAAATTGCCTTGTCGTTCATGCTGCCGGAAGACAACTGGACCTCCTGCGCGGCGAAGCTTCCCGCATCGCCAAAGGCAAGAATCTTGATTGGTGGATCGATCGCGCGGAGGTCGGAACCCGTTTTTGCTTCGAGGATGCGAAGGCAAAGGAGTCGTTCGCTCTCGTTTGTGACAATTTCGGTATTGCTTGCCGAGACGTGTAGCCACGGTCGCCACTACAAGCGGGCGCCATTGCGCCAATTACGATGGCAATTCAGCGCCAATCCGGCCCCCGTGCCTGGAGGTCCGCACCTGGTCCGGAGCACGGGAGCCGAGCGCTTCGGCGCCGCCGCCGATAGCGGAGCCTTGTAGCACGCCCTTGTGCGAGACGAAATAGAAGTCGGCGAGTGTGTCAGCTGCCGAGCAGCCATCGTCCCGCGGTGGTTTGAGGTAAGTCATGTGCTCCTCCGCCAGCCGCAGGCGGCAAACCATCATGAAGTCTCTTTTGAGATTGATGATTGAATGTGCGAATTACGTGTGTCGATCGCAGGCACGATCGCGAAGAGGCGTCCCGCCGGTGAGGTGCGGCGTATGCAAAGCCGGTGACAAAGGAAGTCGCGTCCACTAGCGAGAAGCGCGGACCTGTTCTCCAGTTTTGCACGAAGCATTTCGTAACCTCGGCGAAATCCCTGGAAACACAGGAGCAACGCGTGGCGCCGAGGTGCCCTACAGGCAGGCAGCGGCGTCCCGCAGCCGCTTATAACTGCTGCGTTGCCCGCATCTGCCGCTTCTAATTCGCCTTCTCAGTACCACTTCGACAACGTCGCGGTCACTACCATAGCGCGATCCCCGCACCTGCCAATTGGGCATGATGATGCTGGCTTTCTGCGGAGTTGGTTCAACGGCTGCTTGTCGCCGACATAGCTGAGCATCAGCTGTCGGCGCAGCCTGATGTCAGCCCAGTCAGCAGCAGAGAGGCCTTTGAGCGGTCTTTTTGTTTGTCGGAGCGTCAACTTGGCCTTGAAATGACCGGCTCCAACCTATGCGAAATGTGCCTGTAGGTCGTGATCGAAGCCAGGATCAAAACGAAGCATAAAACGCCAACAAATGCAGAAAGCAAAATACGGCTGTCCATAATCGACTCCGACCTGATTACGGGGCGCCAGCCTCGGGAAGTCAAGCTCTGCGGCCAAATGCATGCGCGCTAGCTACAGTGAGGCCGGCGCCGTCCGCGCACTTTTGGGGCGGCCAATACGCACCCGGGCGCAGGGCCCAAGAGGATACTGAGGAGCATGGAGGAACGCTTCCAGCCAGCAAGACGTTAGGGAAAACCTGGCATAGGACGGATTGTGGTCGATCTGAATTTGGTAGTTGCGATCGCGCTCGGCGCATTTGTTGCCGGTAGCCTGTGCGGCTACGGCGTGCGCGCTGCCGTGTCGGCACGCCGGCGGGCAAAATTCATGCGAAGGCGATTGTAACGCGAAGGCTTTCTGAGCAGCCGGGCCGCCCATCAAGGCTTACAGCTGGAGGGCTGATCGAAAGATGCAATGTCCGACAAAGCGCGCCAGATCACGTACATCGCAGCCATAACGCTCAGCACCTTGGGTTGGCTGATCTTTCTCTATGAGCTCGCGGACTATCTGCTGGAAGGATAATCATGGACGCTCGCACCCTGCAGCTCGAAGACAGGCTCATCCTTTGCCAGCGGTTGGCCGCCTATTGGTTGGGGGGTCTCGGCGGCGCCGCCGCGAGCATGAAATTTCGTCGCCAGCGTACGGCCTGCCGATCTTTTGTCGGAGCGGGCTGACGCAGTTGCCGCCATCTACAGGGGAGTCGCTGCCCAGTCGCCTCGTCACCGGATGCGCCACCCGCTCAACGGCTTCGCAGAAGAGCGAGCGCGATTCTGGCGTGGCGGGCATCTTCCGGTGGAACCCAATGGAGATCGCGCGGGAGTCTGGAATTTGGCGGTGATGCCGATTGAAAACCCGGGGTGAGCTTTGCCGGTGTGCAATGTCCTGCAGTATCGTCTCACGGTCCAGTTTCGATCATCGGGAGGCTTCGTGCCATTGATGATCAGCCATGAATGTTTCTTAAAGGGATTCAAGGCATTCTTGGACGGCATGGATCGCGATGATGTATCGACCTGGTTGGTGCCTGCTCTCAGGCGAAGTTACGCGCGTCTAGCAGCATGGATGACGCGCGGAAACCGCGCGCCTGAGCCAGGCCGCTTGCCAGCGCCGCCACGCACGGAGCGGCCCTCCCGATCTCCGGACCCGTCGCGCCGACCGGCGCCGCCGCGCATTTAGAACGTTGCAGGGCTTTGCGGATGACCAATAATCGCTCCTTAACGCGTCCGTGGTTGCCGAACGAAGAGGGGAGACTGCTCGCGCTGTTCGGCGAGGGCGCCACAGCTGACGAGATCGGAGAAGAGCTGGGCCGCACGCGTCAGGCGGTCTACGCTCGCTTGCAGCGCTTTCGAAAGCAGCGGGGGCGAGCGAGCAGGACGAGCGGGGAGTTCTTTGCTCAGCTGCCGGAGTAATTGGGTGCGGCTGTCGATTTCTGGAAACATCATCAGACCGGAGGCAGGCCAGCTTGTCGAGCGGTCGATTCTCCGGCAGAGCAGAACGTCCAGGGATGCCGTCTTTGGCTGCCATTCTGACCTAGCGATCCTGAAGCCAGGCCAGATTAAAGGTCGCAGCTTTGTCGGTTGCGTTGCCGTGTCGCAACCTGATCCTGCCGGAGGACTGCCTGTGACCACTGCAAAGCCGCCCGCCCGCTACGGCGCTACTCGAGGGCGCCTGTCCGAGCGGCTTTGCTTTACCTACCGACTCGCACCCGGGAGACGCCCCCCAATCACCCGGGCGCGAATGGCGCCCGCGCCCGCGACCGCGACCGGCTGTCGAGCCCCTTGGGCAATTTATCGGGATTGAGCTTGACGACCGCGCTCTTGGCATCGGCTGGCAGTGCTCCTTCCTGACTATAGATCAGCGTGCACTCGAACCGAACGTCTGGCACCTCTCGCGCTGTGCCCGAGCAAGTAGCCATCGCGCCGCTGCATTTGCCCGTCAGGTTGACCTCGACCTCATCGGGACCAAATACGCTCGGGTTGCCCTCGGTATGACGTTTAACGGTCAGGACGGCCGTGAAACCCTGCTCATGGACTTGATAGGAGCCGCCATAGGTGAAGAAGCTGTCACGGCCGGAGATCCGCCCGTCGACCAGGTCCACAAGGCCCGTGCCCTGGCCACGCGGAGTCCTGAACCAGGCCGCATATTTGCCGTCGCTCAGCATGAAAAACATCCGTCATAGTATTCAGACGTATTTGCAATCAACTCCAGGGCGTGGCAATGACCCATACGCCGCGTATTGCGGCACGGTTAACGGTCTGCAAAGCT
Organism: Bradyrhizobium sp. Ken64; assembly: GCF_055807555.1. Lineage (NCBI taxonomy): Bacteria > Pseudomonadati > Pseudomonadota > Alphaproteobacteria > Hyphomicrobiales > Nitrobacteraceae > Bradyrhizobium > Bradyrhizobium sp. Ken64. The sequence goes on along the minus strand of NZ_JBVVPA010000009.1, from coordinate 88,132 downwards.
GATTCCTCAATTGCCGGTGCCGCATGCGCAACGCAGGCGACAAACTCAGAACAATTCTATGCCGTCATTGGCGGCCTCGACCCGGCGCACGGCGGCAATCGACATCAGCCCCGGCGCTTGAAGGAATTTCCGGAAAACCGCGCAGCGCGCGCTCCGCTGCATTGTTTGAACCACCCGGACGTGGGTACTGCAAGGTACGGCATCCCCGAACTTGGGACTTTGATCGGGTGGCGTGACCTTCCACCGCCGTGTGGGCGCGTGCCCTTCAGCGGGGTTGATTAACGACGAACGTAGGTCACGAGCGCCCTATAGTCTGCGATTGATCATCGAGAGCGGACAGGGCCACAAGCGGAAGTTGGGGCGACGCGTCGTGCCTCTTGACGGTGGACGACAGCTCGCCAACTTTCGGCTGTGTGGACGACCAGAAGTCGGCATGAAAACGAACTTCGCCGAAATCAGAAGACGGGAGGTAGCGCGCGCGCTTGCACGGTTCTTCGTCGGGCTGCCTCTTCATTATTCAAAACGCGAGCGAGTTTGATGCTATTTTGAGCGCCCTCTACATTGCCTTCGTGATCAGGGAACCTAACATGGTCCTCGGTGCATCACATTATGGAGATTTTATGAAATACATTGCCGTTATCACAGCCGCTGCGCTGGCAGCAGCAATCGCCACGCCTGCGCTTGCAGGGAGTGCGACGCAGAGCCCCGAGTGGCTCACGAGGCAGAAGGTTTGCAAGAAGGAGGCTTCTGCGCAGGGGCTCCATCTGTCGAAGAAGCGGGCGTATGTCAAAGAATGCATGGCTAAAGGTTAGCATTGACCAGCATCGCATCAACAACCCCGCTTCGGCGGAGTATTTTTTGTTCGCTTTTGCTGCCACTATTCTCGCCCGCCTTCATGACCTTCTTTCGCGAATCGCTAAGCTTTGTGCAAATGGCAACCTAGTGCGCCGGTGGCACATCGAGCATCGCGCTCTCGCCCTTGGGATAGTCAGAAAGCAAACTGAAATCGTCCAAAAGTGATCTGCAAGCAGGCCAGTTTTGGCCGGTGACAGAAGGGCTTCAAGTCCGCTAAGCGCCAGCTTCTATTCGAGTGGCGCAACGTGAGCCGCGGCAAGCTAGTGAGGCGCACTCGCCGGGTCGACTGCAGAGATCTGCAGTCCCGCCCCTTTGAGGGATTCGGCAATCAGAGGTCGTCAACCTTACTCAGCATCAGCTGAAGCCGCGTCTCAGCCGAAGCAGCAGATAACCCCGCCCGTTCGGCGGGAGGATTTCCTTGCGCTGGCGGCTTACCTGCGAGCGCATGCGCTCGATTTCCGAGCGGACATATTCGAGTGTGCGCATGAAAAACCTGGGATTTTTCTTAATAGAACAAATAAAGATGAGTCGCGACGGCAGCCCCGATGTTCTGATTTTACGGGACCTTAATAGGTCATTGCCAATGTCGAGAGCCAGCAACTCGTCGCGGCAGCGACTTCGTTTCCGCTAGTTATCGTCTAGACCTGCTCGGTTGGCAGTCTCTTCGTGGGAGAGACCGTTATGCTCAAAGCATGCATGATTGCTACTTTCGCGCTGCTTTTTTTGGCGTTATGCGATCATCAAGTATCAAACGGGAAGTATACTGATGCGGTTCTCGTCATGGCAAAGCAGATAACGCGTTCGTTCGGCGTCTGACACAGGGAGACGGGCTGCCTGCGTCAACGGCTTCCTCGTGCCGACGCCTCCAGCCGGGCACGGGGACCTTGGGGAGCCCCGACCAGTCGTCCCTCCCATGCCGAAAGCCGTTTCTCGGAGGAAGAGCTGGCCCGCGTCCTGCAACAAACGGCTGGGCTTTGCTAGCGCAGCAGAGACGCTCAACCGCGTTAAAGCTCTTCAAGAGGGAATGGTTTTTCAAAGACGGGGTTCTTAAACCCCTTGAGCACCCGTCGGCACCGTATCCGCTAGCAAACGCAAACGGAATGCCCGTCCCTTTCAGCAATTCTGGGATCGGTTCAGAACTGCATCGATGCCCGATGCAGATGTAAACAAGAGCCCGCTTTGCAATCTTTAGCTTCACCAGCGACGCTATGACCGAGCTCCGCCAGCATGTCCGCAATCATCATGCGGATAAGCGATTAATCCTCAACCAGAAGCACAGATGCCACAACCGACCCCTAGTGAGTATTGTACCTGAAATGCTTCAGCCGTGCGAGAAAGTCAGATTTGCGGCGACGACAAAACTGTCTCCTCGGACACAAAAGCGATCCCGATGCCCTTGGCCGAACGCCACACGGCTCGACACGGCCGCTGCAATTCCGCCGTCGGAATGCTCAAACTGAACTCGTGCGGAATACCAATTTGACCTGGTACCTCCAAGAGGGCTCCGACGTCCGAGAGGTCACGCACCACGCAACTGAAGGCGCCTCCGGGAAATTGGATCATTGCGGCTTTGAAGACGCGCCGTCGGCGTACTTTGCGCTTTTCCATGACCGCGAGATTACGACGCATAAATGAGAAATTGTTGAAACTTATTGCGGAAAGTCCTGCTCCAATTCTGGCCGTCACTCAAGAGGGCGGTAACCACGAGCTGCATCGGTCGTCGACGGCTTGATGACGCGACGGCCGTATAAACAGTCGATGCCGCTGAACGTGGCGCGAGACTATCTGGTCGAAAACCAAGGCCGGCAGTTCGACCCGGCCTGTGTCGAGGCCTTCCTGTCGCGCCGGGAGGAAGTGCTCGAGATCGCAGCCGGTCAGCAGGCGACGCCATATCAGAAGACCGAGGCCACGCTCGCGCCCATTGTGGATATAGAGAGTGCAGCTGAGGGCCACCGTGTCGAGGCCGTCCCAGCCGAATGAAATTATCCATCCGGCCAACAGCTTGCCGGCGCACTGTTTTCTCCGGTCGCCGGTTTGAACCTCTTCCTGATAGAGTGCACCAATATCTGAGAGTGATTCCGGTCACACTTGCCTGGGCGTTTCGCTGCTAAGCATCGGGCCTGGATGGGGACCGGGCAGGTATCGGTCGAATTGGATGAGAATTCCCATGAAAAGCCTGATCGGCGCTGTTGTCGGCGCGTGCTGTCTTGCTGCCCCCGCTTTGGCGGAGACCCCGGCCGCCATCGTCGAGGACGTGCAAGGCAAGGTCGCCGGTGTCGCGTTCATGGATTATGTGGCGCCGGGCAAGATCATCAAGCTGGGGCCCAAGGCAACCATTACGCTCAGCTATCTCAAATCGTGCCAGCGCGAGACCATCAGCGAAGGCGTCGTCATGGTCGGCACCGAGCAGAGCACCGTGCAACTCGGCGAGGTCAAGCGGGAAAAGGTGCCCTGCGATACCAACGCGGCAAAACTGTCGGAGCGCGAGGCGAACCAGAGTGCCGCGACGACCTTCCGCACCATGCGGTCGGACGCCAAGGGCAACGCTCCGGCCAGGCTGCCGACGCTCTACGGCGTCGCGCCGTTGGTGCAGGCCAAGAGCGGCAGCACCCTGGTGATCGAACGCACCGATGGCAAGGAGCCCACGATCAGCGTGCCGCTCAAGAGCGAGACGATGGTCGGAGGCAAGTTCTATGACTTCGCCAAGGCCGGGAAGTCGCTGACGCCGGGCGGCAGCTATCTCGCCATCCTCGGCACCAAGCGTTACGCCTTCCAGGTCGATCCCAGCGCCACGTCGTCGCCGACACCGATCGTCGGGCGCCTGCTGCGGCTCGAATAGGCAGCTAGCGGCGGGGCGATGCGGCGGATCGGCAGACGGGACATCGTTCCAGCGATCCTGATTGCGCTTCTTGCAGGCGCCGTCGTCACGTCTCCGCCGTTCCAGACGTTGCAGGGCCTCTCGCTCGACATCCTCACGGCACTACGCGGCAAGCTCGTGGTCGACCGCCGCGATCCCGCCACGTCGCCTGTGGTGGTCGTGGCAATCGACGGGGAGACCTACGACACGCCTCCCTTCAAGGGGTCGCCAACGCTGACCTGGACGCGCGAGATCGGCCGGGTGCTCGGCAGCATTACCGACGGCGGCGCCAAGGTGATCGGCTTCGACGTCATCTTTCCGAGCTCTATCGAGCAGTCGGAGATTCCCTTTGGCGATGCGCCGCTTGGCGCGCGACTGAAGGGATTCGACCGAGACTATCTCATCGCCCTGCGGAAGCTTTCCGACAGCGGCAAGCTGGTGCTCGGCGAGATTCTGAGCAACGACCATCAGGAAAGGCCCGACCGCGCGCAGCAACTGGCGGTGAGAAGCAATATCCGCGCCCTCAACGTCCATACCGACGCCGACGACGTGATCCGGCGGATGCCGCTGAGCTTCTCGATCGACGGCAAGCCGGTCCCCGCGATGGCGGTCGAGCTCGCCGCGCGCGCGCTCGCTGGAAAACCCGAGACTGCACCGTCCGGAGCGACCGAATTGTCCGGTTATGCAATTCCGAGCGCGGCGCCGAATACACTGGCGCTCAATTTTCGAGGACTCGGCCGCGACATCCCGACATTCTCCTTCGCCGATCTGCGCGCCTGCGTCGAAAAAGGCGACCGCGATTTCTTCCGCCGCGCCTTCGGCGGCAAAGTCGTGCTGCTCGGCACCGCCCTGAATTTCGATGATCGCAAGCTCACCTCGATGCGACTGTCTGGCGGATATGACGGAACGCCGGGGCCACGATGCGCCCAGCCCGCCCCGGCAAGCACCGCACAAAAGGCCCGCAGCGACATCGCGGGCGTCTTCGTGCATGCCAACGCCGTGCGAAATCTGATCGAACGCGATGCGGTGACCGAGCTCGGCTTTCCACTGCGGAGCATTCTCACCATCGTGTTGGCGGCGATCGTGGCCTGCGCGGCCTGCGTGCTCGCACCGGGTGGCGCACTGATCGCATGGCTCGGCCTCATCGCGGCATACGCCGCTGTGGCCGTCGGTGCATTCGTCTATGCCTTGGCGCTGCCGCTGACGGAGCCCGCGCTCGCGAGCCTCGCCGCACTCGCGATGATGATCGGCTACCGTTTCGTGCTGGCCGATCGTGACGAGCGATTCCTGCGCAAGAGCTTTGCGTTTTATCTCGCCCCCGAAGTGATCGACACCATGGTTGCCTCCGGCAAGATGCCGGCGCTCGGCGGCGAAATGCGCAACGTCACCATGTTCTTCTCCGACCTGAGTGGCTTCTCCTCCATCGCCGAGACGATGACGCCGGGCGAGCTGGTGACGCTGATGAACGAATATCTGTCGGCCATGACCGACATCATCGAGAGCCATGGCGGCTATGTCGACAAATATATCGGCGATTCCATCGTCGCCATGTTCGGTGCGCCCGCCGACGATCCCGCGCATGCGCGCCACGCCGTCCAAGCCGCACTGAAATGTCACACAAAGCTGGCGGAGCTCAACGCCGGCAGCGCCGCCTTCGCCGGCCACGGCCTGTCGCACCGCATCGGGCTCAACAGCGGCGAGGCCGTGGTCGGCAATATCGGCTCCCGCCGCCGCTTCAATTACACCGTGATGAGCGACACCGTGAACGTCGCGTCGCGGCTCGAAGGCGCCAACAAATATTATGGCACCGCAATCATGGCCTCAGAAACGACTGTCGCGCAGACAGGCAATACTTTCACCTGGCGCGAGCTCGACTCCATCAAAGTGATAGGACGCGGCGAGGCGATCAAGGTGTTCGAGCCCCTCGCGGAGAAGGGCACGGAGAGTGCCGGGCAGACGAAAATTGCCGCCGCGTATGCGGAAGGGCTGGCGTGCTGGCGGGCAAGGGAGTTTGCGAAGGCGGCTGATGCGTTCGGGCGAACGGCGGAAATGGATTCGGCGTCAGCGCTTTTTGGCAAGCGCGCGACTGCGCTCGCTAGAAATCCACCGGCGTCGGATTGGACGCCGGTGAACATCCTAAAAGGAAAGTAGCGCAGCGTCGCACCGCTTTTCGGGTCCACTCCACGCTAGAACGGCAACCCCACATAATTCTCCGCCAGCAGGCGCTGCGCCGTCTCGGACGACAGCAGATACTCCAGCTCCGTCTGCTGAAGTCTGTCTTCATACTCGGAACGGTCGGGGAAGCGATGCAGCAGCATCGTCATCCACCACGAGAAGCGTTGCGCCTTCCAGATCCGCGCCAGCGCCTTTGCGGAATAGCCCTGAAGCCGGGAATCATCGCCGTTCTGATAGTGCGCGAGCATGGCGTGGTAGAGATAATAGATGTCGGAGGCGGCGCTGTTCAGCCCGCGCGCGCCGGTCGGCGGCACGATGTGGGCGGCATCGCCGGCGAGAAACAGGCGGCCGTAGCTCATCGGCTCGGCGACGAAGCTGCGCAACGGCGCGATGCTCTTCTCGATGGACGGCCCCGTGATCAAGCGGCCGCCTACCTCGTCCGGCAAACGACGCTTCAGCTCAGCCCAGAACGCATCGTCGCTCCAGTCCTCCACCTTGTCGGTGAGCGACACCTGGACGTAGTAGCGGCTCAGCACTTGCGACCGCAAGGAACACAGCGCGAAGCCACGCTCGTGCTTCACATAGATCAGCTCCGGCGAGACCGGTTTCGTGCGCGACAGCACGCCGAGCCAGCCGAACGGATAGATCTTTTCGTATTCCCGCAGCACGTCCTTCGGGATCGACTTGCGGCTGACGCCGTGAAAGCCGTCGGCGCCGACAATATAGTCGCAATCGACTCGAACGGTCTCCCCATTCGAACGATAGGTCACGTACGGCCGGTCCGAGGTCAGGTCATGCGGCGTCACGTCCTCGGCATTGTGCACGACGTTGCCGCCGAGGCGGTCGCGCGCCTCGTAGAGGTCGCGCGTCAGCTCGGTCTGGCCGTAGACCAGCACCGAATTGCCGCCGGAATGCTTGTAAAGGTCGATCTGGGAGAGCTTGCTGTCATGGGCGATCTCGAATCCCTTGTGGATCTCGCCCTCGCGGTCCATCCGCTCGCCGCACTGTGCCTCGCGCATCAGCCTGGCGAAGCCGTGCTCGAGCACGCCGGCACGGATCCGGGCAAGCACGTGGTCGCGGCTGTATTTTTCCAGCACGACCGTGTCGATGCCCTTGAGGTGCAGAAGCTGGGACAACAGAAGCCCGGACGGCCCGCCGCCGATGATACAGACCTGGACTTTCATTTTTGCGTCCTCCTCGGCACTTTCTTGCAGATTCAGTGCCGCTGACCGATGGAGGCTTTCGTCTTTATCTTGTACTATTCGAACATGAGAAGCGCAGCTCCCGCCCCGGCGATCCGGGTCTACAATTTGTTCGGCGAGTCCGGCGATCTGCCCGATGTCGTGCATTGCGAGACGATAGCGTCGCGCTCGGTGCTGCACGACTGGACGCTGGCCGTGCACCGCCATGCCCGGCTGCACCAGGTGCTGCTGATCGAGCGCGGAGGCGGCGAAGCCACGCTCGACGGGCGCGTGGTGCAGCTGAAGCCGATGCAGATCGTCAACGTACCTGTCGGCCACGTCCATGGCTTCCGTTTCGTTCCTGATACCCAGGGCTGGGTACTGACCATCGCCGCGGAAATATTGGACGAAGCGCTGCTCGCCTCCGAAGGACTGCGCGGTGCCTTATCGCGCTCGGCCGTGATGCGCGGCACGCCGCAGATCCGGACCACCATGAAGCAGATCTTTGCCGAACATGCCGCGCGCGATTTCGGCCGAGCGCATGTGCTGCGTGCACTGTCGGCGGCCATGATTGGGCTGGTGGCCCGCGCGCTCACCGGCGAGAGCGGTGGCAACGGCACGGCTGAAAGCGGTCTATTCCGCCGCTTCGAAGCGCTGCTGGAACAGCATCATCTGGAACGCTGGAGCGTCGCGGACTATGCGGGTGCGCTGTCGATCACGCCGACCCATCTCAACCGGGTGACGCGGGCAGCAACCGGCGACACCGCCTCTCACCTGATCCTCAACCGGTTGATCCGTGAAGCGCGGCGCAACCTCGTCTACACCAATTTGCCGGTTTCGACGATCGCCTATGCGCTGGGCTTCGAGGACCCCGCCTATTTCAGCCGGGTCTACGCCGCCGCCACGGGCGTGTCACCGCGCGCCTTTCGCGCGCAGCTCCACGGCGAGGAGACCTGAGACGATCACACGTCGAAGAACACCGTCTCTTCCGGCCCCTGCAAATTGATCGTGAAGGAATACACGATCTTTCCGGCGCGTTCGCTGCGCCTTGCGATCAGAGTCGAGCGCCGGACCTGCTGCTCGATCAGGTTGAGCACGGGGTCGGCGGCGTTGGCGGCCTCTTCGTCCGAGAAATAAAGGCGCGTGTTGAGACCGATGTTGATACCGCGCGCGACAATCCAGACATTGATGTGCGGAGCGCCTCTGCGGCCCGTCTTGTCGATGATCGCGCCCGGTTTGATGGTTTCGAAGGTGACGAGACCGCTCTCGAAGTCGGAGCCGGCGCGGCCCCAGCCACGAAATTCCTCGTCCAGCGCGCCGGCCGACCGATCGGCCGCATGGTTGTAGCGGCCGGCCGCGTTCGCCTGCCAGATCTCCAGCAGCACGTCGCGCAGCGGCGTGCCGCTGCCGTCGATCACCTTGCCCTCCAGCGTGATGCGTTCGCCTTGCGTGTTCGGCGTCACCAGCACGTTGGAGAAGTTCTTCTCGAAAATGTCGAAGCCGGCCATGGCCGGGATCAATCCGATATGCACGTAGGGCCCGGCCGTCTGCGAGGCGGTTTCCTTGAGGTAGTTGAGCGGCTGCGGCATGGACCTAGTTCCCTGCGGTGCGATTTTCGAAGTAAGTGGAGCGCCGGCCGCGCAAGATGATGTCGAAGCGGTAGGCCAGCGAGTCGAACGGAGCCGATGCGTTGAGGTCGAGCGGCGCGACGAGGCGCTCCAGCGCATCCTTGTCCGGGATCGTCGTCAGGATCGGGCAGACCGGGATCAGGGGATCGCCCTCAAAGTACATCTGGGTGATCAGGCGTTGTGCGAAGCCCGAGCCGAACACCGAGAAGTGGATGTGAGCAGGACGCCAGCTGTTGACGTAGTTGCGCCAGGGATAGGGTCCAGGCTTCACGGTGCGGAAATAATAGTAGCCGGTGTCGTCGGTCAGCGCGCGGCCGCAACCGCCAAAATTCGGATCGATCGGCGCCAGATACGTGTCTTTCTTGTGCCGGTAGCGGCCGCCGGCATTGGCTTGCCAGAACTCGACCAGCGTATTCGGGACGCCGCGGCCGGTCTCGTCCAGCACGCGGCCGTGGACGATGATGCGCTCGCCGACGGGGTCGCCGTCCTTGGCGTAGTTGCGGATCAAATCGTTGTCGAGGGGGCCGAGGTCGTTGTGCCCGAACACCGGCCCCGTGATCTCCGAGACCGAGTTCTCAAGCGACAGCAGCGCCTGGCGCGGCGAGCGCAGCACCGAGGATTTGTAGCCCGGCGCGTGCGCCGGCGGATGCATGGAACGGTCGCGCTGGAAGAAGCCACCGTCACCAAGCGGTGGCGTGAACGGCGCGGGGCGGTTGAGGCGGGGATCCCGCAAGGCTGGCGCCTGGGCATGCATCGGCGTTGTCTCTCCCTCTGGCGCCCCGTTGGGGCGCACGGCTTATCGGGAGATGATGACGCAGGCTATTCTCAAGATAAATAGATCGATTATAATGAATACCATGAAAAAAATCGATCATTTGGCGCTCGATGGCCACGCGCTGGAGCTGTTCCTAGCCGTACTGGAAGAAGGCTCGGTGACGGCGGCCGCAACGCGGCTCGGCCTGACGCAATCCGCGGTCAGCCACGCCCTGAATAAGCTGCGGCGGATCGTCGGCGATCCGCTGTTTGCCAAATCCGGCCGCGGCATTGTGGCTACGGCGCACGCCCAGGCGCTCGCCGCAAAGGCGCGAGCGCTGATCGACGAGATGAGGAGCTTTGCCGGTGGCGTCACGTTCGAGCCGGCGAGCGCGCAGCTTTCGCTGACAATCGCCGCGAACGACTTCCAGCGCGACCTGCTGCTGCCGCGGTTCTTCGATCATGTCGCCGCGCAAGTGACGAGCCTGAACCTGCGCGTGATCCCCTCGCAGTCGCCCTCGCCGGCGATGCTGCGGGAAAGCCGCTGCGACCTGCTGATCACGCCGCTACCGCCATCCGGCGTGGACATCGTGCAGAAGCGCCTGCTGCAAGACCATTACGTTTGCTACTACGACTCCAAAGCGCGTGCCGCGCCGGCTACGCGCGGCGCCTATCTCGCGGCGCGTCACATCACGGTGGTCTACACTGACAATGAGCGGCTCGACTTCGATCGCCGGCTTGCAGCCGACGGCTTCCACCGCGACATCGCGATCTCCGTGCCGAGCTTCTCCGGCGTGCCGTCCTTCCTGCGTGGCTCGCAGATGCTGGCGAGCATGCCGAGCCTGTTGGCGCCCGGCGTGATGCACGGCTTCGCGCATGTGCGGATTCCGCTGGCCTCGCGCACGCGAACGCTGGCCGAGCTGCCGATGTTCATGGTCTGGCACCAGCGCTATCAGAAGGACCCGGCGCATCGCTGGATCAGAAGCCAGCTCGAGACCGTGGCGGCGACGGCCTCGCACCCCGTCCCCGCGAAAACCTGATCCCCGTCAAACCCACTGGTTGCGCCGGGGCGGCCACGCTAGAATTCCCCCATGACAGTGACCGACATTGCGAGCCGGACCTACAATCACAGCTGGCGGCTGGATCCCATCATCCGCAGCCTGCTTGATACCGACTTCTACAAGCTATTGATGTTGCAAATGATTCGGGAATCTTACCCGAACCAGCAGGTGACATTCTCGGTCATTAACCGATCGCGCCATGTCCGGCTCGCCGAGATCATCGACGAGGGCGAGCTGCGCGCCCAGCTCGACCACGCCCGCACCATCCGCTTCACCAAGAAAGAGCTGATCTGGCTTGCCGGTAATACTTTCTACGGCAAGACCCACATGTTCTCGGCGGACTTCATCCGCTGGCTCGCCGAATTCCGGCTGCCCGAATACGAGCTTCGCAAGGTCGAAGGCCAGTACGAGCTGCACTTCCACGGGCCGTGGAGCCATACCACGATGTGGGAGATTCCTGCGCTCGCCATCCTCAACGAATTGCGCTCGCGCGCAGCGATAAAGGGCCGCGGCCGCTTCGAGCTCGACGTGCTCTATGCCCGCGCCAAGGCCAAGCTGTGGACCAAGGTGGAGCGCCTGCGCAAGCTTGATGGCCTCCGGCTCTCCGACTTCGGCACCCGTCGCCGCCATGGCTTCCTCTGGCAGCGATGGTGCGTGGAGGCCGTGAAGGAAGGCCTGGGACCGTCCTTCATCGGCACCTCCAACGTGCTGCTCGCGATGGACAACGATCTCGAAGCCATCGGCACCAACGCACACGAGCTGCCGATGGTCGCGGCGGCGCTGGCCAGGGACGACGAGGAGTTGCGCTGGGCGCCCTACCGCATCCTCGACCAGTGGCGCCAGACCTATGGCGGCAACCTCTTGATCGCGCTCCCCGACGCTTTCGGCACCAAGGCGTTCCTGCGCGATGCGCCGGAATGGGTCGCAGACTGGACCGGCTTCCGCCCCGACAGCGCGCCCCCGATACAGGCCGGCGAGGAGATCATCAAATGGTGGGAGCAGAAGGGCCGCAATCCCAGGGACAAGCTGCTGGTCTTCTCCGACGCGATGGACGTGGGCTCGATCGAGGAGACCTACCACCACTTCGCCAGCCGGGTACGGCTCTCCTTCGGCTGGGGCACCAATCTCACCAATGATTTCGTCGGCTGCACGCCGGACGGCTCGTTCAACCTCGATCCGATCTCGCTGGTGTGCAAGGTGTCGTCGGTCGACGGACATCCGGCCGTCAAGCTTTCCGACAATCCCGAGAAGGCGACCGGCCTGCCTTCCGAGATCGAACGTTATTTGCGCGTCTTCGGCGACGCCGGCCGCGTGCGCAAGCCGGTGCTGGTCTAGCGCCAGAGCAATCTCTCCATCAGGTAAACCACTTGGGGCAAATGCGCGACATCGGCGCGCCGATGCCGCGTCAGTTCCGGTTCGGCGGCATTTGCGACGATCTGCAAGCATCCAGTTCACAACGCCTTCACCCTGCGATGCAGTCTCCTGGCATTTTCAAGTCGAGTTAAGCACCTTTCGTGGGTCATCCGCGTTATGAGCGGATCGCTCCGCTGGGGTCGTTGAGCGACTTGGGGAACGCAAAGTGTTTCGCAGAACAGCGCCGTCGACAAAGGGACGCAGCTTCCTTCACGTCATCAAGCTCGTCTCGCCTTTCGTCACGGTCGTTCTGCTGCAGGCGGCGATCGCCGGGTTTAGCCTGGAGGTGATGTCCTCAGTCCGCGCCTATGTCGCGGGCGAAGCGTTGTGGTCACGCTCGCAGAAGAACGCCGTCTATTTCCTCAATCTCTATCTGCATTCGGGCGACGCCAGCCAGTTTGCGCAGTATCAGGCCTCGCTGGCCGTTCCCATCGGCGACGAATTCGCGCGCTGGGCGCTCGAGCGCGATCCGGTGGACGTCGAGGCCGCCCGCATCGGCTTCCTGCAAGGCGGCAACCATCCCGATGACGTGCCGGGACTGATCTGGCTGTTTCGCTACTTCAAACAGGTCAGCTTTCTCAAGGAAGCGATCCGCGAGTGGGCTGCCACCGACCCTATGCTGCTGGAGCTGAGCGTGTTCGGCGAGGTCATCCGGTCAGAATTGAGGAACGGGGCGGTTCAGGACGGCAACCGCCTGCAATTATTGTCGTCGCGGCTCTCGGAGCTCAACACTCAGTTCACGGTGCACGCCAACCGGTTCTCCACCGTCCTCGGCGAAGGTTCGCGCGCCATCAAGATGACGCTGACTGGCATCAATGTCGTCACGGCCGTGACGCTGATCCTGCTGCTGATCTGGCACACGCGGCGATTGGTGCTGCAACGACAGGCGTTCGAGGATGCCCTGCATGCCGAGAAGGAGCGCCTGGCCTGGCAGGCGTCGCACGACTGGCTGACCGGCTTGTCCAACCGCCGCGCCTTCGAGGCCCGCCTGCAAAGCGAGTTGGACGACACCGCGGCGGGTTCGCTGGGCCTGATCCTGCTCGATCTCGACCAGTTCAAGGAGGTCAACGACAGCTGCGGTCACCTCGCCGGCGACCGCCTGCTCTGCCAGATCTCGCGTCTCCTGCAACAGGAGCGGCGGCCGCACGACCTGGTAGCCCGGCTCGGCGGTGACGAATTCGGCTTAATCCTTCCGCAATGCACGCCGTACGACGCCGTGGATATCGCCGAACGGCTGCGCCGGTCGCTCGAGCTATCTGTCTTCGCGTGGGATGATCGTTGCTTTGCAGTGACGGCCAGTATCGGCGTTACCTGCATCACCGACGGCAACACCACCCTCGAGGACGCGATGCGGCGTGCGGATGCCGCCTGCTATCGCGCCAAGGAGAACGGACGCAACATTGTTCAGGTCGACAACGGGACGACGGACGTCGTCGTCGTCACCTCGCGGCAGCGTAAGGCCGCCAGCGCGTAGCAGCGCTCAGCACTTTATCGTACTGGCAGAATCCCGAGCCCCGCGAGATGCGCATCCAGAAATTGCTCGACCTGCTGGCGCAGCATCTGCGGTGGCACGGCCAGCATGCGCTCTTCGAGGCCGAGCGAGATGATCCCGTGCACGGCGGAAAACAGGGTGCGTGACAGCAGCGCGATCTGCACGTCGTCTGCATTCGGAAGCAGCCGCACCAGGGGCGCGTGCATCAACGCGAAGGCGTCCATCACCATCTGAAGGATGTCATCGGGGTAAGGGCGGTCGTCCTCCATCCGATGTTCGAACAGCGAGCGCAGCAGATTGGCGTGCCCCGCGAAGAATTCGAGGTAGGTCGCAGCCAGCCCGTAGAGCTGGCGAACCGGATCCTCGGCCGGAACCTGGCGCAGCCGCACCGTCAGCGCATTAACGGTCTCCCGATTCACGGTCAGGATCACGCCGTCGAAGTCGCCGAACTCGTTATAGACACTTCCAACCGAGCAGCCGGCGGCGTCCGCGACGTCCCGGACTTTCAACGATTTCAGTCCTTTAGTCGCAATAATGCTGCGAGCGATCTCCACGATCTGCTGCCGCCGTCGAGATTTTTTTCGGTCCCGCAACGATTCGTCTTGAACATTGTTCATTTTCAGGATACTCATTTGAACAATGTTCAATTTAACCCGGAGACCTGCAAAATGCAAACCCTCGCTGTTGATATCGCCTCCACCCTCGTCGATGACGCCACAGCTCTCGTGACCGGATTTGGCCGCGCCTTCCTACGGTTCGCGACGGGGCCGATCGATCGCATTGCAAATGCCTGCGACATTGCCGGCGTCCTGACCGAGCGCCGGGCGACCTTCCGGATGTGGCGGGCCAACCGCGGCCGTGCCCGTCATGAGGGCCGCCACATCAGCCTGCTCGGCCGCCTCTCGCCCTTTCGCCGCCTCGCCCATCTCACCTGAGGCGCGCACGCCACCCTTGCCGGGGCGTGATAGAGCCGCGACCAACCATTTGCGAACCAAACGTCGCCACGCGGAGACCAACAGGATCGGAAGGCAAAGGCGCAGAGCAGGCCGGGGACGATCGTCGTCAACCCGCAAATGCCCGTCGCATCTCTTCCGGTCCCGACGGCCCACCCGACAATGAAACAAGCTCAGACAGCGTTTCCAAAACAGGACTAGTCATGATCAGGGATTTGATGTCGTCACGCCGCTTCGCGCCGCTGTTCTGGGCGCAATTCTTCTCGGCGCTGAACGACAACGTGCTGAAGAACGCACTCGTCATCATCCTGCTTTACAGCGCCGCAACCGGCCACGGTGATGCGCTGGTGACGGTCGCTGGCGCCGTCTTCATCTTCCCCTATTTCATCCTGTCCGGGCTCGGCGGCCAGCTCGCCGACAAATACGTCAAATCCGTCGTCGCAAGGCGGCTAAAATTCGCCGAGATCTTCGCCGCGGGCTTTGCCGCGGCCGGCTTCTTCCTGCACTCGGTGCCGCTGCTGTTCGCCGCGCTCGCACTGTTCGGCGTCATCGCCGCGCTGTTCGGTCCCGTGAAATACGCGATGCTGCCGGATCAGCTCGAGCTCGGCGAGCTCGCGACCGGCAACGCGCTGGTCGAAGGCGCGACCTTCATGGCTATCCTGCTCGGCACCGTTGCCGGCGGCCAGTTCGTGGCCGGCTCCGCGCATATGGGCTGGGTCGCATCGGCCGTGGTCGTGCTGGCCCTGCTGTCCTGGGCCTTCGCCTCCCGCATTCCCGCGACGACGCCGTCCGCACCCGATCTGCCGGTCAACGCCAATCCCTGGACCTCGACGCTCGGCCTGTTGAAGACGCTGCACGCCGACCACCGGCTGTGGGACGGCACCGTGATCGTCTCCTGGTTCTGGCTGGTGGGCGCCATCGTGCTCTCGCTGCTGCCGGCGCTGGTCAAGGAGGTCATCGGTGGTACCGAGGGCGTGGTGACGTTGTGTCTCGCGATCTTCGCAATCGGCATTGCCATCGGCTCGCTGTTCGCCGCGAATCTGAGCCACGTTCGCCCGAACCTCGCGCTGGTGCCGATCGGCGCCATCATGATGGGGTTTGCCGGCATCGACCTCGCATGGGCGATCGGCGTGACCGCCAAGGGGCAGGACATCACCGCGGGCGACTTCGCAACCTCGTTCGCGGGACTGCGCATGCTGGTCGATTTCGTCGCCTTCGCATTCGGCGGCGGGCTGTTCGTCGTGCCGTCCTTCGCCGCCGTCCAGGCCTGGTCCGCCCCCTCCGAGCGCGCCCGCATCATCGCCGCCGGAAACGTGCTGCAGGCCGCCTTCATGGTGGCCGGCTCGCTTTTCGTCGCGCTGCTGCAGGCCGGCGGATTGCACATCGGCTGGATCTTCTTCGGTCTCGGCGGCGCCAGCTTCGGCGCAGTCTGGTTCGTGCTGACGAAGTGGGGCAAGGAAGGCGTGCGTGACTTTGGCGGGCTGCTGTTCCGCGCGCTGTTCCGCACCGAGGTCCGCGGGCTGGAGAACCTGCCGCCTGCTGGCACGCGCATGCTGATCGCGCCCAACCATGTCAGCCTGATCGACGGCCCGCTGCTGCACGCCGTGCTGCCGATCGACGCGAGCTTCGCCGTTGATACCGGCATCGCCAAGGCCTGGTGGGCCAAGCCGTTCCTGCGGGTGGTCAAGCACTACACCATGGACCCCAGCAAGCCGCTGGCCGCGCGCGACCTCATCAAGCTCGTCGCCGCCGGAGAGCCGGTGGTGATTTTCCCCGAAGGACGCATCACCGTCTCCGGCTCGCTGATGAAGGTCTATGACGGCACCGCGATGATCGCGGACAAGTCGGACGCGGTCGTCGTCCCGGTCCGCATCGAAGGCGCCCAGCGCTCGCATCTCAGCTATCTCAACGGCAGCCAGATCAAGCGCTCGTGGTTTCCGCGAGTGACCGTGACCATCCTGCCGCCGGTCAAGCTTCCGGTCGACGCGGCGCTCAAGGGCAAGGCGCGCCGCAATGCCGCCGGCGCGGCACTTCAGGACGTGATGATCGACGCCATGGTAAAGAACGCCATGCTCGATCACACCCTGTTCGAGGCGCTCGGACACGCCTATCGCGACCGCGACACCGGCAAGGTCATCGTCGAGGACGCGCTCGGCACCAAGCTGACCTATCGCAAGCTGATCCTGGGCGCCCAGGTCTTGAGCCGAAAGCTGGAGAACGGCACCGCTGTCGGCGAGAATGTCGGCGTGCTGCTGCCGAATTCCGCAGGCGTTGCCGTCGTCTTCATGGCGCTGCAAAACATCGGCCGGGTGCCGGCGATGCTCAACTTCTCGGCTGGCCCGGTCAATGTGCTCGCCGCCATGAAAGCCGCACAGGTCAAGACCGTGCTGACGTCGAAAGCTTTCATCGAGAAGGGCAAGCTCGACAAGTTGATGGCCGCGATCTCCGCGGAAGTTCGCGTCGTCTATCTCGAGGATGTCCGCGCCTCGATCGGCACGGCCGACAAGATCAAGGGCCTGCTCGCCGGCACCGCGCCGCGAGTCGTCCGCCAGGCGAGCGATCCGGCCGTCGTGCTGTTCACGTCGGGCTCGGAAGGCACGCCCAAGGGCGTGGTGCTCTCCCACCGCAATATCCTTGCGAACGCCGCACAGGCGCTGGCGCGGGTCGATGCCAACGCCAATGACAAGGTGTTCAACGTGCTGCCGGTGTTCCACTCCTTCGGGCTGACCGGCGGAATGATGATGCCGCTGCTCGCGGGCATTCCGATCTACATGTATCCCTCGCCGCTGCACTACAGGATCGTGCCCGAGCTGATCTACCAGACCGGCGCCACGATCCTGTTCGGCACCGACACGTTCCTCACCGGCTACGCACGCTCGGCGCATGCCTATGACTTCCGTACGCTGCGCCTGGTGATCGCCGGCGCCGAGGCGGTCAAGGATCGCACCCGGCAGGTCTTCATGGAGCGTTACGGCATCCGCATCCTCGAAGGCTATGGCGTCACCGAGACGGCGCCGGTGCTGGCAATGAACACGCCGATGGCCAATCGTCCCGGCACGGTCGGACGCCTGTCGCCGCTGATGGAAAGCCGCCTCGACCCAGTCCCCGGCATCGAGGACGGCGGCCGCCTGTCGGTGCGCGGACCGAACGTGATGCTCGGTTATCTCAGGGCCGAAAATCCGGGCGTGCTCGAACCGCTCGCCGAGGGCTGGCACGACACCGGCGACATCGTGGCGATCGACCCGGCCGGCTTCATCACCATCAAGGGCCGCGCCAAGCGCTTTGCCAAGATCGCCGGCGAAATGGTCTCGCTGTCCGCGGTCGAGAACATCGCGACGACCCTGTGGCCGCAGGCCGCATCGGTTGCGGTGTCGATCCCCGACCCGCGTAAGGGCGAGCGCATCGTGCTGTTGACAACTGAAAAGAACGCCGAGCGCAGTGCGATGCAGGGCCAGGCCAAGGCGATCGGCGCCTCTGAGTTGACTGTGCCCGCGGCGATCATGGTGGTGGACAAGGTGCCACTGCTCGGCACCGGCAAGACCGACTACGTCACCGCAACGACGATGGCTCGCGAGCAGGCGTCTGGACCAGAGCGCGAGGTGGCATAAGCGAGATGCACGAGGCGCCTCAATCAGGCGAGGCGCGATGCCCGGGAGTGGTTCTGCTTCACGGCATCGCGCGCACCTCGGCGTCCCTGACCAGACTGGAACGGGCGCTCCGGGCAAGTGGCTTCGCAACGCTCAACATCGACTATGCCAGCCGCCGCAAGCCGATCGCGGCGCTCGCGGACGATATTCACCTGGAAGTCGCCCGCTTCGCCGAGCGTAAGGCGGCGCTGCATTTCGTCGCGCATTCGATGGGCGGTCTGGTGACGCGCGCCTATATCGCAAAATATCGTCCGGACCGGCTTGCCGGCGTGGTGATGCTGGGCACGCCAAACGGCGGCAGCGAGGTCGCCGATCTCCTCAGCCGATCTCGCCTCTACAGCGCATTCTACGGCCCGGCCGGACTCGAACTCACCACCACGTCCACGCCCCGGCCCGACGCCCTTCCCCCCGTGGACTATCCCGTCGGCGTGATCGCGGGAAGCCGCTTCATCGATCCCGTCGCCGGCCTCTTGGTTCTGCCGAAGCCGAATGACGGACGGGTCTCAGTGCAAGGCGCGATGGTTGCCGGCATGGCCGACCATATCGTCGTCAAGGCGTCCCATACCGGACTTCCGCGTCACGCCGCCGCGATCGAACAGACGATCGCCTTCCTGCGCGACGGCCGCTTCCGCACCGTCTGAATCTCAGGAGCCGGCTTCACTGCGGCGCTCCTGCGCGTAACGCACCAGCGCCGCGAAGCGATAGATGCCGTGCACGAACTTGCCGTAGGGCATGGTGATGAACAGCGCGAACACTGCACCCAAATGCAGCGCCAGCAGCGGCCCCATGGCTGCAGTCTCGCGCAGAATCAGAAGCAGCATGCCGGTGAAGCCGGTCAGGAACAGCATGGCGATGAAGCCGACATCCATGCCGTAGCGCTGCTCGTCGAGCAGCGCCGGATCGCGCCGCATCTTGGCGACGAACAGGCCGATCGGGCCGATGATCAGGCCGAGGCCACCGAGCGTGCCGAGCACCACTGGCAAATCCCACCACGGATACGGCGCCTCGCGGCCGAGCAGATAGTGATACAGCGTGGCGACCGAGGTCGCGGCGAAGCAGAGCAGGAAACCGTAGAAGGTCAGGTGATGGAAAAGCTTGCGCCGGTCGGTCGGCTTGTCATCCTCATTGTAGCAGCCGACGCCGCCACCATGGAGATAGCGCAACTCACCAGCGTCCCGCATCGCCTGAAAGATGGAGCCACCGTCCGCACGGCCGCCGATGGGCGGGCCGATATCCCGCCAGAACGCGCGCACGCTCATCACCAGCGCGAAGATCGCATAAAGGAAGGCGGCGCTGAACAACGCCGCCATCGCGTTGTGCGGCATCAACTTGTAGAACGCGCCGGGGCCGGTGTGCACGCCAAACAGCACGCTGCGGTCGTTCAGGGCCGCGAAGCCGAGGATGAAGGCGGCCATGCTCAGCGCGGCGACGATGCTGATGACGAGACCGTTGCGTGCGAAGGCACCGGACAGCGCCTGCGGCCAGGCATAGACCGCATAGGATTCCGCGCGCGCGATCGCCAGCGTGTGCGGGACGTTGACGTTGAATTCGTGCGGCGGCGAGAACTGGCAGTCGACGTAGCAGGCGCCGCAGCCATGGCAGAGATTGGCGAGATAATTGAGGTCGCCGTCGGAGAAGGCGCGGCGCATCTCCATGGCGGGAAATACCGCGCAAAGACCCTCGCAGTAACGGCACGAATTGCAGACCGTCATCAGCCGGTCGGCTTCGTCGAGAATTCTAGTTCCGTGCATGTTTCGCCGCTTCCCGTCCTGCAATCCGCCCGAACACGCTGCCGATGGTCATGCCCATGCCGGCGGCATAGCCCTTGCCGAGCACGTTGCCGGCCATGATCTCGCCGGCCGCGAACATGTTGGCCGACGGCTTGCCGTCAGCCATCAAGATGCGCGCTTCCCGGGTTACGCGCGTGCCGAGATAGGTGAAGGTGATGCCGGGCCGCACCGGATAGGCAAGATAGGGCGGCGTCTCGATCCGCCGCGCCCAATGCGTCTTCTGCGGTGTGATGCCTTCGGTGCGGCAATCGTCCAGAATGGTGTGGTCGAAGGTGCCGGGCTGCACCGCGGCGTTGAATTCGGTGATGGTCTTTTCCAGCGCGGCCGGATCGAGCTCGAGCTTGCCGGCAAGTTCAGCCACGGTCTGCCCCGCGATCGGCGGGAACAGCGTCGGCATGAAGCTCGTGACCACGGTGGAATCGAAGATGATGTAGGCGATCTGGTCGGGCTGCGCGGCGACCAGCCGGCCCCAGATTGCGTAGCGCTTCGGCCAGATGTCCTCGCCCTCGTCATAGAAACGCTGCGCGTGCTTGTTGACGACGATGCCGAACACGACGGAGTCGTGGCGCGTGATGATGCCACCGTCGAATTTCGGCGCGCGGGCGTCGATCGCGACCGCATGACATTGGGTGGGATCGCCGACCTCCTGCACGCCCTTGTCGAGCAGCATCTTCAGGATTGAGCCGCGGTTATAGGGCGTGCCGCGGATCAGGAAATTGTCGGCGGCCTCGCCCCAATATTGCTTCAGCCATTCGATGTTGGCCTCGAACCCGCCGGCGGCGGCGACCAGTGACGTCGCGCGGATCTCGGTGTTGCCCTTGATCGGCCGTTTGAGGCGGGCGGCGAGAAACATGCCGTCCTCGATCACGAGGTCCGTGACCTCGGCGTTGTATTCGACTTCGACGCCGAGCTTCTCGGCGGTAAGATAAAGCGCGTTCAGCATCGCGCGGCCGCCGCCGAGGAAGAACGAGTTGGTGCGACCGAGGCTCAGCGTGCCGCCGAGCGAGGGCTGCCAGCGCACGCCCTGCTCGACGATCCAGTTCAAGATATCCTTGGACTCACGGATCATGTGCCGGGCGAGCGCCTCGTCGGTTTGGCCGCCGGTGACGCGCAGCAGATCCTCCCAGAACTCTTCCTCGGTGTAGGGGCCGGTGAGGATTTCGGTCGCCTCGTCATGGGCGCAGCGCATGTTGCGGGTGTGGCGCGTGTTGCCGCCGCGATAGAATTTTGGCGCGCCTTCGAGCACCAGCACCGACGCCCCACCGCGTCGCGCGCTGATCGCCGCGCACAGCGCCGCGTTGCCGCCGCCGATCACCAGCACATCGTATTTGCTGCTCATGCCGTCTGCCCGATGCGACGAAGTTGGAGACATTCTGCCCGCCGGCGGCCCCGGTCAATACGGTTGGCCATTGCGCACCTTTGTATACAAAGATATACAGACGTCCGGCAAGTGGCACCGCTGCATGGGCAGGATGCGCGAGCCCACGAGGATGGATGGCAAGACGTCCGAAAAAGGCAGGCGGCTCGATCGCGCGCGGCGGGGGCGTGGCGCTCGGCGAGGCCGTGTTCCGCTCGCTCTGCGAGGCGCTGCAGGCCGGCAGCTACCGCGCGGGCGACCGCCTACGCGAGGAAGAGGTCGCCCAGCGGCTGAAGGTCAGCCGCACCCCGGTGCGGGAAGCTCTGGGGCGGCTTGCCGCACGCGGGTTCGTCGAACCTGCCGGAGGCCGCGGCCTGATCGTACGCAACCTCGACATCTCCGAGGTGCTCGAACTCTACGCCATGCGCGAGATCATGGAGGGCGCCGCCGCCCGACTTGCCGCCGAGCACGCCTCGACGCCCGAGATCGATGCACTCAGGGATATCGAGCAGGCTTTTGTCGAAGCGTCCGAGACCGACGCGGCCGAGATGGCAGGAGAAATGGCAAGAGAAATGGCAAGGCTCAACCGCGCCTTCCACGAAGCGATCTGCCGCGCCGCGCGCAACCGCTATCTCGATAACGCTTCACGGGAATTGCAGGACTGGATCGCCCTGCTCGGTCCAACCACGTTCACGGTATCCGGCCGCCCCTCGACCAGCCACGGTGAGCACCAGGCCATCATCGACGCCATCGCGGCTCGCGACGGCAGCAAAGCGGAGCAGCTCGCGCGCACACACATTCGCGAAGCGCTACGCTGTCGGCTAAAGCTGTTGCAAAAGCAGTAGCAGAGCCCGGCGCTCAGGCGACCAGTTCTGCGGCAATCGCCTCCAACACGTCCCGCACATCGCCTGGACTGAGCCGCACCTGCAGCCCACGCTGACCGCCATTGACGTACACTTGGTCATGCGCAAGCGCGCTTCTCTCGATCACGGTGCGCACGGGCTTCCGCTGCCCGAACGGGCTGATGCCGCCAACCTTGTACCCCGTGAGGCGCTCAGCCTCCGGCGGCTTCATCATCTGCGCCGACTTGCCGCTTGTCGCGGCGGCGAGCTTCTTCATCGAAACTTCCTGGTCCGACGGGACGATCACGCAGACCGGTTTGCCGTCGACCAGCGCCATCAGCGTCTTCAAGACGCGCGCGGGATCCTCGCCGAGTGCGGCAGCCGCCTGGAGGCCGATGCTTTCGGCATCGGGATCGTAGTCGTAGGTATGGACGGTGAAGGCAACACCGGCGGCCGCGAGCGCGCGTGTGGCTGGGGTGGCTTTGGACATGGACGATGTTTACCACCGCCGCTGCTAGGAGCGAAGGGACGAGTACGGCGCACTCTCTCTCCGAGTCGTCCTGGCGAAAGCCAGGACCCGTTACCCCAGGGGGGTGTTTAGCGAAAATTCTAGCCCGGTACTGCGACCAGCCACAATCGATGGATCACGCGGTATGGGTCCTGGCTTTCGCCAGGACGACGCCGGATATTGGATGGATCCTCGCGCCGCCTAACGACCGCCCGCCGTCCTACTCCGCCGCGTCGCGCATTTCGGCGCGCTCGGCCCTGGCCGCGCAGAACTTGAACTCCGGGATCTTGCCGAACGGATCGAGCGCCGGATTTGTCAACAAATTCGCCGCCGCTTCCGCGTAGCAGAACGGCATGAACACCATATTCTCGGGAACGTCGCGGTCGGACCGGACCTTGACCTCGACCGCGCCGCGGCGGGTCTCGAGCCGGATGAAATCGCCCGGCGCGAGCTTCTTCCTGTGCATGTCCTTCGGCGACATGAACGCGACCGCCTCGGGCTCGATCTGGTCGAGCACCTGCGCGCGGCGGGTCATGGAGCCGGTGTGCCAGTGCTCGAGCACGCGGCCGGTCGAGAGCACCATCGGATATTCGGCGTCGGGGATCTCGTCCGGCGGGATGACGTGAGCCGGCACGATCTTGCCGCGGCCGCTCGCGGTCGGAAATCCCGTGGTGAAGATGATCTCGTTGCCGGGCACGTCGGGACCGTCGACCGGATAGGTCACCGCGCCCTCGCGGACCAGCCGCTCCCAGGTGATGTTCTTCAGCGACGGCATCAGTTCTGCCATCTCGGTGAAGACATCGCCGGGCCCGGCATAATTCCACGGCAGGCCCATGCGCTTGCCGATCTCCTGGATGATCCAGAGATCCTGCCGCGCATCGCCCGGCGGCTTGATCACCTGGCGCGCGAGCTGCACGCGGCGATCGGTGTTGGTGAAAGAGCCTTCCTTTTCGGCAAACGCCGAGGCCGGCAGGATGACGTCGGCGTGGAACGCGGTCTCCGTGACGAAGAGATCTTGCACCACGAGATGATCGAGCATCGCGAGCGCCTGGCGCGCATGTTGGAGATCGGGGTCGGACATCGCGGGGTTCTCGCCCTCGATATACATGCCCTTGATCTCGCCGGCATGGATCGCGTTCATGATCTCGACCACGGTCAGGCCGCGCACGGGATCGAGATCCTGGCCCCACAGCTTCTCGAACGCACCGCGCATGTCGTCGCGGCCGACCGGCTGATAGTCCGGCAGGAACATCGGGATCAGACCGGCATCGGAAGCGCCCTGAACGTTGTTCTGGCCGCGCAGCGGATGCAGGCCGGTGCCCGGGCGGCCGACCTGGCCGGTGATCAGCGCCAGCGCAATCAGGCAGCGCGCATTGTCGGTGCCGTGGACATGCTGGCTGATGCCCATGCCCCAGAAGATGATCGACGATTTTGCCCGCGCATAGGTTCGCGCGACCTCACGCAGGGTCTGCGCCGGGACGCCACAGATCGCCTCCATCTTCTCCGGCGTGAACTCCTTGATCTTCTCCTTGAGGTCCTCGAACCCCTCGGTGTAGCCGGCGATGTACTGGTCGTCGGTCAGCCCTTCGGTGATGATCGTGTGAATCATCGCGTTCAGCATGGCGACATCGGAGCCCGGCTTGAACTGCAGATGCTTGGTCGCATGGCGCGACAGCGTCTGCCGGCGCGGGTCCATGACGAACAGCTTTGCGCCGTTCTGCTTGACCGCATTCTTGATGAAGGTCGCGGCGACAGGATGATTCACGGTCGGGTTTGCGCCGATCACGATGATCACCTCGGCGTCCATCGCAGCCGAGAACGGCGCCGACACCGCGCCCGAGCTCAGGCCTTCGAACAGCGCCGCGACCGACGAGGCGTGGCACAGACGGGTACAATGGTCGACGTTGTTGGAGCCGAAGCCGGTGCGCACCAGCTTCTGGAACAGATAGGCCTCCTCGTTGGAGCCCTTCGCCGAGCCGAAGCCGGCAAGCGCCTTCACGCCCTTCTCGTCGCGGATCTTGACGAGGCCCTTGGCCGCGATCTCGAGCGCTTCTTCCCAGCTCGCTTCGCGGAAATGCGTGAACGGATTGGCCGGATCGACCTGGTCGTTGGAATCCTTCTTCGCGTTCGGCAGCCGCACCAGCGGCTTGGTCAGGCGATGCGGATGGTGGATGTAGTCGAAGCCGAAGCGGCCCTTGACGCAGAGACGATTGCGATTGGCCGGGCCGTCACGGCCCTCGGCATAGATCACCTTCTCGTCCTTGACCTCATAGGTCACCTGGCAACCGACGCCGCAGAACGGGCAGAGCGAATCCACCTTCTTGTCGGCATAGACGACGCGGGTCTGCTTCTCGTCCAGCATTACGGCCGGCATCAGGGCCCCGGTCGGACAGGCCTGCACGCATTCGCCGCAGGCGACGCAGGTGGACTCGCCCATGGGATCGTCGAAATCGAACACGATCTTCGAGCCGTGGCTGCGATAGGCCATGCCGATGACGTCGTTGACCTGGACCTCGCGGCAGGCGCGCACGCACAGGCCGCACTGGATGCAGGCATCGAGATTGACGCGCATCGCCGGATGGCTGGCGTCGGTCGCCCAACGCTCGGCGGCGGGGAAGCGGCTCTCGGTGACCCCCGTGGTTTCGGCCCAGTGCCAGAATTTGGAGTCCGGATCGTGCGAGGTTTCGCGCGCCGGTTGATCGGCGACCAGTAGCTCCATGACCATTTTTTGCGCGGAAACCGCGCGCGCACTCTCGGTCTTCACCTTCATGCCGACCGATGGCGTGCGCTTGCAGGACGCCGCGAGCACGCGCTCGCCCTCGATCTCGACCATGCAGGCGCGGCAATTGCCATCGGGGCGATAGTCCGGCGCCGGCGAATAGCACAGATGCGGAATCTCGCGACCGTGGCGTTTTGCGACCTGCCAGATCGTCTCGCCTGCATTGGCCTCGACCTGCTTGCCGTCGAGCTCAAACGTAATCTTGGTCATTCGGCCGCTTCCTTGAACTCGTCAGGGAAATATTTGATCACGGTGGCAAGCGGATTCGATGCCGCCTGACCAAGCCCGCAGATCGAGGCATCGCGCATCGCCTGGCTCAATTCGTCCAGGAGAGCGCGGTTCCAGACCGGTTGCTGCATCAGCAGCGCGGCCTTCTGGGTTCCGACGCGACACGGCGTGCACTGGCCGCAGCTCTCGTCCTCGAAGAACTTCATCAGGTTCAACGCGGCCGCGCGCACGCTGTCCTTTTGCGACAGGATCACGATCGCGGCAGAGCCGATGAAGCAGCCGTATTTTTCGAGCGTGCCGAAATCGAGCGGGATGTCGCCCATCGCCGCCGGCAGGATGCCGCCGGACGCACCACCGGGGAGGTACGCGTAGAACTGATGGCCATCGGCCATGCCGCCGCAATATTCGTCGATCAGTTCGCGCACGGTGATGCCAGCAGGCGCGAGCTTCATGCCCGGATTCTTGACGCGGCCCGAGACCGAGAAACTGCGCAGGCCGTGCCGCTCATGGCGGCCGTGGCCCTTCCACCAGTCAGCGCCTTTCTCGACGATATCGCGCACCCACCACAAGGTCTCGATGTTATTGATCAACGTCGGCCGCCCGAACAGGCCGACCTGGAATGGATAAGGCGGCTTGTGCCTGGGCAGGCCGCGCTTGCCCTCTATGCTCTCGAGCAGCGAGGATTCCTCGCCGCAGATATAGGCGCCGGCGCCGCGGCGCATGTGCAGCGTCGGACCGCCCGGCTGCAGCTTCGCGATCTCGCGTTCGAGGATTTCGCGTGAGGCCGGATATTCGTCGCGCAGGTAGATGTAGATATCGGAGGCCTGCACCACATGCGCACCGATCAGCATGCCCTCGATGAAGCGGTGCGGATCGCTCTCGAGATAGACGCGATCCTTGAACGTGCCGGGCTCGCCCTCGTCGCCGTTGATCGCCATCAGCCGCGGGCCGGGTTCACCAAGCACCGCGCGCCATTTGCGCCCCGTCGGGAAGCCGGCGCCGCCGAGACCGCGCAACGAGGCCTCGTCGAGTGCCTTCAGCAGGTCGTCCGTCGGCAGCTCGCCCGAGCGCAGGCGATTGAGCAGCTTGTAGCCGCCGTCGGCGACATAGGCCTCATAGCCGATATATTTGGGCAGATGCGCGTGGGTGTCGCCAGCATTCGCCGCCGCCATGACATTGGCGACCGTCGCGTGGTCAACAAAGTTGTGTCCGACTTCCGCGGCAGGCGCCGTATCGCAGCGGCCGACGCAGGGCGCGCGCACGACGCGAATGCCGGGACCGGACGCATCTTGCAAATCGGCGAGCAGCTTCTCTCCGCCCAGCATCGCGCAGGTCAGCGAATCGCAGACGCGGATCGTCAGCGGGGCGATGTTAGGCTCGCCTTCCTTCACCACGTCGAAATGCGCGTAGAAGGTTGCGGTCTCGAACACTTCGGCGAACGCGAGCTTCATCTCGTCTGCGAGCGCGGCGAGATGCGCAGCCGAGATCTGGCGATACTTGTCCTGGATCAGATGCAGATATTCGATCAAGAGGTCGCGACGCCGCGGTCTGTCGCCGAGCAACTGCGCGATCTCGTGCGCGGCGGTGGGGTCGACCTGCCGTCCCTTGGGCGTGGATTTGGCGCGCTTCCGTCCCTGGCCGGGATGTTCGAACTCGCGAACCTTGTGAACGTCGTCGTTGCTGCTCATGGAGACGTCGCGTTCTCTTCAAATGCGTGGTGAGTTTGGACCGGACCGCCAAGGCGATCAGTCTTCATTTCCTGACTCGATCAGCGGAACCACCGGTTCCCGCGTCCCGCCGACCAAGCCAAATTTAACGCAACTCTAATCTCTGGCATGCCAGATGCAAGACAATTTAGAGCGTCTCTAGAATGATTTAGGAGGCAGGCGGTCGCCCGCCATGCCCCTTTTATGCAAGCGTCGGACGGAACCTGATCTCAGGTCTTGCTCATGCACTCTTCGATGTAGAACCAGCGGTCATCGCCGGCGAGGCCCTTGGCTTTCACGTCGGCGCGACAGGCCTTGAGCTTCGGCTTGTTGGCCGCCCACTTCGCCTTCATGTCTTTCAGCTTCTGCATGGTGAGCTTCATCTTGCCAGGCTTGGCTTCGGTCGTTGCAGCAGGCGCTGCAGGTGTCGTTGTCGTCTGCGCGGATGCGGCAGGAAGGCCAGCGACGACCAACACGGCCGCAAGGCAAATTCGAAGGCAAGTTCGGTTGCGAATCATTTCAATCCCCTAAGTCCCATTCTTGATGATGTCTGAAAGGCCAACGAAGCGGGACGCCTGATGAGCATCCCGCTTCCGTCTCGACGGCGGTCAGAAGATCTTGACCGCGCTCTCCAATGTCTTCCAAACACCCCAAAGCAGGGGGACGCCGACGAAGGCCCAGAACATCGCCGCCTTGGCGTCAAGCCCGCCAAATCCGATGCCGTAGGAGCCGTGTGGTCCCGCGGCGGCGGCGCTGGCGCTTGCCGCCTGCAACTTCGCGACATCGGCCTCCTTCATGTGCCATTTCGAATCGACCGGCTTGATCAGATAGTTGCAGATCAGGCCCGCGATCAGCATCGCACACAGGATGTACATCGTCGTGTTGTAGAGCTGGTCGCGCGGCACGCCCGCCGCGAGCTGGAACTCGCGGATGTAGTTGACGACGACCGGGCCGATGATGCCCGCGGTAGACCACGCCGTCAGCAGCCGGCCATGGATGGCGCCGACGAACTGGGTTCCGAACATGTCGGCGAGGTAGGCCGGCACGGTGGCGAAGCCGCCGCCATACATCGACAGGATGATGCCGAAGCCAAGCACGAACAGCAGCTTCGAACCCATCGCCGCAAAAGTCGGCGCCAGCGCGTAGAGCACGATGCCGAGGATGAAGAACGTATAATAGGTGTTCTTGCGCCCGATCTTGTCCGACAGCGATGCCCAGAAGAAGCGGCCGCCGATGTTGAACAGCGACAGCAATCCGGCGAAGCCCGCGGCGATCGCGGCGATCTGCGCCTTCTGTCCCGCATCAAGCGCGTTGAAGCCGACGTTAGGCAGGCCGATCAGCTTGCCGGCGAAGATCTCCTGGAGCATCGGCGAGGCCATGCCGATCACGCCGATGCCGGCCGAGACGTTCAGGCACAGCACCCACCAGATCAGCCAGAATTGCGGCGTCTTGTGCGCGTCGTTGAGATGGACGTTGGCCTTTGAGATCATCGCGTTGGCCTTCGACGGCGCGGTCCAGCCCTCGGGCTGCCAGCCGGGCGGCGGCAAACGATAGCGGAACGCGCCGATCATCATGAACACGAAGTAGATGACGCCCATCGTGACGAAGGTCTCCCAGACGCCGACCGAGGTCGGGGTCTTGAAGTAGTTCATCAAGAGGTTCGCCAGCGGCGCGCCGATCATGGCGCCGCCGCCGAAGCCCATGATGGCCATGCCGGTCGCCATGCCGCGACGGTCCGGGAACCACTTCACGAGCGTCGAGACCGGCGAGATATAGCCAAGGCCGAGACCGATGCCGCCGATCACACCCGAACCGAGCCACAACAGCCAGAGCTGATGGGTGTAAATCCCGATCGCACCGAGGAAGAGGCCGCCGCACCAGCACAGCGCCGAGACGAAGCCGGCCTTGCGCGGGCCTACGCGCTCCAGCCAGCCGCCCCAGACTGCAGCCGCGATACCGAGCAGCACGAAAAAGAGCGTGTACATCCATCCCATGCTGGCGACCTTCCAGTCGCAGCTGGTCGTGAACAGCTCTTGAAGCAGCGACATCTCTGCGCACGCCTTCGGCGCGGTCACTCCGATCGCGCGCGACAGCGGCAGCCAGAACACCGAGAAGCCGTAGGCCATGCCGATGCAGAGATGGATGCACAGCGCGGCCGGCGGCACCAGCCAGCGATTGAACCCGGCGGTTGCGATGGTCCGCTCGCGATCCAGAAAACCTGCGCCGGCACCCGAAAGTGTTCCAGCGCTCTCGATGGTAGACATGCATTCCTCCCCTAAAGCCGCCCTTCTGAGCGGCCTGCCACGACGGTCCTGTTCCTCAGCCGTTGCAGCGCAGCCTTTGTCCCTGCTGCTCCGCACAATGATCGACGCGCGCCAGGATCGTCACGCGCATCCGAGACGTTAAACCCCCTAACCTTGGGGGCTATGCCCGACGCCACGGCCGGGCTTCTTTCGATGGCCCATTTGCTCCGCATATCGCAGGCAAGACTCGACCTCCGCGTCTCGGCGGAGG
Organism: Bradyrhizobium sp. Ken64; assembly: GCF_055807555.1. NCBI lineage: Bacteria > Pseudomonadati > Pseudomonadota > Alphaproteobacteria > Hyphomicrobiales > Nitrobacteraceae > Bradyrhizobium > Bradyrhizobium sp. Ken64. The sequence continues at coordinate 58,393 of NZ_JBVVPA010000009.1, read as the reverse complement.
AACTCGATTGGGGCAGAAGTGAAGATCGATGTCGATAGACAAAAGGTAGGTATCAACCGAGTGACCGCCGACTAAGTGGGCGGCGCACCATTGATATTTTCTATCGAGCGATCGGCCTTCTCTATCAAGAACACGATGCGCGCGTCGTTGCGCTCGGTGATCTCTACCGTGTCGCCGGTCTCTCGGATCAGGTTTGGAATGTCAATCACCGACAGGGGATCGGTGCAGTACACTTCGAGCTGATCGCCCGGCTGCAGCGGCTTCAGCGCTTTGCGCGTCTTCAGGGCGGGCAACGGGCATTTCAGTCCGGTGAGATCGAGCGTCGTTCTGGTCATCGGCGCAACATGGCGGGAGGGGTCGATGACGTCAACGCCAACACAACATCCAGACTCAGAGCAGATCGGCATAGGATAAGAAACCCACGCTCTGCCCCGGCTCGACACGCGTGACCTCCTCACCGAGCTCGATGAGGCCGTCGGTGTCGACGAGAGAGGACAACAGCCCCGCTCCCTCGCGTGGAAACTTGATTGCCTCGAGTGCGCCGTCCTGCATGCGCCGCAAGGAGGCGCGAACATATTCCCGTCGGCCCGCCTTCTTCTTGTAGGTGAATGCCGCGCGCACCGGGATCGGCAACGGCTGCTCCGGCAGGCTGCCCGCAAGCGCCAGCACCGTCGGCCGCACCACATGCACGAAGGTGACGAAACTCGCGACGGGATTGCCCGGCAATCCGATCAGCGGCGTGCCGTCGATGATGCCCATCGCCACGGGCCGTCCCGGCTTGATCGCCATCCGCCACAACACCAGCGAGCCGATGCTCTCGACCGCCGCCTTGACGTGGTCCTCCTCTCCGGTCGAGACGCCGCCGGTGGTGAGGATCAGATCGTGCGTGCCTGCGACTTGCTTCAGGCCATTCGCAAGCGAGATACGTTCGTCGCGCAAAATGCCGAGATCGCTGACGTCGCAGCCGAGCCGACGCAGCATCGCCATCAGCATGAAGCGGTTCGAGTCGAACAGCTGCGAGGCCGCGCGCGGCTCGCCGGGAGAGGCCAGTTCATCACCGGTCGAGAACACCGCGACGCGGATGCGCCTGACGACGTCGAGCCCGACAAGGCCGAACGCCGCCGCGAGCGCGACATGCTGCGGCAGCAAGCGCTGGCCTGCGCGCAACGCAATGTGGCCCTGGGGAATGTCCTCTCCCGCAGGGCGGACGTTCGCGCCCGGCTTCAGCCCCGGCGGCAGCACAATTCGGCCGGCATCGTCGAGGCGGACATCTTCCTGCATGAAGACCGTTTCGGCATCCGGCGGCACCGGCGCGCCGGTGAAGATGCGCGCGGCGTGGCCGGCCTTGATCGGCGCCAGTGCCAGACCGCCGGCCTGGATGCGGCCGTCGAGCGGCAGCGCCCGCTCGACGCTATCCGGAAGATCGGCGCTGCGCACGGCGTAGCCGTCAACAGCGGAATTGGTGAAGGGCGGCAACGGCAGCGGCGCCGCGATATCGCGGGCCAGCACGCGCCCATCAGCGTCGATGAGCGCCACAGTTTCGAGATCGACAATCGCGTTGACGCGCGTCGTGATCAGGCCAACGGCCTCGTCGACCGACATCATTGGTCCGCCGAAGGCAAAACAATCGTCCGACAACTGCGCCATGGTGCCTCGTCAACGCATCGCAGCGCTTTTCGCGACCGCTTCCTCGACCGGCATCGCCGCGCGCAGCAGCAATTCCGCGGCCGCGGCGATATCGTCGAGATGGACGGTCGGCAGTCGGGTTTCAATGGCGACATCGGCCGCGATCCCGAAAATTCCGGGATCATCGGGAAACAGCAGCGGCTTGTCGTTGGCGGCGCGATGCACCTCGATCTTGCGATGCGGCTCGCGCTTGAAACCCTCGACCAGGACGAGATCGACAGCCGACAATTTGCTCAACAGTTCCGGCAGACGCGGCTCTGCCGCCCCGCGCAACTCGTGCATCAGCGCCCAGCGATTTGACGAAGCAACCAGCACCTCGGCCGCGCCGGCCTCGCGATGGCGCCAGGAGTCCTTGCCGGGAACGTCGACGTCGAACTGGTGATGCGCATGCTTGATGACCGAGACGCGCAAGCCAAGCGCATTGAAATGCGGGATCAGCCGCGTCAACAGCGTGGTCTTGCCCGCACCGCTCCAGCCTGCAAGGCCGATGACTTTCATTCCAGCTCCGTCTCCGCGAGCGACCCGGTCCTTGATGGAACCACTCTCTCCTCCGTCATTGCGAGCGCAGCGAAGCAATCCAGGAATGCATCCACGGCGGCGGCCTGGATTGCTTCGCTGCGCTCGCAATGACGAATAGGCGGCATTTCGTTCTCTCGCTAGCATGCATATATCGGCTTGACCCGAATGTCATGCTAACGTCGCGGCCATGATGAAGATCGACAAAGCCCCAGCGCCCCTGATCGTCCCTGACACCGACGACCCGCGCCTCACCGAGAGCGTGACCGGGACCGACCAGTCCGGCGCCAGGATCGAGATCAAGGTGCCGGTGGAGCGCCCGCTGACGCTCTACCTGAATTCGCAGGAGATCGTCACCATGATGACGATCGGCGACTATCCGGAATATCTGGCGCTGGGCTATTTGCTCAACCAGAACATGCTGAAATACAACGACGCGGTCACCGAGGTCGAATACGACGACGACCTCCAGGTGGTGGTGGTGCGCACCGAGCACCACACCAATTTCGAAGCCAAGCTGAAGAAGCGCACGCAGACATCGGGCTGCGCGCAGGGCACCGCCTTCGGCGATCTGCTGGAGGCGGTCGAGAGCGTCGCGTTGCCGAAGGCGGAGCTGCGCACCTCCTGGCTCTACCAGATGACTCAGACCATCAACACCATGCCCTCGCTCTATCTGGAGGCCGGCGCGATCCACGGCTGCGTGCTGTGCAGGGAGGGCGATCCGCTCTGCTACACCGAGGATGTCGGCCGTCACAACGCCGTCGACAAGATCGCGGGCTGGATGTACCGCCACGGCGTCGATGCCTCCGACAAGATCCTCTACACCACGGGACGGCTCACCTCGGAGATGGTGATCAAGACGGTCCGCATGGGAATTCCGATCCTGGTGTCGCGCTCCGGCTTCACCGCCTGGGGCGTCGATCTCGCCCGGCAGGTGGGCTTGACGCTGGTCGGCCGCGCGCGCGGCAAACGGTTCATCGCGTTGTCAGGCGAGGAGCGCATCGTCTACGACCAGAACCTCGCTTATGTCGAGGAGGAATCGGCCAAGCACAAGCGCAAGGGTGAAGGTGGTGACGATTAGCTTTCCGAGCACGCAAGGCGTGCTGCTCGCCGGCGGCCTCGCCCGGCGCATGGGCGGCGGCGACAAGCCGATGCGCACCATCGGCGGCCGCACCATCCTGGAACGCGTGATCGCGCGCCTATCGCCCCAATGCAGCGGGCTGATCCTCAATGCCAACGGCGATCCCGCCCGCTTCGCCGCGTTCGGTTTGCAGGTCGTCGCCGACGACGTGCCCGGCTTTCCCGGTCCGCTCGCCGGCATCCTTGCCGCGCTCGACTGGACCGCGGCGAACCGGCCTGAGGTGGAATGGGTGCTCAGTGCCGCCGGCGACTGCCCGTTCCTGCCGCGCGATCTGGTCGCGCGCTTGCACGAAGAACGCCTCGCCGCGAATGCCGAGCTCGCCGTCGCGACATCGGACGGCCAGTCGCATCCGGTGATAGGCTTGTGGCGCGTTGGTTTGCGCGACGAACTGCGTCACGCGCTAGTGGTCGAAGACCTCCGCAAGATCGACCGCTGGACCGCGCGCTACCCGCTCGCGACGGTGACGTGGCCGACCGAGCCGCTCGATCCGTTCTTCAATGCCAACACGGTCGAGGATATCGCGGAAGCCGAGCGGCTGGCCGCACTGGATGCGGCGTCTTAATCAAGCTCTACGCCGGCCGGAATCCCGCGCGCTCCAGTGCGGCACGCGCCTCGTCCGAGCTGAGTGCGGCGAGAAAGGCCTGCACCGCAGGCCGCTGCTTGCGTGCCGTCACCAGCGCAAAGTCATAATGCTCCTCCGCGAGCGGAATGAAACCGAGGCCGACCGCATGGGCGACCGGCGCAATGGTCATGCCCCAGTCGGCGCGGTGCTGTGCGACCGCCGCGGCCACCGCGTTGTGCGAGCGTGGCTGGTTCCAGTAGCCCTCCGGGCGCGCACCACCGAGCAAACGATCGATCAGGATGCGCGTGCCGGCGCCTTGATTGCGGTTGACCATGATGCAGGAGGGATCAGCGAGCGCCGCGACGACGGCGTCCCTCGCACTGTGGCCTTCGAAACGCTTGTCGCCCTTGCGGAACACGATGCCCTGCATCCGCCGCCAGCCCGGCACGAGCTCAAGCCCCTCGATCAGGTAAGGCGTATTGTAGGTCTCGCTCTTGTCGTCGAACAGATGGATCGGCGCCAGATCGCATTCACCGCGCCGCGCCGCCGCAAGTCCGCCGAGACTACCGACGGCGATCGAACGCACGGTCAGGCCGGCATGCGCGAGTTGCGCCGTGACGAGATCGAGCCCGGTGCAATGGCTGCCGACGATGACGAGATCGGGCACCCGCACATGTGGCGTGAACAGCGTCACCTCGGCCTCGGTTCCGGCCGGCATCTGGTCGGCGAGCGCGTCGATGCGCAGAAAACCGTCGGCCTGCGCGAACGACGTGATCGCACCCGACCCCTTTCCGGAGGGATAGGCGATCAAGCCGTCCTTGCCTCCGACCAGCGAGACCATGACGAATTCGGTGCGGCCGAGCTCGGAAGCAATGCGCACCGGCACGGTCGCGTTCACCTTGGCATCGGAGCGCGGCGGCAGTCCGGCCATTTTGCGCAGCATTGGCACGATCATGTCATGGAAGGTGAACATCGCGGAGGTCGGAAAACCCGGCAGGATCACCACCGGCTTGCCGTCGCACACCGCAAGGCACAGCGGCTTCCCGGGCTTGAGCGCAATGCCATGCGCGATGATGCCGGGCTGGCCGAGCCGGCCTATGATGCGATGGGAGAGATCGCCCGCGCCTTTCGATGTGCCGCCGGAGAGCACCAGCATGTCGGCGTCCGCCAGCGCACGGCGCATGGCGGCTTCGAGCTGGGCTTCGTCGTCGGGAATGGCGCCGAGGAAAACCGCCTCACCGCCGTTCTCGTCGATCGCAGCAGTGACTATCGCGCCGTTGGTGTCGTAGATCGCAGCGGGCGCGAGCACCTCGCCCGGCTGAACCAGTTCGTCACCGGTGGAGATCACGGCAACACGAGGTTTGCGCACCACGCTCACCTCGGCAAGACCGCAGGCCGCCAGCATGCCGACCTCGCGCGAGCCGATGATCGTGCCGGCGCGCAGCAGCGCCTCGCCGCGCGCGATATCGGACCCTGCGTAGGATATGAATTGCCCGGGCGAGGCCGCGCGACGGACGTCGATCGCACCCGATCCCGCCGGCTGGGTATGCTCGACCATGACCACGGCATCGGCACCGCGCGGCAGCGGACCACCGGTGGCAATCGGCGTTGCCGTTCCCGCCTCCACTTGCAGCGCCGGTACGGTGCCGCAGTGAATGGTCTCGCCATTCAGCCCGAGCCGAACCGGCGCGCCTTCGCCGGCTGTCGCAAGGTCCGCTGAGCGCACCGCAAAACCGTCGACATTGGAACGGTCGAACGGCGGCACGTCGATCGGCGCAGTGATGTCTTCAGCGAGCGACGCACCGAGCGCAGCACCGAGTTTGCGCGTTTCGCTCAAAAGAGCGCGCGGGAACAGCTCGGCCTCGAAGCGAGCCAAGGCGTCCTCGCGGGAAAGGATCTTGAGGAACTGCTCCTGCTCGAGCGCGCTGCGGGTTTGCGATTGCGGGATCATCGTCATGCCAAGACCCATATCATTCCCGCATCAGATAGGCATCGACCGGCGCCCCCGTTGCAAATCCCTCGTGGCTGGCGGGAACAAGCAGCCATGCATCCGCACGGGCCATTGCCTGGAGCGGCCATTCTCCTACCGCAAGCGGCACCCACGCGTGATGTTCCTCCGCCAGCAGAACCATTTCGGCGATGCCGACGCTGGATGCAATTTTTCGCGCGAGCGGCAAGGCTATCTGTCGGCGCGGCAGCCGCGCCGACAGCCGGTCGACGAGCGGCAGCACGAGCGCAAGCCAGACCGCAAGCGCATGATCCGGCGATCCGGGCAAGACGACGACAGGAACGGTTCCGAGCCGCCCGACCGCGGCGGTGCGTCCGGGCTGGAGCGCAAGACCATGGGCGATCACGTCACCACGCTGGGCCAGCGCCGTGACCGCTGCATCGTTGCGACCGACACCGCTGCCGCCGATCGTCAGCAGGAGATCGCAAGTGGGCACGCCAAACGCCTCCGCGATCGATCCCGCGTCTCGCGCGCCGGCCTCGCTCGTGTGCACATCCAGTCCTGCGGCGCGAGCGATCTCCGCAATCAGATGCATGGTCCCCGTTGCGCCTGGTACATTGACAATGCGCAGCCGCGGACGGCGCACGCTCAGTCGGTCCAGTCCGGCGGCGCGCGTGAGCGGCAGAGCGCCAGGACCGACCGGATACCCCTCTGCCGCGGCAGGCGTGCGTCCGTCGATGTCACTTCCAGCGCGCCTGACGCCTTGCCCCGGCACGCTCTCCGCCAACACCTGGACGAGCGGACCAGACAGCTCGACTGCGTCGGCATCGAGCACACAGTCGCATCCCGCCGGCATCGCGTCGCCGGCATCGACCCAGGCGGGCGCTCTTGCGAGAGCTAGCGGTGAATAGGAGGACGCGCCGACCAGATCATTGGCGCGTAACGCCCAGCCATCGGCGGCAGCGACGTCACGGGACGGTCGCGCCGCGAGCAGCGGATTGCCGGCCGCGATGCAGCCGGCCGCTTCGCCCAGCGGCAACTCCACCGGCGCGAGCGGATCACACCCTGTCAGCAACGCGGCGAGCGCGGAGTCGAGCGGCGTCAGCGATGGCGGCAGGCGCTGGGTCATGCGTCATGATGGACCATGCATCGCCCGGTTTGGCAACCGCTGGCAATACGACCGTCAGCCGCCCGACTTGTCCGCATTGGGGAAGAACAGTTGTTGTCCGTCGACCTTGTATCCGGCGATCGCCGCCTGTCCGTCGGGCGAGATCAGCCAGTCCACGAAGTCCTGCCCCAGCTCCTTTTTCACGTTCGGAAACTTCGCGGGGTTCACCAGCATCACGCCGTACTGATTGAGCAGCCGCTTGTCGCCTTCGACGACGATGTCGAGATCGCCGCGCTCCCGAAAAGCGATCCAGCTGCCGCGGTCGGACAGCACATAGGCGTTCGCCGTGCGCGCTGCGTCGAGGGCGGAGGCCATGCCCTGCTTGGCTTCGCGATACCAGCCGCCCTTGTTGCGGGCGATGTCGATGCCGGCGACGATCCAGAGCGCGAGCTCCGCGGCATGGGTGCCCGAGCGGTCGCCGCGCGTCACGAACGGCACGCCCTTGGCCTCGATTGCCTTCAGCGCGGTCACGATGTCCTTGCCCTTGACGCCGGCGGGATCGCTCTTTGGCCCGACCAGCACATAGTCGTTGTACATCACGTCAAAGCGCTTCGCGGCAAAACCGTCGGCAACGAATTTCTCCTCCTGCGGCCGTGCATGCATCAGCACGACGTCGACTTCGCCCCTGCGTGCCCCCTCGAGCACCTCGTCGGCGCGCCGCGCGATCACCGTCACCTCGATGCCGGTCTTGTCACGGAAGATCGGCAGCAGGTAATCGAGCAGGCCGGACTCCTGCGTCGCTGTGGTCGTGGCGAGCACGATCGCGCGTTCCTCCGCGGATGACGCCGCAACGCTCGCGGCGAGGCCGCAGAGAAGCGCGAGTGCAACGGAGAGGCGGCGGACGGCCATGATCGGGTTCCCACAGGCTATGACGCGATCATGATGATGATCGATTGCGCCGCACTCGTGACGTGTTTGCTCATTGTGCCCGCCGTGTCGGGAAATTCCGGCAATGCGGCGCGCGCGACAGCCGCGAGGTCCGCGCCACGCGAGCGATTCGGGATCGTTCACCAAAGCAGAGATCGCGCGTGGGGATGTGTTGCAAAGCAGCGAGATGATCAGGCATGGTCGTAGCGGACAAAACTGGAAATGCAGAATTCCACCTGCGTCGAGCCCAAAAAGAAGCAAGAATTTGCATAGGAATGCAGGATGGAATTCCTGACGACCAGCGAAGCCGCCGACTATCTTCGGCTCGGCGAACGCAAGCTATACGAACTCGTCACCACCGGTGCGATCCCCTGCACCAAGGTGACCGGCAAATGGCTCTTCCCGCGGCACGAGCTCGACCTCTGGGTGCTGTCCGGACTGGCGCGTCCGGCCGGCATGCTGATTGCGGAGCCGCCGCCGGTCGTCGGCGGCAGCCAGGACGAGCTTCTGGATTGGAGTCTGCGCGAATCCGGCTCGGGGCTGGGATCGATGAGCGAGGGCAGCGCGCGCGGGCTCGAGCGCTTGCAGCGCGACGAGGTGATGGCCGTGGCGGTGCACTTCCACAGCCTCGATGCCGACGGCAATCTTGCCGCGGACGCCAATGCAACGGTTCTGCGAGACGCTCCGGACCTGCATGATGCATTGCTGGTCGCGTTCGTGCGCCGCGAGCAGGGTCTCGTGCTGCCGCCGGCCAATCCCAAGCGGCTGCGCGGCCTCTCCGACGTGCTCGCGCTCGGGGCCAAAATGGCGATGCGGCAACAGGGCACGGGCGCGCAAATGCTGCTGGATGTGTTGCTGAAGCGCGCCGGCGCCTCGACGCGCGATTTGCGCCGGATCGAGACGCCGGTCCTGACCGGGCCGGATCTCGCCGAGATCGTCCGCGCGGGACAAGCCGATTGCGGAATCGCGACGCGTGCGGCGGCGCGCTCGGCCGGCCTCGATTTCGTGCCGCTGGTCTGGGAGAATTTTGACCTCGCGATGCGGCAGCGCAGCTATTTCCGCCCCGCCATGCAGGGCCTGATCCGGTTCCTCAGCGAAAAGCGGTTGCTCCAGCGCGCCGAGGAGCTGACCGGCTACGATCCCTCCCCCGCCGGACAAATCCGCTTCGCCGGCTGACGTTGACGCCCGCCCCCAAATAGTTGCAAAAGAAACCAATTCAGCCGGGCCATACCCGGGGGTACACCGGCCAACGCGCCGGATCAGGGGAGGACAAGCATGAAGCCAACGAAATTTGGACTGCCGGTGGCTGCCGGCATTGCAGCGACGTTCCTGGCGACGACGTTCCTGGCGACGACGCTGCTGCCGGGCGCCGCAGTGGCGCAGGTGTCCGACGACGTCGTCAAGATCGGCGTGCTCACCGACATGAACGGTCCGGCCTCGGCGCCTACCGGCCAGGGCTCGGTGACGGCGGCGCAGATGGCGATCGACGATTTCGGCGGCACCGTGCTCGGCAAGCCGATCAGCATCGTCGTCGGCGACCACCAGCTCAAGGCCGACATCGGCGGCGCGATTGCGCGGCGCTGGTACGACGTCGACCAGGTCGACCTGATCGTCGACGTGCCGGTCTCAGCGGTCGGGCTCGCGGTTCAGAACATGGCCAACGAGAAGAAGCGGCTGTTCATCACCCACTCCACCGGCACCGCCGATTTCCACGGCAAGTTCTGCTCGCCCTACGCGATCCAGTGGGTGTTCGACACCCGCGCGCTGGCGGTCGGTACCGCGGATGCGGTGGTCAAGCGCGGCGGCGACAGCTGGTTCTTCATCACCGACGATTATGCCTTCGGCCATTCGCTGGAGCGCGACGCCTCGGCCATCGTGACCGCCAATGGCGGCAAGGTGCTGGGCTCGGTGAAGCCGCCGCTGGCAACGCCCGACCTCTCTTCGTTCGTGCTGCAGGCGCAAGCCTCCAAGGCCAAGATCATCGGCATCGCGGCGGGTCCGCCGAACAACATGAACGAGATCAAGACCGGCTCCGAGTTCGGCGTGTTCAAGGGCGGCCAGCAGATGGCGGCACTGCTGGCGCTGATCACCGACATCCACGGCCTCGGCCTGCAGGCGGCCCAGGGGCTGTTGCTGACGACCTCGTTCTATTGGGACCTGGACGACAAGACCCGCGAATGGTCGAAGCGCTACTTCGCCAAGATGAACAAGATGCCGTCGATGTGGCAGGCCGGCGTCTATTCGAGCGTGATGCACTATCTCAACGCCATCAAGGACGCCGGCACCGACGATCCGCTCAAGGTCGCCGCAAAGATGCGGGAAAAGCCGATCGAGGATTTCTTCGCCCGCAACGGCAAACTGCGCGAAGACAATCTGATGGTGCACGACCTCTGGCTGGTGCAGGTGAAGACGCCGCAGGAAAGCAAATATCCGTGGGACTATTACAAGATCCTCACGACCATCTCCGGCGACAAGGCGTTCGGTCCGCCGGACCCGGCCTGTGCGATGGTGAAGAAGTGACCGCGTAGCGGTCATCCCGGGATGGTCCGAAGGACCAGACCCGGGATCTCGAGATTCCGGGTTCGATGCTCTGCATCGCCCCGGAATGACGGTCGCTTGTTGCGACCGTCACTTCACCACCCCGATCTCGCGAAAGTACTTCATCACGCCGGGATGGATCAGCTCGGGCTTCGGCGCGGCGGCGACGGTGTTCGCGGCCGTGGTCTCGCAGGCTTGCGCGAGTTGCTTGCAGAATGTCGGCTCGACGGCGTGAAGCGTCTTCGCCAGGCGATAGGTGACATCGTCGGGCAGATCTTCGCGGGTCAGGACAAAGCTCCAGGATCCGAGCGAGGCGATCGGCTCGGACTGGTTCGGGTAGCTGCCGGCCGGCACGGTGAGCGGCTTGAGGAACGCGTGTTTGGCGCGGATGCGCGCGATCTCCTCGGCACTGGGCGCAATGAAGCGCGCCCCTGACGCGCTCGAGGCGACCGCCGCGAAGCCGGGCCATCCGATGCCGGCGCCCCAGAGTGCTGCGACACGGCCATCCTCGACCATGGCGGGGCCGTCGCCGGCGCGATCGAGATAGATCGCCTTGAAGTCCTCGTCCTGCTTCAACGCGAGACCATCGAGCACGTAGCGCGCCAGGATCGGCAGGCCGGAGCCCTTGGCGCCGAATGCGACGGGCTGACCGACCAGATCGCGAATGGTCTTGTACGGACTATCCGCGCGCACCACGAACATGCCGGGATTGGAATAGATCGCCGTGAGGATCTTCAGCGTGACCTTCGCACGGCCGATGCCGGCGAAGGCCTCATAGGCTGGCTCGCCCGCGACCAGAGCGAGATCGAGCTCGCCCTTCTCCAAGAGCGGAATGTTCTCGTTGCTGCCCTTGGTGTTGCGCGGGGCGATGATCATTTGCGGATCGGCCGCGTTGATCGCTTGCGCAAAGGCGTTGCCATAGAGCGGAAAGCCGCCGCCGGGCGTCGCGGTGCCCAGGCTGATCGTCAGGCCGGGTGTCGTGGTCGGAATGGCGTTGCCTCCGGTTTGAGCGGCGGCGGGGCTGACCAGCAGCGCCGCGCCAAGAACAGGGGTGATCGCGAATCTCATGTCGGTCCCGGCGGGGGCGCGTCAACATCGACTTGCGACGATGTAGGCAGCGCCCCGATTTTGTGAAAGCATGCAGCCCAACGACAATAGAACAATGGGAGGCGTCATGTTGCGAATTTTGCGTAACAGTGTTTTCGGGCTGGTTTTCCTTTCAACGCTGTTGGGCGCCGCACCTCCTGCCTCCGCCGCCTATCCTGACCGTCCCGTGCACTGGCTGATCGGCTTTTCCGCCGGCGGCCCGGTCGACATCGTGGCGCGGATCATGGCGCAGTGGCTGTCGGACCGCCTCGGCCAGCAGTTCATCGTCGAGAACCGCACCGGCTCCGGCGGCAACATCGCGGCCGCTGCCGCGATCACCTCACCGCCGGACGGCTACACGCTGCTGTTCGTCGCGCCCAACAACGCGATCTCGACCTCGCTGTACAAGAAGCTGCCGTTCGACTTCCTGCGTGACACCGTGCCGGTCGCCAGCATCATGCAGCTCACCAACATGCTGGTCGTCTCCAACGCGTTCCCGGCGAAGACGGTTCAGGAGTTCATCGACTACTGCAAGGCCAATCCCGGCAAGATCTCCTTTGCCTCGTCCGGCAACGGCACCTCGGTGCACATGTCGGCGGAGCTGTTCAAGGTGATGTCCAAGTGCGACATGGTGCACGTGCCCTATCGCGGGTCGGCGATCGCCTTCCCCGACATCATCTCCAACAAGGTGCAGCTGATCTTCGACAACCTTCCCTCCGCGATGGAGCAGGCCAAGGGCGGCAATGTCCGCGCGCTCGGCGTCACCTCGCCGCAGCGCTGGCCGAGCGTGCCCGACCTGCCCGCGATCGCCGAGACGTTGCCGGGATTCGAATCGGTCGGCTTCTACGGCATCTCCGCGCCGAAGGGCACGCCGGCCGACGTGATCGAGATCCTCAACAAGGCCGTCAACGAGGCGCTGAAGGACCCGAAGCTGGTCGCGCGCCTCACCGAGACCGGCGGCATCCCCAAGCCGATGACGCCGGCCGAGTTCGGCAAGCTGGTCACCGACGAGACCGAGAAGTGGCGCAAGGTGGTGGAGTTCGCCGGCGTGTCGGTGGACTAGGCCTGTGGAACTGCCGCGCGCCAACGCGACATTGGAGGGGATCGGAAGACCCCTCCCAACAAAATGTGCGAAAACAACCCCATGCACAGTAGAAACATCTAGGGATCACAAGGGGTTACAGAATCGAAAACCGACCTCCTGGCGCGATTGCCAGAGGGCGGGGGCGAAAGCTCGGCGAGGGGGCCTTGCGCCGTCGGGCAAAACAGGACTATAAGGGCATCATCGCCAATTTCGGTTATTCAAAAATCTCAGACTTTGCCGCGCCGGCGTTTCCAACCGCCGGAGCCAGCATTGCACCCCCGCCTCCGTCCCTGTAAACGAACCGCGCACCGTTGCCGGCCGCGCAGTCCCGCGAGCCGTCTCGCGGCGGGGCCTGTAGCTCAATGGTTAGAGCCGGCCGCTCATAACGGTCTGGTTGCAGGTTCGAGTCCTGCCGGGCCCACCAATGAAGTAAGGAATGTGCGGACACTTTGAAAACGACTCGATTTGCCCTTTAAGAACGACTCGATTTCGTTTTGAAAACGACTCGATCTTAGATCTCGCTGATACACCTATCGAATTTCTCCTCGATTTTTTCGCTGATTTTTGGGCTCGACAAAAGTGAGGGGGGTCTATTTCGTTGGAAGGGCCGCTCACACCATTGAAACAAGACGCCCGTGGAGGGCTCAGACGTCCATCACAAGGTTCCTAGGTGGCGAAGTTGCCGTGCGGCGCCTATTTGTTGTGAACACGGCGACCCTGCATTCCGGCAGCAACGCACCCTTTGTTTGAGCCAGTTGAACCGCTGAAGGTGGGCACCACTCAGTCGCCTTCCGCCGTCCCCCTGCCAGCAGAGCCGCCGATGACTTCCTCGATCCGCAATATTTCGGCCAAGTGTCCTCGGTGCGGGTCGCCTCACCAATACCGCGAAGTCAAGTTCGACGCGATTAACGATCGTGGCTACTGGAAGCTTCCCTGCAACGGGTGCAGCGTACCGTTCGTCATTAACCTGCTGAATGCCGAGTCGTCAGGCGCTTCCTACTATGTTCCTGAGAAGCAGGATGGGTCCTACCCCGGCCCGGCGGAAGACGTCGCGACCGAGATCGCGGTCCATAACCTTGAGCCCGACAAGGTCGAGCACCGGTTCAACTATGCCGCGCGCCCCATCTACGTTTGCGAGCGTACACAGACCAACTTGGAAGGCGCGGCCCGCCATGCCCTCGCCACGGCTTTTGACGACGTCAAAAAAGTGTACGCGAACGCGATCAACGTCGCGTTGCGCCTTAACCGCGAAGAATATGACCACGTCGTCATTCACGTGCCTCACACGTGCCCGTGCGGCCACGCGCACATCGCGAGCTTTTATGCAGATTTCTTGCTGAACGGATCGATGCAACAGTCGCTCGACGAGTACCTTCTGGCCGACATAACCGGTTGCTCGCTCGAAGATCAACCGATGGGGCTTTTCACGAAGAGCGAGGCGATGGCCGTGCTGGAGAAGCTGCTGATCAGGTGGCACCTCACGTCCGAGGCGATTATCGTTGCATCTCCGTTTGTTGGACACCAGTGGATGAAAGCCGCTCAGAAAATGGAGATCTGGGATTGGCTGCGCCGCACTCTGGATGCAGACAAGGCGGTCTTCATCACGAGGGGTAAAGAGTACAGCTCGTTTAAGTCGCTGCTGAGAGAGGTTGAAGGACTCGACCATCAGATGCTGGAAGAATACGGGTTGACGAGCAAGCTCTTGGCCGCCGAAACGAAGAAGCAAGATTTCCACGCCAAATTCTTCATCGGAATGAATGACGCAAGCTGCGAGGTCCTGTCAGGTTCGGCCAACTTGCTGAACGGCAAGTCGATCGAATACCTCTCTTTCAAAGCCATCTCGCCGGAGCGGTGCGCGAGCCGCTATCTCGATAAGCTGAACGTCAAACTTCCTGAGATTCCCGCGCCGTCTCGGCATGTCGTCCTTATTCGACAGGACGACGGCCAGTGGAACGCGCGACCGAGCGGCGGCTCACGGCTGGCTGGCTAACCTTCGTCCGTCCGTTCTGGACACTTTGACAACGACTCATCTAGGCTCACGGCCACGTACTTGTCCGGCGTCAGCCACAGGCCCGCATCAAGGGGCGGCTTGATATCGAACATCTTCGCGCCGTTCCGGAAGTGGAAAACTCTCCGGACGCGGTAGGCCGACGGGTTCAGGGCAGCCGTCTCAACCTGCTTGCGGGACAACCAGAACCGAGTACGCCCATGCCCGCTGGTGGTCTTGATCTCAAGCAGCCGCTCCTCACCGTTGTCCGGCTCGAAGGACCTGATGTCGTATCCGCGGTGATCCTCGCCGCGGTCGGAAGGCCAGTCCATCTCCTTCGCCAGGTCTTTACGACCGGCCTGGCAGAGCCGGTCGTACTCGAACTCGAACACCATCTCCTCGCCGGCGCGCCCTAGCGAACGGTTAAGTTCGTCCCTAGTCGCCGGGTCGTACTTACCAATCAGGCGCAGCAGCGCCGGCTGATCTTCTGCGGGTTCAAATTCAAAAACGGCGGCGGCGGCACCAGAACCGGCCCTCCCGCCGACGTGAAGCGCGGCTTCACCGACGTCGGCTCGATCAGGACCTTGGGATCCTGCTCCAACTGGACCTCAACGGCTTCCACCAAGGAGTCCTGGTAATTGTGGGCCGGGAGGAGCCCTGGGATCCAAGCTATCCCAAGCTCCTCCAAGACTGCCGACACGTTGCGGAGCTTCCATTCAATCGACTTCTCGGACCGCCCAACCTCTGGTGCCAGCTTCCTGTACAGGTCGGCCTTGTTGATCTTGTCGCCGGCCCGCTCCCGCTCAAGCATCAAGAAATAATTGGCGACCACAATGGCGACCTGCTCGGCCGCCCAATCGGTCCCCTTGGCTCCCGGTGCTGCGCCCTTGGCGTCCACGATTGCTTCCACTGCTCCCGGTCGAAATCCTACCAGGCGGCGCCAAATCCGCAAAATGCGAGGGGGGGCACTCGCCTCTCTGGTGTTCTTCGCAAGGGAGGCCACTAACCCATGCTTAACTGGCCGATAGAGGAAGCGGAGGAAATTCGCCCCCTTGCAAAATTGACCAATCTGGCGCTTTCTGAATCAATTACCCCGCTTATTGATCTGTTTGCGCAACCTCAGGACAAAAATGGATTCTTTCTTTCGTGTTCTGACGCCGTTCTTCGGAGCCCCGAAGAACTACCAAGAAATGCTTTGGAAGATTGCGGTCGCGGACTTCTGGTTGGCGCTTATTTGCACGTTTCTACTTAGGTACAATCCGTGGATTGATGGGGTATTCAAGCGCCTGGAGGAGCTACCCGGCCTCAAAGAGTTCGCCGCGGTGGCGAAATTACCGCAGATTACTTCCGTTAATTTGGCCACGGTGAGCGTCGCAAACGTCGTGATCGCTCTTGCGATCATGCTGTTTAGCCGCACAACGAGATTTCACGACCTCATTTCTGATCTCTTCGGAATTCGAGCCCGATTTGATCACGCGAACATACTTCTACCCTTGGCCCTCACATCAGGCGCCAAGATGACCGCTCGGCAGGTCGCTAACATCAAACGAGATCGCTCGCATCTGATGCGGGATACCTTCTACAAGTATGCTTCGAGCACAAAGGAGAACGCGCTCGTCGACAAACACGACATTGAAAGCGCGCTGGAGTCTTGGACTCTTTTTTGGGTCGCGCTCGAAGGGGTCGTCATACTCGCCGCTTGCGCTTTGTTCTCGGCCATCGCGGCTTCCGCCTGGCTACTCATCCTATTTTGGTCGGTCTCGGTGGCATTTCTGCTGTTCATGCACTTCCGCTTCACCAAGCTGGAACGAAGGGTTGAGCCGGAGGTACAGCAGATCGCCGGCAATGCCGAGGCAAACGCAGCAAACCGCCAGGTATTCGAGGCAATTTAATGAGGTACAAGATCGGGGAAGACATTGTCATCCGAAGCGAAAACGCGGCCAAACCGGAGGCCCAGAGTTCGTCATATCTGAATAAACTGATCGCACAGCTAAAGCCGGTACACAGCAGCTTCGACTTTGGTTGCGGTAAGCTCCGCTACGAGCGGGCAATTGCGAGGACCACCGACGAACTCGCGCTTGTAGACTCGGAAGTCCAGCTTTCGAGGACTCAGATGATCCGTGGTCGCTCAACAACGATCCGCGACTACGTCAGGAAGTCAAACCACGTCCACGCATACACAGTCGATCGGTTCGTTTCCCATAGCCGAAAGTACGATCGCGGATTCTGCATCAACGTACTTTCGGTGATTCCTTCCGCAAGCGTTAGGATGGGCATCGTTCAGTTGATGAGAACTAAACTGAAGCCGGGCTGCTCCTGTCTGTTTGTATCTCTCTATCGCAACTCGGACTTCACGCGGATGCAGAGGCTTCCCAATTGCAAGCCGTACGACAACGGCTTCTTGATGGATTCTCTTCGCGGTTACTCCTTTTACGGACTTATTCCGCCCGATGATCTTGTCTCCCTTGTTGAGCGCGGCGGTTTCAAAGCGGAATCCGTAAAGCTCGATGAAGGCTCCGCCTACCTGTGGGCGAAGTCACCGAATAAGGCGAGCGAGCCAACTCAGTTCGACATCCGGGAAAGTCTCGAAAACTTCCAGATTCGTGCGAGTTGAGGCTCCAATCCGGCATCATTACTCGCGGATCAGCAATACCCCAAGCTAGACCACGATGGAGCAAAGCGTTGCCAAGCCAGGATCTGATCGACAAGGTCAGGAGCCGCCTCCCTGACGATTTTTCCAGACGCCAGCTTGACGGAGCCCTGGCGGTGCTCACCCAGGGAACAATCCCGCGCGCGCCAACCAATCCGCAAGTTCGTTTGCGAATTGACGGCACACGTGCTCGAACTGATGGCACCCGATGCGGACGTGATGCGTTGCCAGTGGTTCAAGCAGGATAAGAACGTCGAAGGCCCTACGCGAAGACAGCGTGCGCTGTACACATGCCGCGGAGGGCTGACTGACGCCTTCCTCAAAAACAAGATCGGTATAAAATCCGAAACGCTTCACTCGGGTCTAGGCCCGGCCTTCCAGGAACTGAACAAGCGGACCCATGTCCGACCAGAGACTGAATTGAAGACAGAAGAAGAGATTGAAGAGTTCGCAGAGAACGCCTTGGTCGCGCTCGACGATTTGTTCGAAACGATCGACGACATGACAGATCGTGTTGCGACTGCCTTATCGCGAGCGCTGAGCGGCGCCGCCACCGGCGCATTTATAAATCAAAGCATCGGCGAACTCGACGAAATCTCAGGAAAATACGAAACCGGAGGCGTTCTGATCGACGATCCTGAGATTTTGGCGCTGGACGCGGATAGGATCCGATGCCGTTTCACCGGATCGGTTAGCGTTACGCTAATGGCCGGCGGCAAACATGACCCCGTGGATTTCAAGGAAAGCTTTCCCTTCGAATGCACGACATCGGCGCCAGCGACGACGCCGGAGGACTTCGACCTCGCGGACACAACGATAAAAGTTGATACATCGTCGTGGAGGGAATGAGCATACCGGATTATTGTTCGTCACGTGCTTTTAGATTAAACGATAGCCTGGCGGGGCAGCGTGAGCACGGTCAGGATCTCTTCGTCCGGCAGAAGGAACGACTGCTCTTCCACTTCATACCGGTCGCATCCTTTGAAATCGAACCACGCATCGGCAGGATTCTTTCGGGGGAAGTGCTGTTCGTCGGCGCCCCGGAGCAGCATGTCGGCGGCGAACGTCTGATCGTCGAGTGCCCTGACGGGCCGCCACCATTGCTGAATCATCGGGGACGTCTTGTACCAAACGCGCTCTCGCCTGTTATGGCAAACGATGATCATGGGAAAATGGTTCAACGAGGTCATCTTCACGAGCGTGGCCGTGAGGCTGACGTCGAACTCGTCGGCCAACTCCCTGGACGCCGCCAAAGTGAGCCGCTTCATCTTCCGAAGTCGCGGAAGCACCATGAAATTGGGAAGGATCAGATCGGAGGCGAAGTCGTCGGCCAGCCGCTCCGGACTGAGCGCGTCATGCCTGAAATTGCAGACGTCGTTCTTGCCGCAGAAGAGAACCTTTCCGCGGTCGAAGTGCCAATGCCCAAGTTCGTGTCCGAGGGAAAAGCGGCGACGCTGGCGCATGCTGAGACTATTGACCGAGATTACAGCGCGCTTCTTCGATCCCACAATCGTAGCTTCGCAGTTGTCGATCGGCCTGTAATTGACCACTGCGCCCTGCGTCCATGCGATGGCGTCGAGGTCGATATCCTTAGGTTTCGCGATCCCGAGCCCGACAAGCAGGCGCTCTGCCGGGGTCATTCTTCCCCTTCTTCCTTATCGCCTTCGTCGTTTTCAAGCGCCTCGAGCTGCGCCAAATCCTTCAATAGGTTCTCCTCGTCACGTTCCGAGAGCTTGCCACCCTTGCGCGCAGCCATCATCGCGTCCGCGACCCCACCTGACCTCATTCCATCCAACCGCCGGCGCGCCTTCTCCAAGTCCAAACTCTTGATGTTCTCCTGATCGCGGAATGCCTTGACCTCGTCCTGAGCTCGTTTGAATCGCATCCGAGCCGCCCGGGCCTTCGCCTCCACTATGACCGAACTGCCGCGGGCGATGGCCTTGTCGAAATCGTCGCCAGCCTCTTTGAATTCTTCACGAAGATCGGCCTCGGACGCCTCGAGAATGCTGTCGTCGATAGCGTTGCTGATCTTTGCCAGTTCGGTTGGATCTTTATTCATAACGGCCAACCCCTCGGGTGTTCGCGGCGTGCAATACGACGGATCCGCTTGATCAAATAATCCAGGCGCGCCTGATCCACGCCCACAAAATCACGAAGCGGCTCGCCTCTCATGTCATTCTCCCAACCCAACAGCACCATGCTCATCTCCTCGTCAGCACTATACAGAGGAGCCAGTTTCGCCCAAACTTCAGACGCTTGGCGGGCTTGTTCGGCTCGAACCACGGCATCTTCGGGGCTCGGTCCGGATTCCCGGAGTGGTGACTTAACGTTGCCGTCCCCGGTCTTTGCGTCTTCTGGCGGCACCTGCCGCAACAGCGCGATGCGTCGCCGACCCGCGATATTCCGCATCGACTGGACCAAGAAGGCGACGAATGAAATCGCGCGAGAGCATTTTTTCTCCTCCAGCAGCGCGGCATCCATTGCCTCTCGAAGCAACTCGCCATCCGCAAAGTCGGTGCCAGCGAGATGCCTACGCTCGATTCCGCTCAACCGAGCGAGATCCAACGGTGTCAGCCCGTCAAGCGCGGCCAACACCTCCTCATACCTGAGATGTTCCGCTGCGGTCGACCCCGGAGGACCGGGTGGTGGAGCGCTGACCTCGTCCATGGTTCACACTTCAAATGCCGCCGAGAGAGCGCATCCGGACAATTTTCTTGAGTCCGAAACCCGTCGCTGACGGGCACACAAGTGTAGAGGCAACCGGTTCCGAGAAGCAACCGGGGCGAGCAGCTCGAAAACTGGTGTCAGAACAATGAATTACGTCGCGAAACGGGCGCAGCTGCGCCAATCGCAGCTGGTGGGCCTCATCGAGGAGATCTGCCAGTACGTTGAGCCGTCTCCCTATCAGCGTGACATGGCGAAGCAGCGGTATGAAGGCGTCGGCGACTGGCTCGCCCGGTCCGATGACTGGCTGTTGGCGTCGATCGCAATCCGGCTCCAGGGGTCGGTTGCCATCGGCACGGCCGTGAAGCCGATCGGAGCCAACGAGCACGACGTTGACCTGGTCGCGCACGTTCCCGACCTCGACCTCGCAGTCTCGCCGGCGCTGCTCAAGCAGCGAATCGGCGACCGGCTCCGCAGCAACGGCAATTATGCCGGGCTGCTGGTTGAGATGCCGCGGTGTTGGCGGCTGGACTATGCCAACGAATTCCACCTCGACATCACACCCTCGATCCCCAATCCGGAATGCCGCCTCGGTGGGGAGCTCGTTCCCGACAAGACGCTAAAAATGTGGAAAGCGTCCAATCCTCAGGGCTACCGTGCCAAGTTTGAGCGGCGGGCAGCGCTTCTGCCGCGCATCCGGTCGGTGTTCGGCAAGGCTTTCGACAGCGCCCGGTCCGACGCGCAGGTCGAGCCCTACCCCGAGGAGAAGCGGCTGAAGGGCATCCTTCGCCGCATCGTGCAGATCGCCAAGCGCCACCGGGACGTCCATTTCATCGATGACGACCAAGGGTTCGCACCGCTCTCGATCATCATCACGACGCTGGCGTCGCGGGCCTACGAAACGTGTGTCAGCAACTTCGAGTACGACCACGAACTCGACCTGATCGTCGACGTGCTCCGCCGGATGCCAGAGATGCTGCAGACCACCACGATCGAGGGCCGTCTGGTGTGGTGCCTGTGGAACCAGACCACTGCAGGCGAAAACTTTTGCGAGAAGTGGAACAGGCATCCCGCGCGAGCGACCGCCTTCTTCGAGTGGCACGGCAAGGTCGTCGCCGACGTCGAGCACCTTGCTGGTGCACGGGGTCTCGACCAGGTGCGCCGGCTCCTGGGCGACATCTTCGGCACGGCGCCGGCGAACAAGGCGATGGATTCCCTGACCGAACGCGTCGACACCGCCCGCACCACGAACCGCCTGGCGGTCTCGCGGCCGGCAGGCCTGGTGATGGGCACCGCGGCAAGCGCGACCCCGGTTCGCGCCAACACCTTCTTCGGCGACAGGCCGTGACATCATGCGGCTCGGACGACCGAAAGCGTTGACGATGGCGCAGCAATACGTGAACCTGGAGGGCAATCCCCTCAGCGCCGGCGCCGGCACCCTGCGGGCCAGCAGCTTCACGTGGGTCTACGCCACGTCGCCAACGCCGTTGAGCCGGGACTACCTGATCCGGATCGAGATGGCTTGTGACGCGTCGCCCAGGGTCTTCGTCGTCGACCCTGACATCGAGCTGCTCGCCGGCGACCGCAACCTTCCCCACATTTACCGCAACCCCACGCGCCTCTGCCTTTACTTGCCGGGGACGCGAGAATGGCAGCCGTGGTTGCGGCTCGACCAGACCATCGTGCCCTGGACGTCTCTCTGGCTGTTTTACTTCGAAGACTGGCTGGAGTCGGGAGAGTGGAAGGGCGGCGGCATGCATCCAGGGGAAGTCTCCCGCACCCGGAAAGGCCGGCGTCGGCTAGGAATCCGCCGGCCCGACGAATGCGAAATTGGAAACGAAGAATGATCGACGAAACGCGCACCTACAAGATCCTGTCGATCGACGGCGGCGGCATCCGCGGCGTGTTTCCCGCGGCCCTTCTCGCCAAGCTGGAAGATCACCTGAGCTCGCCGATCCGGTCCTACTTCGACCTGATCGCCGGCACATCGACCGGCGGCATTATCGCGATTGCCTTGGGCCTCGGGCTGGCGGCCAAGGACATCCTGAAGCTCTATGAGGATCGGGGACCGGCCATCTTCGATCAGCAGCACGGCCTGGTCGGCAACTTTGTCCGGCAGCGGCTGCGCGGAGCCATGCACTGGTTTGGAACTAAATACTCCTCGAAGGCGCTGCATGACGCCATCGCCGACATCCTCGGCGAGCGCCGGCTCGGCGAAAGTCGCACCCGTCTGGTGATTCCCGCATGGCATCCGATGCTCGAGCGCGTCTACATCTACAAGACGGCCCATCACCGGCGGCTCGAGACCGACTACCGCGTCCGCGCATTGGATGCAGCGATGGCGACGGCGGCCGCGCCTACCTTCCTCAAGCCCCACATGACGGACGACGCTATCGAACTCGTCGATGGCGGCGTCTGGGCGAACAACCCGATCGGCGTGGCGACGATCGAGGCCGTCGGGATGCTGAACTGGCCGGCAGACAGGCTGAAGATCCTCAGCATCGGCACCATCAACGACGTGAAGGCACCGCCGCGGTGGAAGGGCAAGCTTCCGATGGCGTCCTCGATCGCGCGCCTGTTCATGGCGGGCCAGTCGCACAGCGCACTCGGGACGGCCAAGATCGTGACCGGCGACGGCCATGACCACCGCGCGATCTGGCGCATCGACCAGACCGCGCCCGCTGGCCGCTACACGATGGATGATGCAGAACGCATTGCCGAGATGAAGAACCGCGGATTCACCGAGGCCCGCGAACAACTGCCCGAACTGCGGCGCCACTTCTTCGACCGCGAGGCGCAGCCCTTCGTTCCCTTCCACTCACTCTGACCGGCGAGGACGCCATGCCCAAGAACATCCTGATCTTCTCCGACGGCACCGGCCAAGCCGGCGGCCTGCGTCCGGATGAGAACCGCTCCAATGTCTACAAGCTGTACCGGGCGACGCGCTGCGGCCCCGACACAGCGATCGACCCGCGGGAACAGCTCGCCTTCTACGACGCCGGCCTCGGCTCCCAACCACCGGGCGGCGCGCTGTTCGCCACGCGCGCCTATCGCTGGCTGCACAATGTGGCCAGCCAGGCGACCGGCCTCGGCATCACCACCAATATCATCGACTGCTATGCCGCCATCATCCGGATGTGGGAGCCGGGCGACCGAATCTTTCTCTTCGGGTTCAGCCGAGGCGCCTACACGGTCCGCTGTCTTGCCGCCGTGCTGGGCCAGTGCGGCGTCCCGACGACGATGTCCGACGGCTCACCGTTGCGGCGCGATTTCGGCACGACCACCCGCATCGCCCGCGAGGCCGTAAAAAAGGTGTACCAGCACGTCAGTTCGCCGAAGGACGCTAAGTACCTGCCTCAACGCGAGGCGCTGGCAACGCGCTTTCGCCAGCAATATGGCAGCGATACCGCCGGCGCTGCCAATGCCGTTCCGTTCTTCGTCGGAGTGTTCGACACGGTCGCATCGCTCGGCAGCTACGTCCTCTCCGCCGCTCTGGTAGCTGGCGCCGCCGGCGTCATCGCCGCCTTAAGCTTTGCACAGTCATTTTTCCTGTTACCGTTCCTGCCTACCTTCCTATGGGCGGCCGGGTTCGCGGCGGTTACCGCGGGAATAGGCTACGTCGCCACGCACATGAAGTCCGCCGTAGGCCTCCCCGGCTATACGTTTTGGCAGACATTGCACCTCGCCTCGCCGAAGATGAAATTCTATGACCTGCACCTGAACAATGCTGTCTGGTACGCGCGCCACGCCATGTCCATCGACGAAAACCGGGCTGACTTCGCGCGGGTTCCTTGGGGCGGTTCGCACAACAAGGGTCCGGAGCGTCCCGAGGAATATCCGGATTGGCTGCAGCAGGTCTGGTTTGCCGGCAACCATTCCGATGTCGGAGGTAGCTATCCGGAAAACGAAGCCCGCCTCTCCGACATCTCGCTGGGTTGGATGGCGCATGCGGCCAAGAACCTTCCGGACGGGACAACCCCGAACGGCTTCGGGATCAAGGTAGATGATAGATACTTGAAGCTGAATCCGGACCCCTTTGGTCCGCAGCACGACGAACGCGAACCCGGTCACTTGCGGGGGCGCATCAAGTGGACCGAAGGTTTACGTGAAGTGCAGAGCGAAGCCGTCCTTCATCCGACGGTGCTTGAGCGCTTCGCCGCGAAGGACGGCGTACAGCATTACTACGAACGTGGTGCCTATAGGCCGAAGAATCTGGCTTCGCACCTAAAAACGAAGCAATTTTACGTCGTGGACCAACCGCCCGGCTAAGCCTGCCTTCGATATCAGTTCTCAGCCGCGACTAATCTCTGGCGTCGCTTCGAAGCGCCTCACCATCAGCAACCCTGGTCGAGCTCGACTACCTGCCCGGTGGTCATGAAGACCAGCAGTGCCCGCTTGGCCTTGGTCTGCGTCCGATAGTCCTCGATCTGCTGCCTGTAGTGACCAATGCTCGAGGCGTCCGGATCCACGTCGCTCTTCCAATCGACGACGGCGTCGATGCCGCCGGAGTCATCGAACGCAACCGCGTCAGCCTGTCCGGAGAGCAGGACCTCGCTGCCTTCTTGGGTCCGGTTTCCGAAGAGCGGGAGCTCGGGGGCGAGGCGCGGTCGCAGCGTCATGACGTCCGGAAGAGCGAGCGTCCGCAGCACCGTGGCGGCGAGTTCGACGGCGCTGATGCCGTTCTTCGGATCCGCCGCCGGTTCGTGGCCCATCTGCCGGATCAATTCCGCAGCCCGCTTTTCAAGGTCCGTCCTGGCGTCGGAGGCTTCTCCGGTCAGCACCTCCTCCATCAGCTTGTGGAGGATGGTGCCGCGGGTCGAACTGCCGAGAACGGCAGCCGGCTCCATAGCGCCGGTTTCTGTAGTATCGCCACTTTCGATCTTCGCTTCCGGCTCGTCCACCTGATCGAGCTCGCTCCGGCTTGGGCGACGCCAGACCACGGTCTTCCGCGCGTCGAATATAGCGGTCGCCTCGGCAGCGAAGGTCTCGCGGGTCTGCCCGTTCTCTCGCGGCGCGACGTTCCTGTCCTTCGCAGTGCCGACATCCTTTGGGTTGATCGCCGGAAGACCAGCGAGGCTCAAATCGACGAGCTTCGCCCAGCACTTGTCCGACAGGTCGGCGGAGTGCCTGGGCAGGATCAGCAGGTCGCGGGCCCGGGTCGCGGCCACGTACCACAGGCGTACGCGCTCGCGCCGCTGCTCCTCTTCCGCGCGAGCCTCGATATCGGCATGGCCGGTCGGGCAGGCGCCGAAGATCGGGATCGAAAACAGATGTTTCGAGCGATCCTGCACCAGGCCCGCGTCGGCCTTAGGCGCGCCGGTCATGTTAATCGGGATGACGACCGGCCATTCGAGACCTTTGGCCGCATGAACGGTGATCAGCGAGACCGCTTCCTGCTCAGCGTCGGGCCGGCCCTCGACCTGACGGACCGCCTCCTCCCAGTTCGCGCGCATGTCGCTCGCAAAGGCCCGCAGTCCGCGGACGTCATAGGCCCGCGACATGTCGAGGAAGAGATCGACGTTGGCCACTGCACGTTCGGCACCGGCCTTGAAGCGTTGCCGTATCTGCGCGCGGAGATGAAGGGCCGCGACAGCATCGGCGAGGAGCGCGAAAGGCGTCGTGGTACGCACCCGCTTGCGCAGCGACGATAGCTTCGTCAGGACGTCCTTGGCGAGCACGTGGGCCACGCTCGCCGGATCGGTCCGGATCGTGAGCATCGGCAGCCCTTGCCGCGCCGGATCGGCCGGTAGCGCTTCCGAAATGTCGAGCAGTTCGGTTTCGGAGAGACCAACCAGGGGTCCACGCAGCACCGCGCCAAAGGCGAGCGTGTCGCGCGGATCGGCGAGAGTGCGGGTCAGCCCGATCAGATCCTGGATCTCCTGCCGCCGAAAGAAGCCCTTGCCTGCCTGGGTCGAGACGGGGATTGCGAGATCTTCCAGCGCTTCCTCGAAGCGCCAGAGCTCGGTGCCCACGGGCGCCAACAGGGCGATGTCGCCGAACCGACACGGCCTCATCTCTCCCGTGTGTTGATCGCGGACCTCCAGATTGCCGACTAACCTGTCGCACAAGTCGGCGACCACGCCCGCCTCGGCGTCGCGGATCGCGGCGGCCTTGGGCTTTTCGCCTTCGACCACGACGTCGAGTGCGCACACGCCGGGTTTGTCTCCGATCGCGGGATGGATCGGGGATAATTCGGAGAACCCGGGCTGCCCGGCCGCCGACAGCACCGCCTCGAATCGCGCATTGACAAAGGCGAGGATCGGCTCGACCGAGCGGAAGTTTGCGGTGATCTTGATCTGCGAGCCAGCATCAACCGCCGACCGTGCAGCGATGTAGGCGTTTACGTCGGCGCCACGGAAACGATAGACCGCCTGTTTGGGATCGCCGACCATGAACAGGCTGCCGGGGCGGAGCGGCCGGGCCAATGCACCGCCTCCCACGCAATCATCTCCGCAGATCAGCCACAGGATCTCCGTCTGCAGCGGATCGGTGTCCTGGAACTCGTCGACCATGACGTGCCGCAAACGCTGCGACAGCGCCTGCCTCACCGCGCCATGGTCGCGCAGCAGGTCGCGCGCGTTGTACAGCAGGTCGTCGAAATCCAGGAGCGCCGCACCCCTCTTGTAGTCGCGCCATTCCTCCAGAAGGCTCCGCACCTCTTCGCACAGCCGCGACAGCAGTTCGCCGGCGACGGCGCCGAGCAACGCCTCCAAGGCGTCGTGACAAGCCTGATACCGCGGCTGGATCGCGTCGAACGCCGCCACTCCCGCGGCCTTCGACTGGCCCGCCTTGGCTGCGGCGTCTTGCCACTTCGTCTTGGTCTGCAGCGCTCTTCGCCCGCCCGCCTGGGTAAAGCAGCTCTCGTCGCGCTCGAAGTCGAGCGCCGCGATCACGGCGGCGTTGCTGGGCGCGGACTCAGCCAGACCATGGCCGCTGAGAATATCGGCGAGAACTCGCATCGCCCGACATCTGAGCGCCGTGTTCTCTTCGCGGTAGGCATACCCGCCAAGCTCAGCTTCGAATTGCTCCACCGCCTCTGCGAAGTCCGCCATGGCACGCGGGGACCATGCGGCCGGCACACAGCGGGCGTCACGGTTCTTGCGCAGGAATTGGGCCACCTCCTCAACGAGCCCCAGTCCGGCGGACTCGCTTGCGAGGATGATCTGGGCGATCAAGCCCTCGCCGACATCGTCCGAGAGCCGCTCCTTCAGCCAGGAATCGTAACGCTCCTTGAAGGCGAGGTCCGCCTCGGTGGGATCGACGATGTCCGCCCCGGGATCGATGCCCGCCTCGGCCGGATAGGGCTTTATCAGCGCCTGCGCGAAACCATGGATCGTGCTGCAGGTGAGCTGGTCGAAGGACTGGTAGGCGCGATAGACATTGGACTTCTCGGTCTCCGGAATGCCGTTCGGAAACGCTTGGGCCAGATCGCGGGGCACCTCGCCCCTGGAAAGCTCCTTCGTGAACTTCTCGATCCGAAGGCGGAGTTCGCTGGCGGCAAATTCGGTGAAGGTGATCGCGGCCACGTGCTTCGGGGCGACGCCGCGTGCGAACAGCACGGCGACACGGCCGGCCATCACCGACGTCTTGCCGGATCCGGCGCCTGCCTCGACCAGGAGGGTTCGGTCGATGGCCGTCAGCGCGGTCAGCCGTGCCGCGAGATCCGGGATGCTCTTCATGGCTGCTCCCAGACCGCAGCGGCCGGGCCGAGCGCGGTCAGCGCGATCGGCAGCTTGCGCAGCAGATATCCGGCGTTGGCCGGGAGCGCGAAGGCGTGATCGTTGTAGTCGCTATCGGCGTCTTCGCCCGGAGGCGCCATGCCGGCGAGCAGCGCATTACGCGAGGCAACCGCCGCCGACGCCACTTTTGCCAGTGCCCCGTCAAGGTCCGCGAGCGGAAACAGCGCCTGATCGCCCTCGGGTGCGTTCGGATAGAGAAGCGAAGCTTCGATGGCGATGCCGCCGCCGAGCAGCGTCTTGACGGCAAAGGCATAGAGGCACCGCTGCAACTCGGCGCCGCCCTTGATCACCACCTCGTCCATCTTCTTGCCGATCTTGCCGGTCTTGTAGTCGATGACGCGCGCACGTGACCCGTCTCCTGCAAGATCGAGCCGGTCGATCTGTCCTTCGATCAACAGACCGGTCCCGGGAATCTCGACCGACGCGCCCAGCGACCAGGGCAGATCGCGACCACTGTCCTTCGAGTCGGCCTTACCGAACGGTATTTCGCACCAGGTCTTCTGCTCGGGCAGCGGTTCCAGGCCGTATGCCAGCACGGCGGCCGCAAGCGCATGCCCGCGCGCTGTGGTGCTGCGCCAGATCACGTCCGGCGGCACCGGCTGCACATTCTCCCACAGGGCGACAGCGCGCTCGCGTGCATCGGCAAGCGCGGCTTCGATCCGTGCCCGGTCGGCCGCGGCGAGCCCTCCGTCGCCCTCCAAATGCTCCACGGCATCGCGGAGCACAGCATGGACGAACGTCCCGAACGCGCTCGGATCCAAGGTCAGAGGCTCGTCCGCGTCCTCGGGAGCCTTCCACCCCAGACCGTAGCGCCAGAGGAAGCGGATCGGATCGCGTAGAAGGATCTTCAGCGAGGTCGCCGACAGGGGCCGCTCGAGCAATTTGATCAACCGCGGGTGCGCCGGCGCGATCAAGCCATCGTGCGCCGTGATCTCGTTGCGGTGCCAGTCGCGCCAACATGCCAGTCCGGAAACTGCGATCGGCAGGCTCGAGAACTCGGATGGACGGGCCAGAAGACGGTCGGATTCGCTAAAGGCATGCTCGGGCGTGCCGGCACGGTCGAGGTAGGTTTGCGGAGTAGGAATATCGGAGATCAGCGGTGAGCGCCCGAGCATGCGGCCTTCCGCATCCCGCCGGCTGAATGAAATCGCGATGCTTTGCGCCGTGCTCACGATGGTCGTGATATCCCGCTTGTCGCCGTCCGCAACCGGCAGAGGATCGAGCTGCTCGATCGGAAGCACATGATCCGGAATGAGCCCGTCCTCGGAAATCCGCCGGGGCCATCGGCCGGCATTCAGCCCCAGCAGCCAGACGTGCGGTCGTGGCGAAGACGCAAGCGCGATGGCCGACGTCCAGATCACGCTGGCGGCGGGCTCGATGCCGTCTTCGATGCGCAACTCGGTCAAGGTAACCGGCAAGGCCTGCGCCGGCCCGTCCCGTAGGGCCCGGCGCCAAAGGGACCGTTGAACCCCGCCCAGCAAGGCTTCGCCCGCCAGCTCAGCCGCCTCGACGCTCCGGTCCAGCAAGCGGATCACCTCCATCACGTCGGCCGTTCGGTTCTTGCCATCCGGCCAGTCGGCGTCCTCCGCCTGGCTCAACACCCTCTCCCACCGCTCGGCCGAGGTCAGCGGAGCGTCGGCAGGAAGAAGTCGCATCCACCGTACCGACAAATCGCGCAGCGGCCCGCTCTGCAGCAGCGACAGCAGGCGGCGCAACCGTTCCTGAGACAGCCCCTTCGTCAGCACCTCCGCCAGAGCTGCGGCAGCCTGGCCGTCAGCGGTAGTGAGCGCCTTCACGCCGTGCACGAAATGGATGGGAAAATTGGCGTCGCGCGCGGTTGAGAACACGTGATCGTCGTAGTCGCCCGGGCTGGCCGCAACGATGGCGATATCGGATGCCGGTACACCCTTGGCCAGCAGCGCCCTCGTCCAGCGGATAGCCTCGCCGACCTCGTGAAGCTGATTTGCGCAGGAGAACACTTGCGGCTGCGGCTCGGCCGCCGGCGCCGTCACCACTTCGACTTTGGTCCGCTTCAGCCAGTCCGGAACATGCCTCGGGCCGGCGATCCACGACACCGGAATACTCTCTGTGAGCGCGATCAGAAGCGGCCGCCAGCACGGCGACATCTCGCTATGGCCCTGGACTTCCAGAGGACCGATCACGGCCGGCGCATGTCCGATCCGTCGCAGGGCCAGCTCCACCAGATCGCGCGGACGCTTCATCGACGCCGGCAGCCGTTGCACGACCGCCTGCTCCAGGGACGCTAATGCGTCGGTTCGCGGGTGACCGACCTCTGATAGATCAATTCCGGCGCGCCATGCCTTGTCGAACGTGGCGCCGACGGCCGCCGGCATTCCGGGCAGGCCCTTAATCGGCTCGAGTTCGCCCATCTCGACTTCCGGAAGCGCGTCCCTGACCGCTCCCGTGAGGACGTTGAGATCGACAGGTTGAAGAAGGCCGCCGGCGAGTCTCGCGGCAAGCTGGCCCATGGTCATCACCTGCACGCCGGCCTCGTTGCGCCGGGCGGCATCTACCCGGATCATGTGACCCGCGAGAATCGTATGAACGACCACCGTTCTGCGCACTTGCATCTGCCGACGAAAAGCCCCCGCCGTTGGTGCGCCTCGGGTTGACCGTTGTCGGTTGCGCAGCTGAATCCTTGAAACCCGCGGGATAGTTTCACGAGTGAACTCGCGCGGCAACTTCGTTTGCCTAAGAAGGCGCCCGTCTCCACGAGTTTCGGCGGCCAAGCGACACGATAGGTACAACCGTGCCGCTCCAGAACCGACTTTCGATTCTGCAGGGGATTCTTCGAGTCTGCGGCGAATTCGAATCCAGGGTGCGCGACTGGTCAGCGCAATGATTTGGCAATCGCGGTAGCCGTGCCGACGAACTGTCCGTTCTGAAGGGCCCATTGCTTCTGCGCGAGCGCCTCCGGGACGAAATCCTGAAACTTTCCCGCGCGCACGTTCTTAACGAACGCTGCGACGTCCAGGGGTTCGAGCGCCGACATCGAGCCGAGCTTTTCCAGAATCGGCATCATCTGTGCGGCCGTCGTCTTGGGCACGGTCACCCCCAGATCGTGGACACCACACTCCAAGCCCGCCATACCCAACGCCGCGCTGAAGACGCCTGTTGTCTGCGATCCCCTCCAGACGAACATGTGAAGATCGCGCTGTTCCTGGACGATGGCTCGCCTCTCGAGATCGAGCTCCCGGAAGGTGTCGCGGCCTTCGGCCAGCAGCTCCTGGGCTGCCTTATCCAGGTATTCCGGAACGTCGTTGTCGAGGTAAACCGCCCTCATCTCGACCAGCAGCCGGTCGTGGGCGGGCTCCCCGCTGGAAGGCTCGAACCTCGGCACCATGCCTCCGGGGTGCGGGGCGACGGATAGAACCTTGCCGGCTTCATCAACGTCCAGCACGACCCATCGTTGGCCGGCGAAGACGACCAGGCTGTCCTTGTGAACCGGGAAGGATATGGGGAGAGTTCCGAGCGTGCGGCCGCTCGCCGTAAGGCGCCACTCCTCGGAGCTCTCAAATACCGCGAAGAAGTCGCGCGATTGCACGATCTTCTCTCCCTCCGGGCCAAGCATGAGAACCCCGTCCGGCGCCTGCTCGATCAATCGAGCTTCCGATGAGCCAAGATGGCGCAGCAATTGCGCAAAGTCTGCCGTATCGATCGAGTTGAACGGACCCGGTCCGCACAGCAGGTCGAACAGGGGTTTCGGGCGGATGCCGCCGCGTTCGGCGATCACGGACAGTATCTGATGGATCAGTGTGGAAGCCGTTTCCGGGCTTGGCCCGGCAGGCTCCACGAACCCGGCCAGCAGCAAGCGGACGACCGCCACGGACCGGATGGTATTCGGCCGCAACTGGTCGAGGATCCCGGACCTGGTGTCGACGTAGGGCTCGCGGACATAGACGCGGAGAATCGATGGGGTTCCGCGCCGCCGCCCCGTCCGCCCCAGACGTTGCCGAAGGGACGAGAGGGATCGGGGCGCGCCGATCTGTGCGACCGACTTGACGGAGCCGATATCCACCCCGAGCTCAAGCGTCGACGTGCAGACCGCCGTCGTCGGCAGGCCGCCGTCCTTCAGCCGAATTTCCAGATCCTCTCGGAGAACCTTCGAGAGACTGCCGTGATGAGGATAGAACTCGTTCGGGACCCCCGCCTTTTCGCATCGACGCCGAAGGCGGTCAGCGGCCGACTCCACCGTCCGGCGGGAGCCGCCAAATACGAGATTGTTCGTACCGCGCAAGTTCTCGAACAGGTGGTCGCAAATCGCGTCCAGTGCGATCCGCTTGGGGGCTTCAGCGTCATGGCTGGCCCCTTCGGCATGATCCGGATCGTCCAGATCGGGCGGCTCGATGTAGCCGCGTATCTGGAGCCTCAACTCCGGTGCATCGGTCTTCGCCACCAGAAGGTCGACGTTGCCGGGGTCAGACGGCCGGAGCCAGGCCATCGCTTGGTCCATATCTCCGATCGTCGCCGACAGTCCGACCCTGCGCGCCGGCTTCCGAGCCATCGCGTCAATGCGCTTCAGGAGACTGGCCACGTGGAGCCCGCGAGGGCCCTGCAGGAAAGCGTGGAGTTCGTCCACCACAATGAACTCGGCCGATCCGAAGAGGCGCACCGCGTCCCCAGGGCGTCGCGTCAGCATCGCTTCGATCGACTCGGGGGTTATCAGCGCGATGCCGCAAGGCTTCGCAATAGCCTTCCTCTTCTCGGCCTGGGACGCGTCCCCATGCCACTTGACGACAGGGATATCCATCGCCTCGCAAAGTTCGTCCAGTCGCCGAAATTGATCGTTGATCAACGCCTTCAGAGGACTGATGTAGATCGCGGAGAATCCGGCAGCCTTCCTGTCGGCGGTCAGCGTCAGGATGGGCAGGAACGCAGCCTCGGTTTTACCGGCGGCGGTCGCGGCGGCGATCACGACATCGCCGGCGCCGTCGAGAATGGCGCCAATGGCGCGCGCCTGGATCTCACGAAGCTCATCCCAGCCCTGGTCGCGTATCCAGCGCCGAATCTTGGGATGGAGCCGATCGTAGGCGCCTTCAGCTGCCGATGCGAAGACCGGTGAGCTCATCGCCCTCCCCTCGCGCGGACTGGGTCGTCTCGTCCGGGGCCGCCATATCTGGCGCGTCGGGGACGATCTGAATCCCCCCGATCAGGTCCTGCCAGCGGGCGCCCGGGTTCTGCTCGAGAACGGCGAGCATCTGGACGAATGCGCGGACCGTTGTGCGCGGCGTCCTGAAGTACGCCTCCCCGATGCGGCGATTGCAGTGATCCATGAACGCCGTCAGGGCATCGTCGGGCACCAGGAACTTCGTAGGATCTCCGCCAGCAAAGACATTCCGGATGTTGGACAGGAGAACGAGAAGATCCTCCGGCGTGAGGCTCTGAAGCCTGATGACCGGACCGCTGTAGTCAACGAGGCCGTTGGCCGCGAAGCGGTTCTCGGACAGGCGCGATTGCAGCGCTTCGTAGCTGTACAGGCCGCGCCGCGTGTCGAGGAGGAATTCCGGCGTCCCGCACATCACGAAGCCGATCCCGGTCGTGTTGCCCTGCAGCGCGTCGTTCACGATGCGAAGGATCTCCTCGAAGTTCTGATTTCGGGCCTGGGAGTTCTGGAGCTTGTAGAGGTTCACCATCTCGTCGAACATCACGACCAAACCGGCGTAACCGGCCACTCGCGTCAGACAGGCGAGCGACTTCAGCGAGTCGTAGACGTTGTCATCGTCGACGATCGACCTAACTCCAAGCGCCTGGCGGGCCTCCGTTTTCGTCGAGAATTCGCCCCGCAGCCACCTCAGCGCGGAGGTCTTCAATGTCTCGTCGGAATTCTCGCTGCCGCGCCAGTAAGCCTTCAGCACGACCGCGAAATCGTACCCCCCGACGAACTCCTGAATGGGGGCAAGCTTCTGATCGATGACGGTCTCGACCGGAAGCTGCCGATCGGCGGCTTCCTTGACGGAGTCCGTTACCAGCCGCTCAATCACGGCGGCCAATGCGCCGCCGTCAGGCTTCGTGCGAGTGGCCATATTGCGGATTGCTTCCGAGTACAAGGCCCGGGCCTGGCCGCCGCTCGCGTGGATGCGTCGGTCCGGCGCGAGATCGGCGTGCACCGTGACGCACTTCCGCTCCAAGGCTATGAGCCGGATCAGGTTCGCGAAGAACGTCTTGCCGGCACCGTATTCTCCAATGACGAATCGAACGCCGGCACCGCCATCCGAGATCCGGTCGATGTCGCGGACCAGGGCTGTGATCTCGGCCGCTCGGCCGACCTGAATGTGTGACAGGCCCATGCGCGGCACCACGCCGGCGGCGAGCGCCTGGATGATAGTGTCTCGGTCCTTGGCTTTGACGGGCCGTGGAGTAGAAGGATTCATGCCGCTTCTCTCAATTGAGCGAGCCTTTCGCGCAGATGCTCTACCATGACGACGTCCTCGCCGTCCTCGATGATCGTCTCCTCGAACCGATCGAAGGCCCAATCGTTGATCCGTTCGATGGCGCCGTCCGGCAACAGTTTGAGGTCCTTCGCGCGCTGCTCGTATTCCGCTCGCGGCAAGGATCCCTTGATCTCGAGCAGTTCGAGCAGCTCGGCATGCTCGGCGTCGAGCCCGGCGAACGAGCCGATCGTCTGTGGGGCCGCGGGCGCGGGTTCGGCCGGAGACGGGGCGTCCTCCTCGAAGATGTTAGCCAAGAGCGCGGCGACCGTTTGAGTCTCGCGTTGGGTACGCGCAAGACGGACAGCATCTATGCGGATAGTCGACGCCGGTGCCGTCTCCGCAACCGGCTCGACCGCCGCAACTGGAGTAGGCGCCTTCTCCGAGGCGGGGATGGGTATGCCCGCGGTGCGGACCTCTTTCGAGATGGCGACGGGTTCGTCGGCTGCCTGCGGCGGACTTGCCCGATGAAGGGCGGAATAGACCCGCTCCTTCGGAAGCCCGAGCGCCTTGTGAAGGCGCTCCAGAAAGCGCACTTCGCTCGGATCGACGCTGTCGTTGCCGGCGATGACAGCGAGTGCGGCGTCCGCGATGATCGTGCGCTCCTCCGGGCTTCGCTCCCCCAGCTTGCGCATCACCCGATCCTGCTTGGGCGGACTGTTGAACACGGTCACGGCGTAGGCGATCAGCCGGGCCTGCTCGATCGGAGTGAGGTCAGCGGCCTCTCGGACACCCGCGATCACACGCTTCATCTCGTCTGTAGAGGCGTCGCCGTCGGCCGCCGCAGCCAGCACGGCCACCTCGACCTGGATCTTGACCGCTCTGTAGCTCGATCCATCGGGATCGACCTTCCCCCCGCCATCCGCCTTGAAGATGATGACCTGGTCGTCGAGTTGAGGGACGCCGCTTCCATAGCGGCGATCCGGTTCGATCGCGATGTCGATGCAGTCCAGAACCGAGCCGAGTTGATCAGCAAGAGCTGGCGTGACTTTGCCGTTCGCCGGCATGTCGAAGCCCGCGGCCTCCAGCATGTTGCGCATCTTCGTGCTGGCGCGTTTGTGCCCGCCCATCAAGCGATGCATTTTCTGGCCGAAGAGGTGAATGCGGCCGTCGGCGGGATCTCGCTGTAGTGGCTCCGGAAGCAAGAGCGCGGCCTGCATGGACTCCCGAGCTTCCGGACGGCGGCCCACGAAACGACTGAAACTGTCGAGTTCGTCCGTGCACTCCTGCACGATCGTCTTGAGATCGGCCGGCGCCCTTCCTGAGGCTTGGCAGATGTCCGGATATCGTTCGTGGTTACCAGGTATCGACACCTCGAAGGCGCCGCTTGCGGCCTTGTAGTTGAGGCGGATGTTGCCGGTCGCTCGAAGCGCCAATCCGTTAGGGTAGCGCTCGCTGAACCGATGGCGAAAGAGCCGTTCGAATTCCTCGAAACACCGGACCGCGGGCGTTCGGAGATAGACGTCCGGAAGTGCGAGTGCCCACAGCAAGGCATCGTCAGGACCGAGTGCCCCGTCCTGCTGCAGCGCCAGTCCAAGGCGAAACCGGATCGCTATATCCGGTTCGGAGGAAACTGTTCGCTCCGGTGAAGGTTTAGGCGGCGAGATCGGGATGCCCGCCGCTATTCTGGCGCAGCTCAAAAATCGCGTGGCGTAGCCGCGGAACGAGTTGTT
This sequence comes from Bradyrhizobium sp. Ken64, assembly GCF_055807555.1. Classification (NCBI taxonomy): domain Bacteria; kingdom Pseudomonadati; phylum Pseudomonadota; class Alphaproteobacteria; order Hyphomicrobiales; family Nitrobacteraceae; genus Bradyrhizobium; species Bradyrhizobium sp. Ken64. The sequence continues at coordinate 22,635 of NZ_JBVVPA010000009.1, read as the reverse complement.
ATCTCCATAGACCGTCAACAGCCGCTCCACTTCCTGGATCAGAGCAGGCAAGGACACAGGATCGGCGTCGACGAAGGCGCGGTGCTCCAGAGCATAGAAGAAAAGGAACACGTGCCCCACGCCATAGGCATAGCCGTTGCGTCCTTCGGCCATCCAGTTCAGGAATGCGCGACGGGCAGAGGGAGTGATGCCTGCATAGGACGGCCAGTACGGCATCGAGGCACCCTCGACGTCTGGCCGAGCCGCGCTCGCCGAGAGCTTCGGATTGATCACGTACTGATCGGTCGAGCGACCGTCTGGCAGTTGCAAGAAGTCGCCCAGATAGAACAAACCTCCCGAGATCTGCGCCCCCAGCACGGCCACGGGTTCTGAAGATGCGATCCAACGCGCAGGGACTCGTTTGGACTGCTTCTCCCCCGGAACCGCGGCCGTGACCGAGATGTCTCGGGGAAGCGAGGGCGGGGCCGCGCCTTTCGATCCGGCCCGCGAAAAGATAGACCAGATCAGCAGCACGAGCCCGAAGACGATGGCGCCGACGGCGATCGCGGCCGCATTTTGCTGGATGAAATGATACGCGGCGCTCAGGGCCCAGAAGGCGAGGCCCAGAACGATGAGTATTCCCATGCCGGCCGAGCTGGTCTTGCGTCGCCCCATCGCTTTGTTTCGGTGATGATACCTGCGCCAGCCAAACAGCCGACCATCCTCAGACCGTCACATGGAGTTGCTGAGGGTCGCAAGCGCAATCGGGGCGCGCCCCTCCCGTTTCCACGCATTTTCCGTCGCCTTGCCGCTGCATGACATTGACTTCGTAGAAGATTAGACGCTGACCGCTCTCTTGGCCCTTCTGCGTTTCAGGATTCCCTCGCCGCCTGCTCCATCACATCCCAGGCGGCCCGGTGCTCGTCGATTGCCGCCGCTTAACGTCCGCGATTACGTCCGGATGCATCATCGTCAGGAATTGAACCCTGTCACCGACCGGGGTCCGCTTTCCCTTCCTCGCCGCCTTCTTTTTCCCAACGATCTGCCCGAATGCGGCGGCCCAGCCAACGCCAGCCAAGGTCGATTTCTCTTATAGAATAAGGAGATCGCTTCCTTTTAGGAAACCGTGCGCCTCTGGATCCTGTCCGATCGTCACGTCGAGCTCACCCGCGGCTGGGACCTTCGTCCGTTTTGGGCAGGGGCTTACGCCTCGAAAACACGCCGCTTGAATCTTACCGCAGCAGAGAGAGTGGGAATCTCTCCCCCCATGCCGGAAATGCGCGCAAACCCGCAGAAAACAAGGATTCCCGAAAAGGCCGGGCGACGTTTGTGACCACCGCCGTGTACCACTCGCGCGGCCGATTCGGCCGTCGATCTCGGTCGATTTCGAGACGCGCGGAGGCGGCTGGCGTCTCGTGCGCTCCGTCGGAGCGGGTACCGACCGGAGGCGGCATCTGCCTACCCTGGCGGCCTCGGCGGGTGACGAGCCGGCTTAGCCACGGAGCGGCGGTGAACAGGTCCCCCGGATCAATTGGGACTTTCCAAGCTCGGTAGCCGGCGCCACCAGCGGATCGTGCGACACTGACGATGAGTCGATGGAGCGCTTCGATGCTTGACGCCGTTTGGCGTGGGGGTCAGCCCGCTGCGGGAGACGCCTCGATCACCGCAAATCGTCCCGCCGCCGTCACCGACGTCACGTGAAATCCGGTCTCGCCAAGCAGGTCCCGATACTGTGCCTCGGTGCGTTCCCTGCCACCCGGCCCCCGCAGCATGTTCAGGTCGCTCAACGCATGGGATCGGTGCAGTTCATTGCAGTCGGGGATGGTCGGCATGATGCGCTCGACCAGCAGCAGCGTTCCGTTCGCTGGAAGCGCTTGCCGGCAATTCAGCAGAATCGCGCAGCTGCGCTCAGCGTCCCAGTCGTGGATCACGCTCTTCAGGATCACACCGTCGGCAATCGCCGGGATGGACGCGAAGAAATCGCCGGCCAGGAAATCCGCGCGATCGGCCAGGCCGAGCTGCGCAAGATGCGCCGTTGCGGTTTCGGCGCAGCGAGCAAGATCGTACACGGTGCCGCGCATCCGTGGGTAGCGTCCGAGAATGGCGCCGATCAGCTCGGCCGATCCGCCGCCGACATCCAGGAGATGCGAAAACCGGTTGAAATCGTAGGCCGCCAGCACGTCAGCCGCGACCAGACGCGTCAGGCTGGCCATCGCGGCGTTGAAGACGCCGACATTTTCGGGCACGCGCGCCATTAGATCGAAACTGTCGTCCAAGCCTTGTATTTGCGCAGCGGTCTTGCCGGACATAACGGTCTCGAGCAGGCCGTTCCACGACTTCGAAAGCATTTGCCCCTCGAAGATCGCCCAGGCTTTGCAGGACGACTGAGCGGCACCGGCCAGGGTCGCGCCGGTTTCGGTCAGGGCATACCGGTCGCCGCCGCCCGGCCGGCAGATGCCGATGGTGCGCAACGCCGTGAGCAGACGCGCCAATGCTGCCCGGTTCGCACCGGTCGCGTCAGCCAAATCGTCGAGCGATCTAGGTCCATCGCATAGTCGATCTGCGATTCCGAGCTGGGCCGCGACGTAGATCACGGCGGTGATCCGATGCGACTGGATCAGGTCGAGAAGTGCGAGTGCTTCCGGCGACGACATCGTTGGTTCCTCCTGCGTCATCTCGCGTCGCGGATATCGACCCACCGACTTATTTCGGCGAGCCAGCTCCGCTGCCGCTCGATTCCGGCCCGCAATTCGTTTGCGGTTCCGGCAAGCACGTTGTGCCCGCCGGCTTCGAGCTTGCGACGAACCTCGCTGTCCGCGCAGATGGCGGCAACGTCGGCCGCGATCCGGGCCTTCACCGCCTCCGGCATGTTGCGGCCGCCGTAGATTCCGGCGAAACCATCGATCTCGAGTTCGGGGTAGCCAAGCTCGCGCACGGTTTTCACCTCAGGCAATACGGCGGCTCTGCTCGGATTGATAACCGCCAGGAAGCGCGCCTTGCCGGTTTGCACGGGAGATTGGGATGCCGTCAACGAGGTGACCAGCAGTTGGATTCTGTCCTCTCCCAGATCGGCTTGCGGCTGAGCTGCGTCGCGATAGCTCACGTGGTTCATCGAGAGCGAGCGACGCTTGAGGAAGCCGGCAAAGACGTATCGCGGCAGCGTTGGAGCTGAAGCCCAGGCATATTTGCCGGGCTGCGCCTTGAGCGCATCGATCAGTTCGGCGATGGTACCGACGCCAATGCCGTTGCTGACCGTGAGCGTGAGAACGATCGATGTGGTGGAGGCGATCGGCTGCAGATCGCGATCCACATCGTAAGGAAGCTTGTCGATCAGCAGCGGCGCGACCGTCACCGAACCGATTACGGTATAGAGCAAGGTGTGGTCGTCCTGCGCCGAAACGAACGCGCCGACCCCGATAGCCCCTTCGGCGCCGGTTCGATCTTCGACGATCACCGGTTTGCCCCACCGTTTGGAAAACGCGTCCGCGAAGATGCGTGCTGCCGCGTCGTTGGCGCTGCCTGGAGGGAACGTCACCACGATCTTCACGGCCCGTTCGGGCCATTCGGCCATAGCCGCCCTTGGCAGGACGGGCGTCAGGCTGCAAAGCAGCAACGTCAACAAGATCCAGCGCCGAGGTCGCATGACATTCTCCTCAAGGCTTCGGATCTGAGCCGGACCGCTTTCGCGGCTTGCGCCGCCCGTTGCCGGAGCGGGCATAACTCCCATTGGCGACGACGACCCGAGCAAGCATATCGAGCAGAGCGACGCGCTCGGCCTTGTTCAGCGGACTCAGCAGCCGATCCTGCGCCTCGAGCATCGCGGGACGCAAGCGCAGGCGCAGTTCGGTTCCCCGTCGAGTGATGAAGAGTTGGCGGCCGCGGCGATCGGCCGGATCGGCCTGGCGCTTGACCAGGCCTCCTTGTTCGAGCACGTCGATCGTCTGCCCGAGCGTGACGACATCGATGCCGAGTCGTCTTGCGATGTACGCCTGAGCGCTTCCCGGCTCCTCCAGGACAGCTGCGAGGACGCTCCACTGCATCGGCGAGACTTCTTCGCCCTCGAGGATCTCGGCGGTCACACCAAGGCAAATCTGATGAAACCGCCGTGCCAGATGGGCAGGCACTCGAAACGAGGGAAGCACCGGCAACAGCTCGGCTGGTTTGCGGGGGTCCTTGGACATACCGGCCCTACTCGTTAGAATTCTGATCATAAGAATATTTAGCACTGCGTCAAGAAGAGTTCGTAGCCACGAGGGCGCTTGCAACGAACTCCCGGCAAATCTATTTCTGAAAAGGAGTAGCTGCTGAAACGCGCGTGCTCGATAGTTCCACCTTATAAGCACAAGCGAACCAAAACTTGGATCCGGGCCCCGGCGCGCCCGAACCGCTTCGGCAGCCTTTGGTCGAGGAAGTTCCGGCCCAGATAGTCGCTGCGCCGCAGATTCCTCCGCTGCGGCAGGCCGCTGACCGTGCCAAGCGGCGGCGCGAACGCCGCGAACGGCGGCGCGAGGGCGCGAACGCTCGAGGGCGAACGCCTCCTGAGGCGAGATCGAGGGCGAGAAAGAAGCTCGAGACAAGGTTCGGCGACTTAGATTCGCGCGGACTATCGATGAGTCCCGCGCGAGGCCTACCTAACCGACGGCGGCTAACCACTAAGCCGGCCTGAAATGACAGATGGGCCGCCAACACCTGATTGATTGAGAAGGCGCTCAATGTCCTTTACGATTCGCCTAGGTTAGAAAGCGCGAAGGCGGCAAGCAAGCCGACAACAACAAGCACGCCGGCCAGCTTCTGTTCGCCTTCGACAGCTTCCGGCACCATGGTGTTCACCACCATCGTGAGAAGAGCGCCGGCAGCTACGGCACTCACGATGGCAACGACCTGAGGGGCAGCAACCGCCTAGGAAAGCTGCTCCCAAGGAGGCGGCAAGTCCCGAGAGGACGGTGATAGCGGTCCAAAGGCCGAAGATGTAGGGCGCGGAACGGCCAGCAGCGCGCATGCCGAGGGCGCTCGAAAGGCCTTCCGGGAAATTGGACAGAAAGATAGCGGCGAGCATCGCGATGCTGATGCCCTTTCCGCTCAACAGCCCCAGACCCAGAACAACGCTTTCCGGAATACCGTCGAGAAGTGAGCCGACGGCAATCGCCAGGCCTCCGCCTTCGCTGGCGTTGACCTGCTGCCCCCCTGACCGCTTGCGGGAGCGCGCTCCCTCTCGGGAGACCGCCCAATCGGCAAGAGCATACGCGGCAGAGCCTCCGATCGCACCCGCAACGATGGGCCAGATGCCGCCTTCCTGGTATCCGTCCTCCAGAAGGTCATAGGCCACGGCCGAAATCAGCACGCCGCAGCCGAAAGACATGATTCCTGCAGTAACGTAGCGAGGCATCCTGAAGACGAATGCGAACGCTGCTCCCAGGAGCAACGATGAGGCCCCAAGCAGCCCCCAAAGACCCGCAGTAAGCCAGATGGGCATGGGAGCTACCGCTACTTTTCGGGGCGCAGCGAGGGCGAGGTCTGGCGAGGTGTTTTTTCCTCTTTTCTATGGCCCTTCTTCGGAAAGCTGACGGAATGGCGCTTCAGAGCGGACGTCAGTGCTCTCGCTACCTCGCGGGCGATCTTGCCTGCGCCCATTGCGCGTGCGCCATTTGGCAATGCTCACTCCTCCTCTTGCCTAACGACCCCATGCCGCGACACCCGCATGGTTTAGCCGTTCCGATGGGCCGCTTACACTTTCGTTGAGAATGGTGGTGTGCGGCTGTGACTATCCCCCGCTCGCAAAGCCCGGGAAAAGCATCATGCCGCCGTCGATGAACAAGGTTGTGCCAACTACGTAGTCGGCCGCATCTGAAACCAGCCAGGCGACCGCTTGCGCTACATCGTTTGGTTCACCGATGCGCCGATAGGGGACCAGAGTCATCAGGCTGTCGTAGGCCTCCTTGGTTTCCCAGGCGGGGCGGTTGATTGGTGTACGGATGGCTCCAGGCGCGACGCCATTGACCCGGATCGCGAGCGGACCAACTTCCTGCGCCAAGCTTCGCATCATTTGCATGATGCCGCCTTTCGAGGCCGCATAGTTCGCATGACCCGCCCAAGGGATCTCCTGATGGACGGAGCTCATGCAGACGAGTTTGCCCGCTGCCGCTGAGACATTCCTCACTACACCTCGTCTCTTGAACTCGCGGATCGCTTCTCTGGCGCAGAGAAATTGGCCGGTGAGATTGACGCCGATGACCTTGTTCCACTGTTCGAGCGTCATGTCGTGAAACGGCGCATCCCGCTGCAATCCAGCATTGTTCACAACGATGTGCAGCGTTCCAAAATGACCTATAGCGCTGGAGAACATCGACTGGACGTCCTGCTCATTGCTGACGTCGGCCTTGATCGTGATCGCCTTCCGGCCAAGTGCCTCGATTTGATGGGCCACGTCGTCTGCCGCTTCTGGGTCAACTACGTAATTGACGATCACGTCAGCGCCAGAGGCTGCGAGTCCAAGGGCCACTGCGCGCCCGATTCCCGAGTTTGCCCCCGTCACTAGCGCAGGCTGTCCTTCCAGCACGACGGGAAGGCGAACGGGCCCTAGAGGTCGCTCCTTCGGACTGACCGAGGCAGCAGGATCGATCGGCCTCTCTGTCATACGTGTCTCCTCGTGGTGCCCTTACTTTCCTGCCCCTTGCTGGGGAGCGCTTTCGTGCTACCCCGATGCTCCGATGGCTTTTGGCGGTGGGTGAGATTGTGAGCCGTGTTCACCAGGGCGATGTGAGAAAAGGCCTGGGGGAAGTTGCCCACCAACCGACTTCGCCCGGTGTCGTACTCTTCCGACAGCAGACCGACGTCATTGCGCAGAGCAAGAAGACGCTCGAACAATGCCTTGGCGTCAGCATCGCGGCCGATCAGGTGATAGGCATCGGCCAACCAGAAGCTGCAGGCCAGAAACATCCCTTCGCCAGGCGGCAGGCCATCCTTGGTCGCCTTCGTATCGTATCGCTGCACAAATCCGTCCTTGAGCAACTCGCGTTCGATAGCTTCAATGGTCGAGATCACTCGGGGATCTTCGGGCGGCAAGAAGCCTACCGCCGGGATCAGCAGCAGGGATGCATCGAGTTGGGACTCACCGTAGACCTGAACGAAGGTCTTTCGCTGTTCATCGTAGCCGCGTTGGCAGACATCTTCCTGAATGGCGGCGCGCTGCGCTTTCCAATCGTCCACGGGACCATGCATGCCGAACTCGTCGGCCGATTTGATGGCTCGATCGAAAGCGACCCAAGCCATGATCTTCGAATAAGTGAAGTGTTTGGCGCCGCCTCGCACTTCCCAAATACCTTCATCCGGCTCCGTCCAAATTCCCTTGAGGTGATCGAGGAGGGCACATTGAATGGCCCAGGCTCGCTTGTTCTCGGCCAGACCGCCTCGGCGGGCCTGGTATAAGGCGTCCATCAACTCGCCATAGACATCAAGCTGAAGCTGGGTGTGCGCCGCGTTCCCGATACGCACCGGGTTTGAGTTTTCGTATCCCGACAGCCAGGGCACCTCCCACTCGGTCAGCCTGCGCTCGCCCGTGACGGCGTACATGATCTGCAACTGCTTCGGGCTTCCCGCCACGGCGCGGATGAGCCAGTCTCGCCAGGCGCGCGCCTCGTCGTAGTAGCCGGCCCCCATGAGAGCCAACAGGGTCAGCGTGGCGTCCCGCACCCAGCAGAAGCGATAATCCCAGTTGCGAGAGCCACCAATTTGCTCCGGAAGCGAGGTCGTGGCGGCAGCGACAATGCCGCCGCTGGGTCCGAACGTCAGGGCCTTGAGAGTTATGAGAGATCTCAGAACCTGGTCCGAATATGGCCCGGCCGCTTCACAGCGGCTGGACCAATCGCGCCAGAAACGTTCTGTACGATCCAGGAGAAGCCACGGATCGTCAGGGGAGGCTGGATCTTCATACGATGTCTGGTAGGAGAGAACAAAGGCAGCGCGTTGGCCCGGTTCGACGGAGAACGCGCCGACTGTCTTCATCGAGTGGCCGTGCAGCGGCACCCCGGTCCTCAGCACCAGCATGGACGCTCCCGCGACCAAGCTGACTGCACCATCCTCCAGGCGGCTCACCCAGGGTACACTGACCCCATAGTCGAACCGTGCGACCAGCTCGGTTCGCATATCGACCGATCCTTCGATGCCCTCAACGATCCTGACGACGTTCGACACGCCCGTCTTGCGGGGCATGAAGTCGATGAGACGTGCACGGCCCGTCTCCGTCGCGAAGACGGTCTCCAGGATCAGCGTGCCTGGTCGGTAGCGACGCTCGGTCGTATATCCTTCGACCGGGCGAAGGCTCCAATATCCGTTCTTCTCCTCCCCCAGTAGCCGCCCGAAACAGCTATCGGAATCAAACCGCGGGAAGCAGAGCCAATCGATTGAGCCATCGCACCCGACCAAGGCGCCGGTCTCGCAATCGCCGATAAGCGCGTAATCTTCGATCCGGGCCATCAGGACACCCTCGATTGGTCAATGGAAGCCGCGGCATCCAGTTCCGACGTCAGTCAGTTCTGAGTATGTACTTTCGTTTAGATTGGCAACGAACGCGCGCCGTATCGCCCGCTCCGTTGGTCCTAGCACCCCAAGCACACCGCATTTGAATGGAGGGCCTGTTTCCTCCGACGACAGCTGCGGTTTCAGGCCGCGATCGCGGCTCGCGGACCGCACCCACATGAAGTCGCCTTGACCCAACAAGTAACTGCTTACATTTGCAACGGATGCGGCGGCGGGTATAGGGTCACTCGATCGAGGTACCATGACGGCATTCACGGTCCACTCTTCAAAGAATGGGAAGACGGTCCAGACCGTTCGGTTGAGCCCCGCCACAACCGTCGCGAAGGCGCTCGCTCTCCAGAGCGAAGGCTGGCAGGTGCATATTACGGATTCCCGTGGAAGGCGATTTGATCCCGCCGATTTCGACCAGGTGCTCGGCGCACGGATCGCCCCGGCTCCGGACCCAGTCTAGCTTCAAGGCGCACGCTCGGCTCCGCCGCACCGTGCCCCAACAAACGGGCCATCAAAGGTCCTCCCGCAGACCCTTGAAGAAGGGGTGCCGAACTTTTCCCTCCGCCGACTTGGCCCGGTACTCGATTTCGGCGAGCAGCTTCGGCTCGACCCAGACGCCCTTGTGCGCGATGCGCTTAGAGTATGGCTGGGTCTTCCGGACGAGTGGCTTCAACCTCTTCCCTTCTGCAAGTCAGCGGCGCTCGTCCTGTCGAAGCCATGGTCGACCTTTCCCGCGTAGACCAGGTCGGTACCCTTGCGGAGCGCGAAGCCTGCGATCGTGAGGGTCTCCCGCTGCGCGCAGGTCTTTTTGACCCAGTTGTTGCCGCGGCCACTTGCGTACACGCTGTCGCGGACCTTGGAGACCACGCCCTCCAAGCCGACCTTGCAGGCGTGCGCGAATATATCCTGGCCCTCGATCTCGAAGCTCTCGCTGAACTGGACGTCGGTGCCCGAGATGATCTTCTTGAGCTCCGCTTTCCGCCGGAGGAGCGGCAGCTTCCGCAGGTCGCGACCGTTCAGGTAGAGAAGATCGAAGGCGACCAGGACGATGCGCTTCGAACTGCCCTTGAGCTCGTTCTGCAGGACCGAGAAGTCGGTAGTGCGGTCGGCCGCCGGCACGGCGACCTCACCATCCAAGATCGCCGAGCCGCACTTGATGTGCCAAGCGTCCTGAGCAACCTTCTTGAAGCGGTCGGTCCAGTCGTGGCCCCGCCGGGTGAAGACCTCGACCGCCTGGTTGTGCAGATGAACCTGCACCCGATAGCCGTCGAACTTGATTTCGTGAATCCATCGGATCCGGACGGCACCCTATCGATCGAGGATGCCAGGGCCGGCTCCACGAAATTCGGGAACGGAGCCTCGACGGCGATATCGGCCGGCTTCTTACGCGCAAACGCCACGGACAGAACTCCACGCAACAAACGTGATTCAAGGTGACACATGCGGAATCGTTCCGGAACTAGTGAATCCTGGTAACGTTGCTCCGACATCATTCAACGAGGAGCCGACCATGGCAAAGGCAGCGAAGAAGACCACGCGGGGACGCAAGCAGGACCGGGCCCGTGTTGCCGGCGGGCAGAAGTATGAAGTCGCCTACGAAGCGAAGAAGACCGGCCGCTCGGCCGCCGTGGTCAAGAAGGCCGTGAAGAAGGTCGGCAACTCCCGCAAGATGGTCGAGAAGCGCCTCGGCCGTTGAGGGCCGCGTTGCCTGACCCATTTCCATCGAGAAGGAGTCCTTGCGCTCGGTCGGAAGCCGCCGACTTACTTCTCACACAGCAGTTTGCCGGTCTTCGGATTCAGGAAATGCAACCGGCCGCATGCCGGGCACTGAACCCCAACGTAGGCGTGGTCGGGGCCCGGTTCCGAGGCGTCATCATCCCAATGCTGAACGGGCTTTCGGGTGACCGGGCAGGTGAAGACCAGACCGCTCATGTCGACTCTTCGGATTGGTGGCCCGCGAACGCTTATAGGTTTCGCGAGGCATAAGGCAGATCAACAGCGACGTCACTGGACTTCTCCGCCTGCGTCCTCATTCGATAAGGATTGGTGCGGCCATATCGATCCGCTCGCCCGGCTTCAAATCGATTCCGAGGGACAGCAACCACCTGCCTTCGGTCGCGGCCGTGGTCCGGACCTTCCAGGTGTCGGAGCTCACCCGCTCCGCGGTGGCGGCCAAGGGCGGGACGTTCTTCTCCGGGTTAGACAACGTCACCGACAGCGCATCGACGGAAAGCGGCTTCTCGTCGCCATCCTCCAGTTTCACGAGTATCTCGACTGGTCCGTGGCGTCCTGGCGTGATGGTGACGTCCGCCATCACCTGCGTCCCGCAGAGATGCGTGAAGAACGGCTCGCCCGCCGGGGCGGCTTTGATCGCAGGCACCGCGACCGCTGTCGGGACGATCGATGCGATCTGCAGCCTGGGGCCCTTCGCGCCGACGGGCCCCACCTCGAAGTCAACGTCCATCCGTCCGGCGCGCTCGAACCGCAGAGCGAGCGGAATGCGCTGCCCCTCCTCGAACGGAGCGGCGAGGCCCACGAACATGATGTGATCTCCGCCTGGGGCCAACGTTACCGTCTGATCCGGAGGGATCGGCAGGCCATCTTCGATGGGCCGCATGGTCATGATGCCGTCCTGCATCGACATGCGATGGATTTCGACCTTGGCAGCCGCCGCGCTCGACGCCGACAGCAGTCTGTCGGGGGCCGCTCCGCGATTTTCGAATCGGCGTCTCGCGCGGCACCACGCAGGACACGACCCTGTCCAACATGAAGGACAAGGACCTCAAGATCTCCCGTTACGATGACGACGCCACCATGGTCACGGCGGCTGTGTCCGGTCAGGTCGACTGCGTCGCCTCGTCCGCGACCATCATCAACCAGATCGGCGTGAAGAACCCCTCGCGCGTGTTCGAGTCCCGGATTCCGCTGGCGACCTTCGACCTCGCCATCGGACTGAAGAAGGGTGAGCCGCGCCTGATGGACAAGCTCAACACCTGGATCACCGAGAACGTCAAGAACGCGATCTACAAGAAATTCCACGGCGTCGAGCTGCCGCCGGATATGCGTAGCTAAGACCGGAAACAATCGTGGCAGCCGCGCGCGGCTGCCACGCTCATGCAAAATCAAGAAGGGCATCACATGCGTCTCGTCATCGGATCCGACCACGCCGGCTGGCCGCTCAAGCAAACCGTCATCGACCACATCCGCAGCCTCGGGCATGACGTCGTCGACGTCGGCTCCTATGACGACAAGCCGGTGGATTTCCCCGACATCGCCCGCGCCGTGGCTCAGAAGGTGACCACGGGCGAAGCCACGCGTGGCATCATGGTCTGCGGCACCGGCCTCGGCGCCTCGATCGCCGCCAACAAGATGAAGGGCATTCGCGCCGCGGTCTGCCACGACATCCATTCAGCCCATCAGAGCGTTGAGCATGACGACGTCAACGTCATGTGCATCGGCGCGCAGATCGTCGGCGCGTGGCTTGCCGTCGATCTCGTCTCGTCCTATCTCTCGGCCGAGTTCTCCACCGACGAGGATTTCCGCCGCCGCGTGGAGAAGCTGCGAGTCTTGGACGAGCAAGGCTGACGGTTTCTCCGCCATGATCCTAGTGTTCGGATCGCTTAACATCGATCTGGTCGCCCATGTCCCGGTCATTCCGGGCCCCGGCCGCACCGTGCTCGCGCCCTCCTATCGGACCCATTTCGGCGGCAAGGGCGCCAATCAGGCCGTGGCTGCCGCGCGCATTGCCGGGTCGGGACGCGTCCGAATGGCGGGCCGTATCGGACGCGACGGATTCGGCGACAGAGCGGTAGAGAATCTCCGAGCAAACGGCGTCGACACGGATCTCGTCGTCAGATCGGACCAGCCGACCGGCTGTGCCTTCATCACGGTCGATCAGACCGGTGAAAATGCAATCACGGTGGCAAGCGGCGCCAACATGACCGCGAGCGCCGATGACCTCCCCCATCGCGCTATTCGGCCGTGACACAATCCTGGTGCTTCAAATGGAAGTGCCTTTCGCAGAAGCGCTGGCGGCCGCACGCAAGACGAAATCCGTTTCCGGTACTGTCATCTGGAATCTCGCACCCGTGCCGGAGTTGATGACCCGCGAGATGGTGGTCGAGCTTCTCTCGGTGACCGATTATCTCCTCGTCAACGAGCATGAGGCTCTGGATGCAGCCAGGGCCATCGGCTTCGCCCCGTCGCCGGATTACGACGCCGCAGCCGCCGAACTTGCCAGGGCCGGTGACCTCAACTGCATCGTAACCGCTGGCGCGCTAGGCGCACTCGCCTTCACCGCCGATGGCAAGCGTCTCCGCGCGCCTGCTCCCTGCATCACCCCCATCGACACAACCGGGGCCGGCGATGCCTTCGTCGGCGCCTTCGCGTCTATGGTAAGTGAGATAGTGCCGTTGCAAAAGTCTTTGGAAATTGGATGCGAGGCTGCCGCATTAAATTGCCTTAAAGAGGGCGCGCAGGACGGAATGCCGGTCAGAGGTGCGGTAAAGTCGATCGCCTGACCATCAGAGATCGTTCACGCACGATGGCTGGCAGCAGGATTCTTGGCTTGCGGGGGATCGCCTTCGCCGACGAGAGCACCTGTCGTTTGAAGCCGTTCTGAACAAGGGGCCGTTGAGAACACACGGCGTCCAGATTTCGGTCAGCTCGATATCGCCATGGGTCCGAGCTAGATGATCGTCCCGACGGCATTCGTTCGCGGTCCAGACCAGCAGATGTTCTCGCCCAGCCCCCGCCGCACTCTCGGAGCCAGCTTCAATCAGGGACGAGAATAGCTCGGATGGGATCAGGTGGATTTGGTGCAGATTGAGGAGGGAGGCTGGCGACGGCTCGATAGCGTTGCCGGACGAACGCGCCGGCTTGGACGTTGCCTTTGACGCGATCTGATCCGGCGACGGCTTGCTGATGTGGTGGTCGAGATCGTGGCTACAGCCAATCCTTTCGCTAGGCCAACAGATCCTGTGTCGACGGCATCAGGCGGCCCGGGCGAGCAATCACCGCTCCCGAGCGGAATGGCGAAGGACTCCGAAACAAGCCCACGAGCAGGGCCTTAAGCTAGGGGTAGTGGGACGCCCGTCAGCCGCCCTTGGTCGACACGAACCCTTTCTCGGCGAGTGGTGGTAAGCGCTTGACCGAGGAAAAGCCGCGCCCTCGACGAGCGCGGCTTGTTGCTGTCGGGGCCTGTCACCAGCGGTGATGGTGCCAGCGGTGCCGCACGACCGGATATGATCCGCGGTAATAGGCGTAAGCAGGCCGCACGGCTCGGCGGTACCGGTAGCCGTAAGACACGGGCGCCGTGTAGTAGGTCGTGGTGGCGTAACCACCACCCCAGCGATAGGGCTCGTCGTAGCCGTAGTCGTAGGCGTAGGGTCCGCTGTAATAGCCCGCTCCATAATAGCGCGGGCCACCGTAGTAGCCGTAGCCAGGTCCCCATCCATAAGCCGACGAGGCAAGTCCACCGATTACGGCGCCGGCCAACAGACCGCCGGCGATGCCCGGTCCCCAGCCACCTCGCCAGTGGGCTTCGGCAGGAGAGGTGGTGGCCACCGAGGACAGACCAAGAGCGCCGACCATCAGCGCCGACATCGCGATCTTCTTCATCGAGATTCCTTTCACATTGCTCGCGCCCTACCGATAACGGGAAAAAGAGGCAATGGTTGCAGCTGCCCGGGCGGCGCGGGCAATGGAATCCTCGCCGCCGGAGACGGCGCGCGATGCGCCAGTACGGAGCCCGCCGCCGTGACCGCGACGGCCGCCCCGCTTGCATCCAGAAGGTCCGGCCGAAGCCAACGCCTGCAGCTCGGTCGGACCGCGCGAAAGAGCCGAGCAAAGGCTCCTTCTCGAGCGGCTAAGCCAGCGGGAATAACCGGAAACTTTCCGGAGTGCCTTGAGTTGGGAGCGACTGGGTTCGGTCTCCGGAGGGAGTGAGTATGGTCGACGAAGTCGTCTTGAAGAACGCCATGGAGACCGCCTGGACGGTGTACCGGGCGCAGCACCCCGAGGTCGATCCGCACGACAGCCGGCGCTGCCTGCTGGAGCGCCACCTCCACAGCAGGTCGGAAGCGCGAGAGAGCGATACCGAAGAACTCGCTGGCTTCGGGATAGCCTATCTGCAGCGGCTTCCTCGAGACGAATGTTGACGGCCATGAAGACGCTTGCAGCGCGAGTGGCCCGCGGAAGCACGAGGCCTGATTGGACGCTGCTCGCGATTTCGGCCCTCATTTCCGCGACGATCGTGACTGTCCTGCGGTTCGTGTTCGGAGCCTAGCCGATGCGGATTGCGCAGCTTGCTCCGTTGGCCGAGAGCGTACCTCCAAAGCTTTACGGCGGCACTGAGCGTGTGATCGCCTGGCTCGTGGACGAACTGGTCGAACTCGGACACGACGTCACCCTGTTCGCCAGCGGGGATTCCAAGACGAAGGGAAAGCTCCACGGCGTGTGGCCGCGCGCGCTGCGCCTGGGGCGGAAGGGTGCCGATCCGAATGCCGCCTGCGCGCTTCTGATCGAGGCCATCGCCGAGCGCGCAGGCGACTTCGACGTGATCCACTCCCACATCGACTGGTTGCCCCTTCCGGTGCTGAGCCGAACCGGCGTGCCTTTTCTGACCACGATGCACGGCAGGCTAGACCTTCCTTGTCTGCCCGAGGTAATCGGCATCTTTGCAGACGCTCCATTCGTCTCCATTTCCGCCGACCAGCGTCGGCCACTTCCGGAGGCGAACTGGATCGCGACGATCCAGCACGGACTGCCGAAGGATCTGTTTCGGCCGTCCTACGAACCGGGTTCCTACCTGGCCTTTCTGGGGAGGCTGACGGCTGACAAGGGACCGGAGGACGCCATACGCATCGCGCGCGCGGCGCGAATGCCGCTGCGAATTGCCGCCAAGATTCCTCGGTCGGAGACGGCGTACTTCAAGAACAAGCTCGAGCCGAACATCGATGGCCAGACGGTTCAACTCGTCGGCGAGGTCGACGACGCGAAGAAGCAGCCTTTCCTCGCAGACGCAGCGGGCCTGCTATTTCCGATCGATTGGCCCGAGCCGTTCGGTCTGGTGATGATCGAGGCGATGGCGTGCGGGACGCCCGTGATCGCTTATCGATCAGGGTCGGTGCCTGAAGTTGTGGAGGACGGCGTCACCGGCTTCATCGTCGACGGTCAGGAGCAGGCGATCAGGGCGGTGAAAGAACTGGGCCGACTGGACAGACGAGTGGTCCGCGCCCCGTTCGAAGAGCGCTTCGCCGCAAGCCGGATGGCGCATGAATACGAGACCCGATATCGCAACCTGATCGCTCGTGGAGGACGCTGCGGGTGAGAGATCCGCGGCTGGCTTGTGGCACTGGCGTGAATGGAATCCTTGGCCATGCCGTTTTCGAATCAGGAGCAAGTTGAATTCTAGAGTTGATGTCGGCATCCGAACGGGCGTGGCTTGGACGTACTCTGCGATCGCTCTCAATACGTGCTCTCGGGAGCTCCCGCGCAAAGCATGCCTCGGTTTGCTGCCAATGTATGTCGGTTCCTGACGCGGAACTTTCGCCCCGAAACAACATTGTGGTTGGTGGCAAAGGCTGAGTCATGAAAAACGAACCATCCCGGATCTCAAAATTCTTCGGTGATTTGGCTAACAAGACCTCGCTTGCGGCTGGGCGCGCCTCGACCTTCCTGTTAGCTGCGGGTGTGGTGGTCGTGTGGGGCATAAGCGGCCCGCTCTTCCAGTTCTCGGACACTTGGCAGTTGGTCATTAATACTGGGACCACAATCGTAACTTTCCTTATGGTATTTCTGATTCAGAACTCGCAAAACCGTGACAGCGCCGCCATTCAGGTAAAGCTGGACGAACTCATTCGCGTGAGTGCGGCGCGCAATAGTCTCGTGGGAATTGAGCACCTCACAGACGATGAGATTGAGGAGCTTCGCTCAAAATGTGAAGCGCGTGCCAAGGCCGAAAAAGCCGGAGATGAGACACTCGACCGGACCCGACAGTCAGCGCGGCGAGCCGCCGAGCAGATCGCCAGCTGACGATGTCAACGCCGACATCATCGAAAAGACCGGTAGAAAATATCGACGCCATCCTGCGGCTTGAAAAGCAGGATGAGGAAAAGATCGCTCTTCATCATCGTGTTTTTCATGCAATCGGATCGTTTGCGGGCACTCCGCAGTTCGTGGTGCTGCAGTGCGGGGCGCTGGTGTGTTGGATTGCCTTCGGCCGGGTATTCCCCGATCGCGCGCTTGATCCATTCCCGTTCCCGCTGCTCGGGACATTCCTCGCGCTGGAGGCGGTACTTCTCACCTCCTGTGTCCTCATTCGCCAAAATGCGACCGACCGCATTTTGGAGAAGCGAGATCGTCTAGAACTTCAGATTAATCTGCTCTCTGAACGGGAGGCGACGCGGTCTTTGAGAATATTGCAGAAGCTTGCCAGGCGGCTGAATGTCGATGACGAGGATTGCCAACAAGACGAATTGGCGCAGGAGACGTCTGTTGATCAACTTGCCCGAGGCTTGCGCGAGCGCGAGCAGGCTGAAAAGGCTCAATGAGATGTCCGCCCGGAGGACGACATGGGGGGCGCTCTGATGCCACCTGCGCCATCGTGTTCATCTGCACGAGCTCTTCCTGAGCAGAGTCCGTGCGATGCGCACGGGGCTAGAATTTGAGCGTCGTCCTGAGGCCGAATACCGACGCATTTTTGAGGGCCTTGCCGGCGAATGGCGTCGCCTGCCCGGTGGCGCCGCCGCCCGGGTGGATGATGTATTGGAAGTTTGGCTGCAACGACCAGCCCTCCTTGATCTGGTATTGGTAGACCGTCGTCAGCAACCCCTCGAAGTTTCGCGAGGGCCAGTTGGGATTCACCAGCATGCGGTAGTCGGCGTCGAGCGCCTGCGCCCGTTTGGACAGATGGGCATAGCCCGCGGCGATCCCGAACTTGTCATCGGGCCGGCCATCACGAAGCCCAATGAACTCGACGCCGGCATCAGCGTAGAGATCGATCAGGTTGCGATCAGCGGGCGCGCCGGCGGCCCTTGCGAACACACCGATCCCGCGATTGTCGCTGTGAGGCACGCGGTAGATCTGTTGCTCGAAGACCGCCCAACCACCGATGTCTCCTGCGAGCAATAGCGGCTCGCCGCTGCTACCGGGAGCGGCGAGCGAGCTGCCGTTCGACGCGAGCTGTTGATCCGCGAAAGAGCCAAAGTGCCGCCAGCCGCCGAACTTGATCTGGCCGGTCAGGTTGGGATCGCCCTTCTTGTTGTTCCAGGCGTACTGGATCTGACCCAGTAACAACGGCGGATCGTTGACGCGGAAATTCACGCCGTAGCGATTGCGCTCCTGCGGGTCGCCCGATCCGGGGCCGGCTTGGTCGCCGTCGAAGATCCCGCCCAGAACGGAAAGCTGGTCGGTCACGTTGACCAGTAGCCTTGCGCCCATAGCCGCCAAAGGTGGCGAAGGTCCGCCGCTGGGAAGATCAAGCGACGTGATCGCGGGCCAACCCATTGAGGCGTTGGTGAACACGTCTGTATATCTGGTGTTGAAGAATTCGCTGTCGGCGGCAAGCTGACCCACCTTCAGCGAGAGCCTCTTCGCGCCCCACTGCTTTTCGAAATACGCTTCGTAGAGGCGCGTTGCGGGCAGAGCCTCGATTCCGCTGACGACGAAGAAGTTCTGAAGATTGCTCCGGGACAGGCCGTCGCCATGGATCTGGAACATGTTGGCGTGAAAAGTGAGCTTGTCGATGCCGACGAGCTTCTGCAGATCGACATCCACCGCGAGGTTGAGGCGGCCTTCGTAGATTGCGCCCTGTTTCAGGCCGCCGGAAGCGTTACCAAACGCCTCGCCTATGTAAGTGGCCGCGAACTTCACGCCGTACTTCTGCAGCGGATTGGGCAGAATGCCGAGCGTCTTTTCCTCCACGGTGCTCTCACCCGTGTCCGGATCGGCCGGCTTGTCGTCGTCGGTCTTCTTATCCTCCTGGGCCGCGGCGCCGGCTGCCAGGAGCATGACTACCGACATCGAAAGAACGACCTGCCTATAGGCTCGGTGGGGTCTCGACACGCGACTTCCTGATCTCGAAGATAGCCTTACGAATTGCCTGATCTTGCAAGGCAAGTCCACCGTGGAGGCAATTTCCAAAAGGTCGGTCAGACCAGCTGGCCTATCGCAATCATTTTTGAATCGCGGCACGCGAAATGTTGGCTATGATAGGTTTTCCCTTCTGGGGGCATTCATGTTCGATCCGTCAACTAGTGCGCTCTTGCGCGCGGTCTTAAACGAAGTTTCCGAGAGCGTTTCGCACCGCGAGATCGGAGCGCGTACCCATGTCGCCTCAAAGATACTGGAGGCTGCTACCAAAGGTGAGGTATCACTAGACGAACTCAGGCAGGTAGGCCGTGATGCCCTTTCGCGTGCACCCACGATGTGGCGCTGATCGGTCGAGGCGGGCGTGAATTTCCAGGTCACGGTGCTGAAGATCCTGGTGAGCTATCCGGACGGCTTCGCCGTCATGGAAGACCTCAAGCGCGACATGGCCATCCTGGCGACCAGTGGCCGCGAGTGGGCGAATCGGACCAAGCGCCTCGCCGCGCGGGTACCCGATCTCGATATCTTTTCTCAAGGCTTAGTCGAACGCATCAGCGGGGGCTGGAAGATTACGGCAAAGGGTCGGGCAGTGCTTGAATTCATGGAAGCCCGCCCGGAGGCATCCGAGCCGGCCCAACAGGCCGCAGCCGATGAGGCTCCCAAATTGGTATCCGACACAGCGCCCGTTCCTCCGCTGCGACAGCCCGCCGACCGTGCCAAGCGGCGGCGCGAACGCCGTGAACGTCGTCGGGAGGCGCGCGAACACGCGAGAGCAAACACCTCTTGAGGTAGATCGAAGTCCAAGAAGAAGCCGCAGCCTAGGCGCGGCTGCTGAAATAGTCCCAAACTGTCCATTACGCCTCCCCAGCCAAGCGCACCGCCCTTACGTTGCTTGCGGCCAGGCCGATGCGACCTAAGAACGGTTTTGCTTCGGGTATCGGGACGGGGACTTGTGCACGGGTCCATCTACCCAGCCGGCAGAGCCGCGAATGGCAAGGACGGAAGCGGAACCGAACGGTAAACGACCGTCCCGCCGGCCCGCACCACGCCCAGCATCCCGGCTTTGAATGGAAGGCCCCTTTTTGCCGACGAGAGCCCCAGCCGAGGTGTGCCTGGAGACATCGAGGAGGACGCAGGCGTCCGGAGACCGGGTAGGCCCGGCTAGGCGGGCTCCGTCAGAGAATCGAGACGTTTCCGGAGAAATGCCAGCACCACGATCTCGTCGGAAGTGAGCTTGGCGTACTGGCGCTTGAACTTCTGCGCGATCTTGGTCTCAATCATCTTCACGAGGTCACCTGACAGGTAGGCGTTCAGGACTTCCGGGTGCACGTAGCACTTGCGGCAGATGGCCGGTGTGTTGCCGAGCTGCTTCGAGACGCTTTCGATCGCGGTGACGACGTTGCGCTTCGCCTCGGCCTGGCTGTCGTACTTCTTGAATTCGGCAAGCGCCAACGCCGCCAGAACGGTTCCCGCCCAAGTCCGAAAATCCTTGGCGCTGAAGTCCTCGCCCGTGATGTCCTTGATGTAGGCGTTGACGTCGCCGGAATCGACGGTGCGGGGCTGTCCGTCGTCGTCCAGGTACTTGAAGAGCTCATGTCCCGGGATCTCCGCGCAGCGCTTCACGATCGCGGCTATCCGCTTGTCCTCGACGCGAAGCTTCCATTGTTTGCCCGACTTGCCCGTGAAGTCGAAACGAAGGACGCCGCGCCCGACCGCGACGTGCTTGCGGCGCATGGTGGTGAGCCCGTAGGACTTGTTTTTCTCAGCGTACTCGGCGTTGCCGACCCGGATCAACGTCTTTTCCAGAAGACTAACGATCGTGGCCAGCACCTTCTCGCGGGGCAGTCCGTCCCGCTTCATGTCGGCAGCGACCCGTTCCCGCAGCGCGGGCAGCGCGGCAGCGAACAGGACGATATGCTCATACTTGTTCTGGTCTCGGAGCTCGCGCCACTTCGGATGGTAGCGATACTGCTTGCGACCCCGCGCATCGAGCCCGGTTGCCTGGATGTGGCCGTTCGACGACGGGCAGATCCACACGGACTCGTAGGCCGGCGGGATGCCGATTGATTTGATGCGTCGGATGACGGCGGCATCGGTGATGCGCTTGCCGTCCTTGTCGTAGTAGCTGAAAGTGGTTCCAGTCCGCTTGCGCGTGTACCCCGGCGCGGAGTCGCTGACGTAGCGGAGGCCTTCTTCCGCGATGGTGGCCGCGACCTCGGCGGTGCGGTCCAGAACCTCTTCTTCGTTGCTGGCTTGGCGGAGCATGGGCCGGCCCCCTCGGAAGCCCGGGAATCGAGGCTCCACTCTTTCTCAAGGGATGAAGACACCGGTTGGTTCCGCTCTGAGGTCGAACGCGAGGTCTGGATCAGTGGCCCTCCAGAATAGCGAGACCTCAGATGGCGAGCCGGTCCGGTTCCTTTCGACAAGGCGCTGCGCAGTCGATGACGGCATGGTCTAGCTTCAGACAATCGCCACAAATTTCACCGACACGCTTCCCACAGTCAGTCTTCACGAAGGCCACTATGCCCCAGTATTCGCTCGATGCGTTGCGCCGGCGCTATGTCATCGAGAAAAGACCGCTCGAGGCCGGCGTCGAGCAGATCTTGCGGGCCGACACCCGCGCGGGAGCCCGTGCAATCCTGGCTTCAATCGACAAGCGGCGCTCCGAAAATAGGTCGGAAGGGCAGCGCCTCCGCAAGATGCTCCGCTTCGAGACCTCTCTCTGGGAAAGCGGCCATCATGCGGTGGCAGGCGTGGACGAGGCGGGAATGAGCCCTCTCGCCGGGCCAGTTTCCGCTGCCGCCGTGATCCTGAAGCCCGGGACGCGGATAGTTGGAATCGACGACTCGAAAAAACTCGACGCCGCCGCTCGCGAAGAACTCGCGAAGGAAATCAAGGAAAAGGCAGAGAGTTGGTGTGTAGCATTCGTCGAGGTCGAGGAGATCGACGAAATCAACATCTATTGGGCAGGCATCCAGGCGATGCAACGTGCGGTCCGGGGGCTCGGGTTGGCACCGCAGCACTTGCTGATCGACGCGAAGCGGTTGAGGGAAATCGACATCCCTCAGCAGCCCATCATTAAAGGTGACGCCAAGTCCGCCAGCATTGCGGCCGCCTCCATCCTCGCGAAAGTCGAGCGCGATACGGTCATGCGGACACTCGAGGTGCGTCACCCCGGCTACGGCTTCGCGGATCACAAGGGCTACCCGGTGCCGGCTCATTATGAGGCGCTCGCCAGGCTTGGTGCATGCGCAGCTCACCGGAGGTCGTTTGGACCTGTACGCAAAGCCCTCGGATTGCCGCCCCTGCCGCCGTGGCCTTCGGCATCCGAGCGCGCCGCCAGCTGAACTCCAGGTCGTACTCTGCGTCTGGGGAGCATTATTTTCGCGACCACTTCTTTTCGCGAACGACGTCCTTGGCATTTTTGTCGGACCTCAGGCCGAGATAGACCGGCTGGCGCAGCTCGCCCTTGCTGGTCCACTCTGCGAATTTCACTTCCGCAACCAAGGAAGGACGCACCCAGGTCGTAAACCGCTCGTTTTTCACCTTGCCAGGGAAGGGCGACTTGGCTGTCTTCAGCCTCACGAGCTTGCGGTGAAGCTCTTCGAGAACTTGGTGGCTGAAGCCGGTGCCGACGTGGCCAATGTACCGCCATGCATCGCCGTCGCGTACCGCCAGCACGAGGGCGCCGAAGAAGGGCCGGGTTCGCCTCGGCGCGGTGAAGCCGGCGATCACTACCTCCTGACGCTGCGCGGTCTTCACCTTCAGCCAATCGGCGGTCCGGCGTCCGGACGCGTACGGGCTGTCGACGCGCTTGGCCATGATGCCTTCGAGATGTCTCAGCTCGGCTTGTGCAAAGAACTTTGTGCCGCTGCCCTTGCGGTGGTTGCTGAACGCGACGAGCTTGTGGCGCGGCAGGAGGGCCTTGAGCCGCTTCTTGCGCTCGAGAAGCGGCAGCGCGCGCAGGTCCTCGCCGGCTGCGAACATGAGGTCGAACGCGCAGTACAAAAGCTTGGCCTCGTGACGCAGGGCGTTTTGAAG